>NZ_JARRAG010000001.1:1348245-1685306 GCF_029589435.1 Paludisphaera mucosa | reverse complement strand
TCAACGGCGAGATCAAGCTGGCCGAGTCCGACCTCGCCCGCGCCGCCGACCGCGTCGACTGGGCCAACCGGATGTTCGACAAGGGCTACGTGTCGCGAGCCCAGAAGGTGTCCGAGGAGCTGAACAACCAGAAGGCCCGGTTCGCCCTGGAACAGGCCCAGAGCAAGCTCGCCGTCCTGGAACGATTCACCAAGGCCAAGACGATCAAGGAGTTGCGGAGCGACGTCGAAAAGGCGTTCTCCGACGAGAAGGCCAAGGAGCAGACCTATCGGCTGGAGCAGGAGAAGGAAGCGAAGTACGAGAAGCAGATCGCCAACTGCAAGCTCTTCGCCCCCGGCGACGGACTCGTGGTCTATGCCAACGACCCGGGTCGCAACTTCGGTAGCAACACCCCCCAGATTGAAGAAGGGGCGACGGTCCGCGAGCGTCAGAAGATCTTCAGCCTGCCAGACATCGGCAACATGCAGGTCAACGCCAAGATCCATGAGTCGCAGATCGACAAGATCCTGGGCAAGATGAAGGCGAGGATTCGGGTCGACGCCTTCGCCGACATGGAGCTGGAGGGGAGCGTCGTCGACGTCGCCCCCCTGCCCGACCCGTCGAGCTTCTTCAGCTCGGACATCAAGGTCTATACGTCGCACATCCGCATCGAGAATCCCCTTCCCGGCCTCCGCCCAGGCATGAACGCCGAGGTCGTCATCCTCGTCGATCGCAAGGAAGACGTCCTCACGGTCCCCGTCCAGGCGATACTCGAGTTCAAGGGCAAGGACCACGTCGCCGTCCGCGGCGCAGAGGGCTACGAGCGCAAGGAAGTCGCGCTCGGGGCGACCAACGACAAGTACGTCGAGATCACCCAAGGCGTCAGCCAGGGCCAGGTCGTCGCGCTCAACCCGATCACCTTGCTCAGCGACGATGAGAAGCGCGAGCTGTTCGCGGTCGGACGCGGCGGGGCCGCCAAGAAGGACTGGGCCAAGGCCGATGGCAAAGGCGAGGCCGTCCCCGGCGCGCCGGCCGGTCCCGGCGGTCCTGCTGGAGCAGGCGGCCCGCCCGACGCCGCGAAGGCCAAGGGTAAGGCCGGACGCCGCGGCGGAGGCGGCGCCATGGGGGGGGCCTTCATGGAAAAGATGAAGAACATCCCCGCCGAGGATCGGGCCAAGCTGAAAGGGGCCTCGGATGAAGAAAGGGCCGAGATCCTGAAGAAGGCCGGCTTCAGCGACGCCGAGCTCGAGCAGATGAAGCAGATGCGGGCGGGCGGCGGCGGGCCCGGAGGCGGCGGTCCCGGCGGGACGGGCGGCGGTTTCGGCGGCGGTGGTCCTCGCGGGCCAGGCGGCGGACCCGGCGGACCCGGGGGAGGTAATTGACCGTGGATTTCCGACCCGACGCACCCCCGGCGGCCGACAAGCCCCTCGTGTCGATCGTGGACGTGCGAAAGACGTACGTGATGGGGCACGCCCCCTCCGGCGGCGGGATCTTCCGCCGCGGAGGGCCCAGTCAGACGGTGACTGTGCACGCCCTTCGGGGCGTCACGGTCGATTTCTATCCCGGCGAATACGTCGCGATCATGGGCGCTTCGGGATCGGGCAAGAGCACCATGCTCAACCTGCTCGGCTGCCTCGACCGGCCCTCCAGCGGCCAGTACTTCCTGGGCGACCGCGACGTCTCGCGGCTGGACGACGACGAGCTGTCCGAGGTCCGCAGCCGCTACCTCGGCTTCATCTTCCAGTCGTACAACCTCATCCAGCAATACACGGTTCTGGAGAACATCCAGCTTCCGCTGACATACCAGGGGGGCGGCGAGCTCAGCCCCGAGGCCGTCGAACGTTCGATCGAACTGGCCCGCATGGTGGGCCTGGCCGACCGCCTCGACCACCGCCCGACCCAACTCTCCGGCGGTCAGCAGCAGCGCGTGGCCATCGCCCGCTCGCTGATCAACGACCCTTACATCATCCTCGCCGACGAAGCGACCGGCAACCTCGACACCAAGACCAGCCATGAGATCATGGAAATGCTCCAGCGCCTCAACGAGGCGGGCAAGACCATCATCATGGTGACCCACGAAGACGACATCGCCGAGCACGCGAAGCGGATCATCCGCATGCGGGACGGCGTCATCATCGAGGACGGCCCCAGCCCGCGGATGATCGCCGCCCAGCAGGCCGCCGAACGGGCCTCGCTCGCCGCCGGCGTCGAGGCCTGACCGCCGCCGCTCTCGACTCGCCTCTCGCCCCCCTACTCCTCCGCCCGAACCCCGTCGGTCAAGGAATCGAGCCCATGCGACGCATCTGGCGCGGCTTGAAACTCGGCATGAAGAGCCTGCTGCTGCATAAGCTGCGGTCGGGCCTGACCGTGCTCGGCATCGTCTTCGGCGTCGCCGCGGTCATCTCGATGCTGGCCATCGCAGAAGGGTCGAGTCGCGACGCCCAGGAACGCATCCGGGCCCTGGGGGCGACGAACATCATCGTCCGATCGGTGAAACCCAGCGACGAGGCCCAGGCCACCGGCGGCCGGCCCTCGCGCATCCTGAACTACGGCATCAAGTACGACGACTACGACCGCATCATGGCGACCGTCCCCACGATTCGCAAAGCCTTGCCCATTCGCGAGATCCGCAAGCAGATCCGCCGCCTCCAGTATTACCTCGACGGCCGCGTGGTGGGGACGACCCAGGACTACGCCGAATTCAACATGCTTCTCATGGAGCGTGGTCGTTTCCTCACCGCCGCCGATAATGAAAAATACCAGAACTATGCCGTCCTAGCGTCCACCACGGCGAAGACCCTCTTCCCCTATGAGGATCCGATCGGTCAGTCGGTGAAGCTGGGCTCCGACTACTACACCGTGGTCGGCGTGACCCGCGAGCGTGAAAGCTCGGCGGGCGTCGGCGGCAGCCTCGCGGCCCAGGACTTCAACAAAGACGTCTACATCCCGCTGAACACCTGTCGCGTCCGGTTCGGCGAGAAGATCGTCAACAACCGGTCGGGCTCGATGGAGGCCGAGGAGACGCAGCTCTCGCAGATCACCCTGCAGGTGTCCAGCATCGATCAGGTCCAGCCCACGGTACCGGTCATCAAGGCCGCCTATGAGCGTTACCACGGCAAGAAGGACGTCGAGATGACGGTCCCCTACGACCTGCTGCTGGAAGCCCAACGGGCCGCTCGCCAGTTCAGCATCATCCTGGGGACGATCGCGGCGATCTCGCTGCTGGTCGGCGGCATCGGCATCATGAACATCATGCTGGCCACCGTCACCGAACGGACCCGCGAGATCGGCATTCGCCGCGCCCTTGGGGCGAAGCGGAAGGACATCACCCAGCAGTTCCTCATCGAGACCGTCGTGCTATCCGGCGTCGGAGGCCTGCTGGGGGTCTCCGTGGGGATCGCGATCCCGCGGATCATCGTCTACTTCATCCCCGACCAGAAGGCGTTCGTCACCGGCATGTCGGTGCTGCTGGCGTTCGGCATCTCGGTGGCCGTCGGCATCCTCTTCGGCCTCTACCCCGCGCGTCGAGCCGCCATGATGGATCCCATCGAAGCCCTTCGCCACGAGTAATGCCCATCCATCCGGCCGCCTCGCACGCGAAAGCAGCGGCCGGTTCCGCGGAAATGCGACGCCCCAGATCGCAGGGGTTGGGCTTGCATCGCTGTACAGGGATTACTAGGCTTGATTGCTGATGGACGTACCCGGATGCGATCTACGCGTCTCGGCCGTCTCATTTTTTTTGCCCCGGGCGCATACCCGGGCGTAACTCGGAGACATGGGACCCGATCTCGTCGTTCCCGACCACGTCGCCCTGACGACGACGACGCTCAGCTCGAACGGCCGACGGCGAGAGCCGCCTCGGCGAAGCGCCCCGACCCGCTCGCGTCGCCGCGATCCGGCGGCGCGAATCGCGCATTCTGCAACAGTGATGAAGATGGGAGCAGTTCGGCATGTCCACCGACCGTATTCCGATGTCGAAGGAAGGCTACGAGAAGCTCAAGGCCCAGCTCGACAAGATGAAAAATGAGGACATGTCCCGGATCGCCGAGCAGATCGCCCTGGCCCGGGGCTTCGGAGACCTCTCCGAGAACGCCGAATTCGATGCCGCCGTCGAAGCTCAGGGGATGCTTCAGGCCCGGATCAACGACCTGCAAGACAAGCTCAGCCGCGCCTATCTCGTCGACAAGACGAACATGCCCAAAGACCGCGTGGTCTTCGGCTCCAAGGTCCGGGTCCTCGACCTCGACATGGAAGAAGAGGAAGACTTCATCCTCGTCGGCCCCGGCGAAGAGGATTACGACCAGAACCGGATCCTCCTCACCAGCCCCATCGGCCAGGGCCTCGTCGGCAAGAAGGTCGGCGACCAGGTCGAGGTCCCCATCCCCATGGGCACGCTCAAGCTGAAAATCGTCGAGATCGGCTGCGAGTGACCTGAGCCCAGGGGATGGCGGTCCGCGGCAACAGCGCTCGGTCCGCGACAGCCGGCGCTTCAGGCCGAGGCCGTCCCCGCGTCGATTCCTTGAACCGACCATGAAGTCGGGAGCGGCGCGACCAGGATCAAGGGTGCCGACGTCGTCGGATGCCGCACCTGCAACGATCGGGCGTGCAGGGCGATGCCGGGGCTGAACGCCTCGCGAGAGCCGTAAATTGCGTCGCCGATGATCGGGGTGCCTCGGCTGGCAGCCTGGACGCGCAACTGATGTGTCCGCCCTGTCTCGGGCCAGAGTCGCAGCCAACAGCGATCCGTTGGTAGCCGGGTCGCCACATCGACCGAGACCCGCGTCTTCGCCATTCGAGCTCCGGGCGTCCCTTCCGAAACGACGTGCACCACGCCCGACTCGTCGGCGGTGGTCAGCCAGTCGACCCACGTCTCGCCGACCGGAAGAAGCGGCGACGCTCGAGCATCGCATGCCGGAGAATCGGGCGTCTCGACGATCGCCCAATACTCCTTCACGGCCTGCCGGGCCTCGAACTGGCCGGCCAGGCGACGGGCCGCTTTGGGGGTCTTGGCCCAGAGCAAGACTCCCGAGACAGGGCGATCGAGGCGGTGGACGATTCCGAGGTAAGCCGCTTCCGGCGCGGCCGGGTCGAGATGGCGTCGCACGTCCTGTTCGAGCGTCGTGTCGCCGGGAGGGGCCCAGGTCCCCTGCGTCATCTGTCCGGCGGGTTTGAAGACGCCCAGGCAATGCTCGTCTTCGAACAGGACGCGCAATCTTGAGTTCATTGTTCGACCGTCGGGGGACGCGCCTTCAGGTCTTGCGTGAGCGACTTGGCCGCGGAATTGCCAGTGTCCAGCAGATCGTCGGCGATTGCACCAGGACTGGGGCCGGCGGTCGGATCGAGGCCCGAGGTTCCTGGCGGCCCGTAGATGTTTGCGGTCGGTCGCGCGACGTTCTCGCCCGCCGTGGGGGTCCCGTAAACCGGTGCTTTGTTCCGGGCCCGCGCGAGCTGATCGTCGGCCGACGCTCCGGGTCCCAGGTTGTAGGCGGTCGAGGGCGTGTTGGCGGGAGCTGGGTGTGGCGCCGAGCTGAACCCGACTGACGACGGCTGATCGCCCGTGCGTGCGTACGGCTTGCCGGCCGGGACCTCGCTCTTCGTGCTCCGGCAGCCGATCGAGGCGAGCAGGGCCGCGACCAAGATCCCGCCGAACACCGCACGCGAACAGGAAACTTTGGGTCGATCCATCGACGAAACCTCCATCCCTCCGGGAAATCGCGACCGGACGCAGCGGGCGCAAGCGCCCGCGCGTCCCGATCATAGCGTTCGCGAGAGGCCGGTCAAGGAGACTCGACATGGCCCCGACCGGTCATTTCCCGCTCTTCGCGGCGTCGAAGCGACGGCCGACCTCGTCCCAGTTGATCACGTTCCAGAAGGCCGCGATGTATTCGGGGCGGCGATTCTGATACTTGAGGTAGTAGGCATGCTCCCAGACGTCGAGGCCAAGGATCGGCGTCGCACCCTCGGAGAGCGGGCTGTCCTGGTTGGCCGTCGACGTCACGGCGAGCTTGCCGTCCTTGCCGACCGTCAGCCACGCCCAGCCCGACCCGAATCGCGTGGTCGCGGCCTTGTTGAAAGCCTCCTTGAACGCCGCGAAACCGCCCAGCTCGGATGCGACGGCCTCGGCCAGCGCGCCCTTGGGCTCGCCGCCGCCCCCGGGGCCGATGATCTGCCAGAAGAACGAGTGATTCGCGTGCCCGCCGCCGTTGTTTCGCACGGCCGTTCGGATCGCTTCGGGGATCGCATTGAGGTCGGCGATCAGCTCCTCGATCGGCTTGCCCTGCAACTCGGGATGGTCCTTGAGCGCCGTGTTGAGGTTGTTGACGTAGGCGGCGTGGTGCTTGTCGTGATGGATCTCCATCGTCTTGGCGTCGATGTTCGGTTCCAGGGCCCCGAAATCGTACGGCAACGGGGGTACGGTGTATTCAGCCATTCCTGTCGCTCCTTGTTCCCTGATTCTGTGGGGGCGCGGCCGAAACGAACGCCCCGGGCCAAAATCGGCCAGGGGCGATGTCGCGCCGACCCGGGTGCGCGGCGGTTCCACGTCCCGGACAGGCTACCACAGGCCGGACATTCACTCAAAGGAGGGCAGGCAACTCCCGCGCCGCGACCGTCCGGGGAAGTTCGAGCCTCAGACGATCGCCGCACGCATCGCCGCGGCCCACGCGGGGGCCGCACGGACCTGGAAGGCCTCCGGCTTTGCGATGGTTTCCTGATGAGCGAGGCTCTTTCCCAGCACGAGCCGGCGCTTCCCGGACGCCACCGGGTTGATGGCCAAAGTGTAGTCGGCGATGCCCGTCGATCCCGGGGCCTGGGTTCGGATGACGAATGAGGCGTTCCGGGTCGCCGAGACGTTGACGGCACCGGTACCCTGGGCGAGAACCCGTCCTCGTGAATTGAGGACCTGGATATACGAGCGGCCGGCGGAGACCTGGTAGACTCCGGCGGCGCCGGCCTGGAATGAGAAGAAATCCACGTCGGCCGTCGGCAGCGTGAGGCCCGTCAAGAGGCCCTGGGCCAGACGTCCCAGCTTGGTCGCGGAGGCCGACGAATTGTTCAGCTCGAAGCGATCCGCGGCGATCGTGACCGATGTGGAGTGCACCGGAGAGGCCGGCGTACTGGGCGGGGTCGGGACCGGGGTTGGTGTAGGCGTGGGCGTGGGCGTGGCGACCGGAGGCGTCGGGATCGAGGGGCTCTGCGACATCGAGACCGTGAAGCTGTAGGACCCGACCGCAAAAACGTCGCTCGTGGCGCCGGTCACCGCCGCGTAATAACGTTGGCCGGGGACGATCGAGGACATCGAGGCCGTGGCGTCCGTGCTCCACTTGGTCGCATCGGCGGCCTGGCCCATGAGGTTGCCGCCGGCGTCGTAGACCATCACCTTGGGGCTGAGCATGCTGGTGTTCGAGGCCGAAGCCGTCACCTGCCACGAGCCGCTTGCGTAGCTCGGCGCGACGAAGCTGAACCACTCCACGTCGCCTATCTTGGTGAGCGACGCCGAGGAAGCCGTCGAGGTCCGGGCGCTCGTCAGGACGCTCGTGAGGTCGATCGGCTTGCTCGAACTCAGGCCGTACCCCTGGCTTTCGTACATGTCCGCCTGGCGGGCCCCGTAGATCGACTGGATGCCGGCGATGTCGCCGTCAGTCAGGCCGTTGACGACCCCCCCGTAGACGGCCCGCATCACGACCTGACTACTCGACGGGTGGTCCAGGCCCAAGGAATGGCCGGTCTCGTGGAGGATGACGCTGTAGAGGTCGTAATTGGCCCCGATCGCATAGGCCATGCCCAGGTTGACATCGACGTCGCCGCCCGCCGAGGTGCCTTGCGGGGGCGGGAAATACGTCTGGGCGAGGGTGCTCAGGTTGCCCACGTACGTCGAGCCGCCGATCCGGATGTCTCCGAAACGCGGATCGCCCTGCGAGGATCCCAGCGAGTTTTCCCGGTAGTTGCCGTCGGCGACGGGGACGAGGTTGATGTTCGCCACCGATTCCCACGTGGCCAGGGCGCGGGCGATCTCGCGCTCCCATACGCCAGCCCCGAGCTTGGAATCGAAGGCGGCGTTGATCCCGTTTATGCCGCTGATCCACTGGACGCCGTCGGGCGCGATGCTGTAAGTGATTCGCGCGGGATCGGCCCAGCGATACCCCGCCTTCACGAGATAGTCGTAACCCGCAGTCGCCATGAGGGTGCGATCTTCCAGCGCCTCCATCAGCGCCGGCCGCCGCCGTCGCGATCCCCGACCCGCCCCCCAACGATTTCGCAGCCCGAGACGCCGTCCGACTTCCCTGCACCCCGTCCAGGACCGCTCTCCGAGCACGCCCTTGGGAAGGCCAAACATGATGCGCTCCGCTCGTCGTGGGGCTCGGCGAGAGTCCATCGGCGCGGGGAATCCTCCGGACCGCGCGACCGGTGGGGCGAGCCGCGGACGCAGGCGTCCGGCATGCTCGACCATTCGATCCGACAGTCAGTCGTCTCCGCCTGATTCGCCGTTCGCTGGCTCTCGCCTCTTCCGACTTCGTCCATCCCTCCCTGATCCAAAACCCCGCTTCCGTGGCGAAGTCCGCAGTCGTCGCCGACGTCGGCCCTTCAGACCGGCGCGACACTTCCCCCGGGGGATTCCAGTGATCGTCGAGGAGAGTCGACGAGCGCCAAGCCTTCCGATCGTGGCGACATGCACCGGGATGATGCTTGTGGCGAACGCGCCGAAAGTCTTGGAGATTCCCCCGATACCTGAAACGTAGGCCACGTTTCCAGAGATTTCCTCAAGATTCGGAGCCGTCCGACCGCACAAGTCGGACGACCGATTCCGTCAGCGAGGGTTGGGGGGATTTCGCGGGTCGCGCAAGCGGGAACGTACACAAGGCCTCATCCTTTCACGGAATCACGCCATCCATCAAAATCAGGGCCCGTCGGCGGCTTGCGGGGCCCCCTGGCGACCGCTAGCCTGGGACCACGGGTCGCGAAGCCGGGGCGAGCCCTGAGCCGGGAGGAGATCGGATGCGGGCGACATACGAGGACGATCCGCGGGCCGCCTTTGGAGCTTTCATTCGACGGGGCGTCGCCGTCGGCTCGGCAGCCCCGACGAGCCCGGACGCCTGGGAAGCGCGACTGCGGTCCGTCGAGCGGGGACTTCGAGCTTCCTTCGGGCTCGACTCCGTTCCGCCTTGCGATCTGGATCCCGAGGTCCTCGGGGTCGTCGAGCGCGAGGATTACCTGATCGAGCGATTGACCTTCCAGAGCCGGCCTGGCGTCCGCGTGACGGCCAACCTCTTCCGCCCGCGAAAACTGGAAGGTCGGGCGCCCGGCGTGCTCGGCGTGCACGGCCATTGGCCCTGGGCCCGCATCGACCCGGTGGTCCAGGCCCGGTGCATCGGCCTGGCCCGCCTTGGCTACGTGTGCCTCAGCGTGGACGCCTTCGGCTCGGGCGAGCGGGCCGTCGTGCCCGGTCCCGGGACGTACCACGGCGGCCTCATGGGGGCGGCCTTATGGGCGTCGGGAGTGCCGTTGATCGGACTCCAGGTGCACGACAACCGTCGTGCCGTGGACTATCTCGCCTCCCGGTCCGAAGTCGATCCGACGAAGCTGGCGATCACCGGAGCTTCGGGCGGGGGGAACCAGGCGCTTTACGCCGGCGCGCTCGATGACAGACTCAAAGCCGTCGTCCCCGTCTGCGGGGTCGGAACTTATGAGGCCTACCTGGAGACGGCCTGCTGCATCTGCGAAGTTATTCCCGGCGGCCTGCGATACGCTCGAACAGGCGACCTTCTGGCGATGATCGCGCCCCGAGCCCTGCTCGTCGTGAGCGCCAGTCGCGACGCCCCGCAGTTCAGCGTCGGTGAGGCGACCAAGAGCCTGGCCCAGGCGAGGCCGAGATTCGAGGCGCTCGGATCCGGCGAGCGAGTGCGTCACGTCACGATCGACTCCGGCCACGACTACAATCGGCCGATGCGCGAGGCGATGTACGGTTGGCTGGATCGGTGGCTGCGGGGAAGGGGCGACGGTTCACCGGTGCCGGAGCCAGAGGTCCGTCACGAGGACCCCGCCCTGCTCCGCTGCTATCCCGACGCGCCGTCCCGCCCCGCCACGATCGTCACGATCCCGACTTTCGCCCATCGAGAAGCCGCCGCGCGGATCGCCGCCGTCCCCCGGGCCCCCGATCACGTCCAGGCCTGGGAGGCCGAGGCCGTCGCGATCAGGGCCGCGCTAGCTGACGAGGTCCTCGGCGGGCTACCCCAGGCGGCCCCGCCGCGTGCGAAAGTCGCCTTCGATGCGAATCGACGACTCTGGACGATCGAAATGAGCCCCGAGCCCGGGCTCTCTCTCCGAGGTTTCCTGCGAGAGGCCTCCTTAAGAGAAGGGGAGGTCGCGCCCCAGGGTCTCGTGATTCTCTCCGGCGAGGAGGACGTGACCCCGGAGTCGGCCCTTGCCATGGGCCAGGCGTGGGTTCGCGCCGGTTATGCGACCTTCGTGGTTGAACTTCGCGCATTGGGCCGGTTGAAGCCCGACACGTCGGAGGTCGCCGGTGCCGTCGATCACAATGAGGCGGAATGGGGGATCTGGATAGGTCGGCCTCTGATTGGCCAGTGGGTCTTCGATCTGCTCCAATGGATCGAAGTCATTGGCGAAGTCCAGGCCCGCGTTTCCATCGGCGCGAACGCGATCCTCGCGCACTTGCCGCTCAGCCTGCATGGACGCGGAGCGACGGGTACGGCGGCGATCCTCGCATCGGCGTTTGCGCCGAAGGTCACGACGACCGTGGCCGAAGGAAGCCTCGTGCGATTCGTCGGGCCGGTGCCTCTTCCATGGAGCAGCATACGCATGGGGCTGATCGCGCCAGGGATCCTCAAGTTGGGGGACGTCGGACGACTCGCCAGCCTGACGGCCCCGCGCCGGCTAGTCGTCGTCGGGGGTGTGGGGACGGACGGCGAGGTGCTCCCTAAAGACCAGTTGGAAGCCGCCTTCGTCCATGCCAGGACCGTCTATGGAAATTATTCCGCCGACGCCGCCCTGGTCCTGAAAACCTCGCTCGAGGAGGCGGGGCTCCCACCGGAACGCTAGCCGACGGGGGCAACAAGACTTTCCGACGGCGTGACGGTCCGGAGGCGTGGGTTTTGACGCCGATTTAGAGCAGGATTGCGTCTCGACGTGCGTTGACCCGGGTCGTGGACTTCCGATAATCAAGATGTCGGGATGCGACGACTTACGCCATCGGCCCCTTGTCGACAGCCGGTGGCTCGGTCACGCCTGGATCTCGGGCCCACGCCGGGACGCGTTCGCACCCTGCTCGGCCGCGACATCCCCCTCGGACGTCCCATGCAAGACCAACCGATTCCCGCCCCGCAGATCCAACTGGAACGCCCCAGCTCTCGTTCGTCGCTCGGCTTGCGACTCGGCATCCTCCTGGCTGTCCTTGGGACGTTCGGGGCCGGTGCCTGGGCTTGGGGCCGGGGGTACAGGCCGTCGTGGCTGGATTCGCAGGAAGCTCCCGTCTATGAGCTGATCGCAGTCGATCGGGGTGACATCTCCCAGTACGTGGTGGAATTCGGGACCATCGAGAGCGCCTCCGACGCCGTGGTGCGCTGCCAGGTCGAGGCGATCACCGGCCTGGTCGGCGGGGCGAACGCGACCGGCACGGGCGGCGCCCGAACGGGGACGTCGACGCCCGGCGGCGGACAGACCTCCTCGGCCGCGGCCCAGACGGCATCGGCACCCGTCGCTGCCGCCACGAAGAAGACCTCGAGCTCGGCGACGGCGAAGACCACCACCTCCGGATCGAGCGGCTCGGCTTCGGGGAGCTCCGGTTCCTCCAGCTCCAGCTCGTCTTCGACCAGTGCGTCCGCCAGCAGTGGTTCCGCCTCCGGCGCGGCCACCGTCAGCGGCAAGCCGACGATCCGCAGCTTCTCCTATATGGTCACCAAGTACACCCCCTTGAAACGGACGACCGCCAACTCGTCGGCGGCCTCCAAGACGGGAGTTGCGGGCGGCCAGGGTGGTGGTGGGGGTCGCGGTGGACGTGGAGGTGGCGGGGGTGGTGGAGGGATGGAGGAGAAGCCGGGATCGACCCGGATCATCTCGATCCTCCCGGAGGGGACGCCGGTCAAGAAGGGTGACCTGGTCTGCGAGCTCGACTCGGCGTCGTTCCGCGACGAGTTAAAGGCTCAGCAGATTCGCTGGCTCCAGGCCAAGTCCTACGTCGAGCAGGCCGCCTCGATGCTCGCGGTCAATGAGATCACCCTCCGCGAGTATCGCGAAGGCATCTTCCCCCAGGACGTCCAGCTCGTCCGCCAGTACGTACAGACCTGCGAGATCGACCAGGATCGGGCTCGACGCAACGTCGAATGGTCGCGCGGCGTGAAGGAGAAGGGTCTGCGCACCAGCTCCCAGCTCCGCGCCGACGAACTCAACCTCCAGCAGGCCGAGTTCGTCTTGAGCGAGGCGAAGGGGATGCTCGTACGCCTGGAGAAATACACGGGACCGAAGATCCTCAAGTCGCTTGAGGCGAAGCTTGCCTCGATCCGGGCCGACAAGCTCGCCCAGGACGCCAGCTTCGCCCTTGAGGTGGAGCGGCTGCAACGTTTGGAGAAGAATATCGCGGCCTGCACGCTCAAGGCCCCGAGCGACGGCGTCGTGGTGTACGTCAGTCAGTCGAACGGTTGGGGACGCGTCGAGATGTCGATCCAGGAAGGCGTGACGGTCCGCCAGGACCAGCCCATCTTCCAGCTCCCCGACCCCAAGCGGATGCGTATCAAGGCGCGAATCAATGAGACGAAGGTCGCCCTGCTCCGCAACGGCCAGGAGTGCTCGGTGAAGATGGACGCCTACCCGGACAAGCCCCTCCGCGGTCGGGTGACCGACATCACCGCCATCTCCACCCCCGTGAACGGGCCCTTCTCCGACGTGCGCGTCTACTTCGCCCTGATCTCCGTCGAGGATGCCTTCGAGGGGCTGCGTCCCGGCCTCAGCGCCGAGGTGACCTTCCTGCACGATCGCCGCACGCAGGTGGACCGCGTGCCGATCGCCGCGGTCCGCCAAGTCGGCGGCGAGTCTTTTGTGGCCGTCTTCGACCGCACGCCGGCCGCCAAGGATAAAGCCGCCTTCCACTGGCAGAAAGTCGACCTGGGTCTGAGCGATTCCGACTACGTCGAAGTCGTCTCGGGCGTCCGCGAGGGCGACCGGCTGGTCGCCAATCCCCTGCACCTGGATCCGCCTGCACCTGCGTCGACGCCTACCCCGACCTCGCGGATCGCCTCCGCCGCGCCCTGAGATCGACCTTTCAGATAGACTGCGCCGCGGCGACGAGTTGGCTGATCGTCCGCTCTAACAGCTCGGTGCCGCCGAAAGTCATCCCAAGCCCCTGGATGCGGTCGGTCGCAATCTGATTCTTGGGACGGGTCTCCTCTCCGGCGATGAGTCCGTCGGTGCCCGAGATTCGCCGGGCGATCTGAGCGACCTCGTACTCGGATATGTAGCGGTCGCAGCAGTTGAACATCTTACCCGACACGGCCTCGCCATCGGCAGTCAGCAGGATCTCGACGCCTCGGGCGACGTCGTCCGCGTGGACCTCCTTGCCGCCGCGTCGGCACTCGACCGGACGACCGGCGGCGACCTCCCGGATCAGCTCGAACCACCTACTCTCCTGCGGACGACGGGCCAGACCGTAGACTCCGCAAGGCCTGAGGGCGCAAATGGGCAGTTTGCCGCCCAGCCCGTAACTCGCGACGAACGCCTCGATCGCCGCCTTGTGGGCCCCGTACTGGTTACTGCTCCACGTCGGATGCGTCTCGTCGAGCGGCCGATCGGGCAGGATGAGGTCGTGGACGGCGCATGACGAGATGAACACGAACCGGGACACGCGCGCCTCCCGCGCCCTCTCGATGAGCCGGAGCGTCCCCATGACGTTTCGCTCCACGAACTCCAGGACGTCCCCTTCCGCGCCGCGGAAGCCGGTGCCGGGTCGGTCGAGGGCCGCGTGGACGACGGCGTCGACCCCGTCCACCAGGTCTCGGGCCGCAAGGTCGTCGCCAAGGCCTCCCTGGATCCATGTCAAGGATCCGGCCGGCGGCGACTTGGGGAAGCCGCCGACGTCGCTCGCGGGGCGTCGCCAGCAGACGAGTCGGTGTCCCGCTCCGATCAGTTGTGAGACGATGGAACGGCCGACGAATCCCGTCGCACCGGTCACGGCGATTCTCATGGATCAAGCCTCCCCCAGCAGTGACTCGCGCCCCGAACGCCGCGCGTCCGCGCGGCGGCCGAGCCGGGGCACGACGTCGGAGACGATGATATGGATCACGCGCCTCCCCCCGCCTCCGCCAGCCCCTCGCGCCGCGTGCGTCGATTCAAGCGGTTCATCATACTCCTGACGCTCGCGCTCGTCGCCGGCACGATCGCCTCGTTCCGCGTAGGGCGGTTCTACGCCGTTCAGGGCGCGAACGCCGCCCGGACGGCCGTCGTCCGCTGGGTGACGGGTCTGGGGCCGGATCGAAGCGAGATCGAGGCCGACTGGGCGCGGAAGAGACGGCGGGCCGTCGAGGGCACGACCGAGGTGTTGACGAAATTCTACGACGGCACGGACGAGAAGATGCGGGCGCTATTCCGGACCGCCGGAATGGATCCCGAGCATGGGCTCGTCCGCTACGGCCGGGCCGACCAAACATTCCTGCTGTCGTCGCAGGTCTTCGAGCCCGACGACCAGGGCCGTTCCTACCGGCTTCGGCCCAACACCCGTTCCGTCTGGCTGCGACAGGTCACGCTCCACAACGGACCCTTCGGCCTCTTCCAGGTGATCGACGCGCCCGCCCAGCGCCAGGCCGCGGGCGAGGCCGGCGCGATCGTCGACGAGCCGTCGATCACGACGACCAACTCGTGGGGATTACGCGGTCCCGAGCCCGATCCCACGGCCCCGTTGCGTGGCGTGGTCCTCGGCGACTCATTCATGCAGGGCATGTTCAACGGCGACGACCAGACCCCGCCGGTCTATTTGACCGCGCAGCTCTGGAAGCTGGAAGGCGTGCGGGTTTCGGTCGCCAACACCGGACACATCGGCTACTCGCCCGAGCAGTATTACTACGCGTTACGCGAGTACGGCGAGCGGATGAAGCCCCATTTCGTCGTGGTCAGCGTCTGCCCCAACGACTTCGGCGAGGGCTTCGACATCCTCAAGGGACGCGCCGACTGGCTCGACGAGGCGGCCTACTGGATCGACCTCATCTTCGGCTGGTGCCGATCCCATGACGCGATCTGCGTCCTGGTCCCGGTGCCGACCTATCCTCAGGTCGAAAGCAGCCGCAAGGACGGCTTCTACCCGGGCCTCGTCAACAACATCTTCCCAGGGCCGCCCGCGAACTATTGCGACCCGCTGGAGAGGTTCCTCGACGAGAACCTGCAATTCCGGAAGCAGGCCAAGGAGACCGGCGCGAGCATGGCGCGCAGCCCGCTCTACAACCGCCACATCGACGACGACCACTTCTCGCCCAAGGGGGCCGACGTCTGGGCCGAGTACGTCGCCCGCCGGGTGTCGCTTCTGATGGCCACGTCGGGGAGGTCGGCCAGCCCCTCCCCGCCGGGCCCGAAGGTCACTTCCCGGCCATCTTCGACCGAGCCCCGTCGATGAGCAGGTCCCACTGGAAGGCAGGGCCGGGGTCCGTCTTGTTGGTCTGAACGTGGTAGTGGCCGAGCAGGCCCTGATAGGCGTCGAATTCCGGTCGCGCGAGCGTATCGAGACGCAAGGACCCCGAGGCGTCGCGGGGGTAGTCGCACTTGATCTTGGGGAAGACCGAGCAGAGGGTGGCGGTGAGCCTCATGAGGGATTCGTACTGGGCCTTGGTCAGGTCGTACTGGGCCAGCTCCTCGCCTCGGATCTTGCCCTTGATCAGTTCGTCGCGGGCCGGGGCGAGCAAGGCGCCCGGGTTGTGCAGACCGTTTTCCTCCGGGCTGCCCGGGAGCTTGATCTTCACCCGGCCGTCGGCGTCCTTCTCGTACCACTTGTCGAGCGACGCGGTCCGTCCGGGCGAGTAGGCGCCCATGTTGGCGATCTCGATCCCGATCGAGCGGCCGTTGGCGATGGTGGCGTGCCAGGCGGCTTCTTTCAGGTCGAGCGTCTGGTAGATCGTGCCGTCGACGTCGAGCATGAAATGGACGCTCAGGCCGCGCTCGTCGTGGAGGACGCGAAAGCAGCGCTGGCTGGTGCCGCAGACGTCGTAGTGGATCACGAACTGGTCGACCACGCGCTGCAGCAGCGGCAGGTCCCAGCCGCCGGCCTGGACGCGGGCCAGCTCAGCTTCCGAAAGGCCGTTCTTGCGGACGCCGAAGCGAGTCGGCGGCAACGTGGACTTGGCCTTGTCCGGGGCGCTGAAGTGCGGCGCGACGCGATAGGCGTCGTAACCGCCCGGATCGGTCCAGAGCACGACGGGGGTCGTCGTATGGTAGAGCTGGCCGCAGACGACGATCTCATCACCCTGGCGATCAAGTCGCGCGCCCGGCTTGGGCGCGTCGGCCGCCGTGGCGACGAGACAGGTGGAGGCTAGGCCGAGAATTCCGAAAGCGGTGAGGCCGCGCATCGAGGCGCGGAGCGAAGGCGAATGCAAATCGATCTCCTTACATCAGCATCCAGGCGGGAACGGACGAGGAGAGGGCTAGGACTGGACTCGCGGCGCAGGGCGAATCACAATTGAATTTTGGGCCCGCCGCAACGACGACACAAGCGGAATCCTCCATCATGCCCGATTCGATACGTGAGCAGATCGTCACGCGGCCTCGCTGTTCCGGCCGCCGGGCCGTCCTCATGCTCGTCGCGGCCGCGACCCTGGCGCTCGGCGCGAGCGCCGACGCCGCGCAGGAGCCGACGCCGCCGACCGCCGCCGCTCCGCCGTCGCTCGCGGAGCGGATCGAGAAGCTAACGAAGGCGCACAAAGGGAAGGCTTCGGTCGCCCTGAAGAACCTCAAGACGGGCGAGTCGTACAGCCTGGCCGCCGACGAGCCGATGCCGACCGCCAGCCTGATCAAGTTCCCGGTGATGATCGAGGCTTACCGTCAGGCCGCCGAGGGCAAGATCGACCTGAACGCGCCCGTGACGCTGCGGAAGCAGGACAAGGTCCCCGGATCGGGCATCCTGACCGACCATTTTTCCGACGGCGCGATCTTTCCGTTAGTCGACGCCGTTCACGCCATGATCGCCTTCTCCGACAACACGGCGACGAACATCGTCCTCGACGCGATCGGGATCGGCTCCACCGCCGCCACGATGGAGAAGCTGGGCTGCCCCAACACCAAGATCCACTCCAAGGTCTTCCGTCGCGACACCTCGGTGTTCCCCGAACGAAGCAAGCTTTACGGACTCGGCAGCACGACGGCCGCCGAGATGGTCAGGCTCTTCGAGGAGCTGAACGCCCGCAAGCTCGTCGACGAGAAGGCGAGCGAGGCCATGTGGAAGCACCTGCTGAGCTGCGACGACAAGGCGAAGTTCCCCCGCTTCCTGCCGCCGGGCACGAAGGTCGCATTCAAGACCGGCAGCGTCGACGAGAGCCGCACCTGCGCGGGGGTCATCGAGACCAAGGGGGGGGCCGTCGCGCTCTGCGTGATGACCACCGACAATGAGGACCAGAGCTGGACCGACGACAACGCCGGCAACCTCCTCTGCGCCAAGGTGGCACGCGAGGTCTACGACTACTTCACGGCCAAGGCCCAGCCCCCGAAGCCCGAGCCGGCCTCGGTCAAGCCCGCCGAGGCCGCGTCGCCGGCGTCCAGGTGAGGGTCGGGTTCCGCTCCATCATCGGTCGGCAGGTCGGAAGGGGCCGGCCGACCTCTTCACGAGGAAAGGCATGATCATGGGTTTCCTCAGCGCCCTCCGAGGGTTCCTCGGCGACAAGTCCCGCCTCGACGCCTCGGAGGAGTCCCTTGAGCGTTTCCGCGACGCCTGGGGACTCGATGCCGATCCGGAGGAGGCCTCCGAAACTCCGGGGGAGTCGACGCCTGGGCCCGACGCTGCCGCCGCATCCGAGTTCGACAAGACCCAGTGGCGGCGCAAGCTGCACCACATCTTCGAGAAGTACCCGGCATCGAGCGGCGAATGGCCTCTTCTGATGCGTGAAGCGAGAGCCCTGAAGCTCGACGACGCCATGGTCGCGTCCGGGACGAAGGGCGAGTTCATCATGATGATCAGGGCTCTCATCGCGGATCGCAGGCTGAGTGAAGAGGACCAAGTCCGGGTCGAGGAGGTCCGCAAGCTGATCGGAATGAGCGAGGAACAGGCGGCGGCCGTCGTCCGCTCGGTCGTAGTCGACGCCGAGCGGTTCTTCGGGGGCGACGTCGTCATCGAGGACTGACTTCCGTCCCGTCGTCTTTCAGCGAAGCATCTCCGGTAACGCCTGCGGCTTGCCCGCGCGGTCAACGCAGGCGAGCGTCGTGCGACCTTCCGCCAGCAGAAGTCCGTCGCGCAGGAGCTTGTATTCGTGGACGATCTTGACGTGCGTGACACGCGCGACCGACGTTCTCAGGGTCAGCAGATCGTCATAACGGGCCGGCTGGCGGAACTTGCACTCGAGGTCGACGATCACGAGGAAGAAGCCGGCGTCCTCGACGTCCCGATAGGTCTCGCCGCGAGCGCGCAGCAGCTCGGTCCGGCCGATCTCGAAATAGACCGCGTAGTTGGCATGATGCAGGAGACCCATGCGGTCGGTCTCGGCGTACCGGACGCGGATCGGCGTATCGCAGGTCACGACCTCGTTCATCGCCTCATCCCTCATGGCTTGGGCGCCGCAGCGACCATTGCGGCCGATCAACGCCGCGTGGGTCCGACTTCTCCCGCCGTCTGGGGGGTCGGCGGGGGCGTGATCAAGATCAGGGGATAAGGGTCATAAGGCCAATCCTCGCGGCTCGGTTTTCCCGGCCGGTAGCCGGACTCGGCCCAGCGCCGGAACACCTCGGGCCGATGCTCGTCGCCCTCTGATTTCAACCACGCCTCATACTGATCGATGGCTTCCGACATGATCCGGCCGTCGCCGACGGGGAGGTAGAGATAACGTAACGCGAGCTGGGCGCGAGCGTCGTCGAGCGTTGAGCCCTCGCGCAGCAGCTCGGCGATGGCTGAGACCAGGCCCGTCCGCTCCGATCCCCATGCGCAGTGGATCAGGATCGGATAACGCATCTCGTCTAAGGCGCGGATCAGTGTGCGGAGCTGGATTCGGGACATCCAGACGCAAGACGAGAGCGAGACGTCGACCTGGGTCGCCCCGGCGGCGAGGCTTGCGGCGCGTTCGTCACGGTACCACGACTGATTCGGGTTCGGCCCGCGGAGGTTCAGGACCGTGCGGACGCCGTGGTCACGAAGGGCCTTGGCCAGATGCGTCGGCGACATCTGCGCCGATCGGAAGATCCGGGCCGGCTGCACGATCCCGAAGTTGTCGTGCGCCTGGTTCCAGCCGATCCAGGCCGTCGGGCCCAGGAGCAGCAAGGCGAGCATCGCCAGGGTCTTGCGAACGAGCCGTCTGCGCGTGCTTGCCACTCCCGACCTCCCAGTAGCCGCTGCCGGGTTCCGGGGCCAGCGTCTCCTGGACCCGCGCGAATTCTTCTATCAGGAATTGATCGTTGCGATCGACGAGCGCGTCAGGCCGGGCCCAGGAGTAGGCCGAGATGGTTTCCCATGCCTGTCTCGCAGAATACCCCTCGTGCCGGATCAGGTAAGCCGCATGGGCCAGGCTCGTGCGATGATGTCCGGCGACGCAGTGGAAAAAGACGGGCTGACGTGTAGGGTCGGCCAGCAAGTCGGCCGCGATCGCCATCTGCTCGACCGTCGCTCGCGAGCCGCGCATCGGCACGATCACCCAGTCGAGGCCCTGATCGCGGACGACCTGGCTCTGGCTCACGAACTTCTGGTCCGTGGAATTGATGGCGGTCAGGGTGACGATCGTCTTGATCCCCTCGCGGGCGACGATCCGCCTCAGGGGCATCGGCTGCTGCCAGGCCCCACGAACGAGACGACCGGGGTAGACCACCTGGACGCGCTTCTCCATCCATCGATCTCGGGCGACCGCCAGGCTCGCCGCCAGACCCACGATCAGCAGGCCGGAGACGCCGAGTATCCACAGGACCGGGCGACGACGGACCACGCAGGCTCCTTCCGGCGGGGACGTATCGGGATCGGGCGCGAGTCAGAGCTGCGCCGCTCGTCATTCCGTGAGCGTCGGCATTCTAGCCAGAACGTCCTAACGGGCAAGGTCAACAACGACCTGCGAAGCCGACGCCAATCTTCGCGGCACCATCGCCGCGCGCAAAACGAAACGAAGCCTGCATCCCTAAGAGATGAGGTCTTGGATCAGGTCTCGAAATCCAGCATGCGTAGTGGATTCAGGTAAGGCGGGCAAGGACACCCCCGCCGGGGCGGGGGCGGAAAAAAGCGGATTCTCAATTCACTCGCCGGAGGCCTGCGTCCGGGGCCGGGAGCGACGATTCGGCTCCGCGTCCATCGCGGCCAGGTAGCGGGAAGTCTCGCTCTGGACCGGCGGCGGGATGATCGGCAGGAGCCGGAACGACTCCTCGACGATGCGGGCAATTCCGTCGGCCAGGGGCGACGCCAGGAGGAGACGGAACTTCTCCATCAGCTCATCGCCACGCTCGGTCGGCAGGGGACGATCCAACGACATCATGCCGCCGACGTGGGTGGTGCCCACCGGGGCCGAGTCTTCCCCGTCGTGGTCGCCGAGGAGCGGGGTGGAATCCAACAGCACCTCCAGCGGCACGCCCAACGCCCGTGAAATGCGTCGCAGCGTCCCTGCCTGGGGCTTGCTCGTGTTACCGCGTTCGATCTGGTAGAGCGCGGTACGGGAGATCTTCGCGCGACTTGCCAGCTCGTCGGGGCCCCAGCCCTTGGCGTAGCGCAGGTCGCGAATTCGTTTCGCAAGGTTCATGGAACTTCTCGTTTCTACCATCGGTTCCAACGTCATCAGATCGGCATGATCCGAAGGGACTCGCCCCAATTCCGGGCACGGATCCTACTGTTAATGGAATGGTACGACTTCCCCCAAAAAAATCAATTGCGAAACGGATGCAACGGCCTATAAAAGAAGAATTTCTCAGGAACGGGTGGTTCTAAACGACATTTCGAGCCTGCCGGCTTTAGAACGACTGCCTCGTCCGTCTGCTAGAGTGCCAATCCCCGGGTCAGGGCTTTGAGTTCGAATCGTGTCCCGCCGCCGATCATGAACTAGCTCGCCGGGAGGCGTGGTTTCTGTGGAACATAAGGAAGATGTAAGGACTTCGAAGCGACGAGGAGCCGACTCGAGATATCGACGATTCGAGTCGTGTCGACTTAGCGATGTGCAATTCCCAGGGCGTCTCGTTCGCGTCGCAGGGCCTCGTGATCGATCCTCGCCGTCCGTCGCACAGACTCAACACACCTTGGATGACTGCAAACGAAAAGAGCGGCTTTGCGGACTTCTTCCAGGGGATCGGATGAACATAAACTTCATCGAATTCGATCGATGGTTCGCCACGGAACTCCTAGGAATTTCGGCGGAAAATCTTGAAATCCCCCTTCATGCCTCGATGGGAAAACGCCCAACCTCGATGCGAATCACCGCTTTCAAGAAATCGGCCGCACCTCTGTAAGATCGCCATGCACCCTCGCGTTCTATGTCCATGAGGACGCTTTCTTGACGTGAGGTACGCGTCATGGATGGAGGCGTCGTCACCTCGGGACGTAAGCATGACGCCTGGGGCGGGATGAACCTGTCGCGACGACGGGCATCCGCGACGGTCGACGTCGATCCCGGCCGGGGATGAAGCCGGGAATGACAGGACTCTTCGGAGAGGTCGAGGTCCAGATGAACACCCGCAACCGCATGGTGTTGGCATACTTAGGGACTCGCGAGCCGGCCATGGACGACACTCCCTCCGCCCCATGCTACCGGGTGGGCGAGCTGTACATCGCGGGTCGGACGACCTGGCCTGAAGGTTCCCAGTACGGCTACGGGCCCCATGGGCACGAGTTGACGATCTTCACCCCCGATCCCAGCGACGAGGTCGTCGCCGCCGTCCGTCGCGGCGAGGCGCGGTTCGCGATCAGCGTGAGCGGCCCGATCTTCTTCCTGGCCTACCGTTTCGGCGCCGAGGCCGGCTGGCGCGACGTCCCTTATTCGTGGCATCTCCAGCATCGAGAGGCCCGCGCGACGCCGCCGCTGGACCCCTCGCCCGAGAGCCGGGCTCTGCTCTGGATCTCTCTGGTCGACAGCACCGACGGCCTCGTACTCGCCCAGCGTGGGGTGACTCTCAGCCCGGCCTTCACGCGGACGTTGCACCGGACGATCCGCGATCAGGCGAGTTCGCACTTCGATCCCCTGGAATGCACCCTGACGGTCGCCGAGGCTTCGCGCGAGCGGCCGGAGGCGGCCGATCGCCTTCGACGGGCGACGGCCTGGTCTAAGGGGAATTCCTGAAGACACTCGGGATCGCTCGCGGTCGGGGTTTCAGACCCCGGAGACGGTGTGCGAGTAGCCCAGCACGGCCGCCCATAGGTCCTCATAGCGGGTAACCATCCGGGACGTGGAGAAATCCTCCTCGATGCGATGCCTGCCGGCGCGGCCCAGGCGTAGGCAGGCTTCGCGTTGCTGCATCGCCTCGCCGATCGCCCGGGCCAGCGCGATGAAGTCCCGAGGGGGGACGATCCAGCCGGTCTCACCCGGGATGACCAGCTCGCCCACCCCTTCGACGGCCGTGGCGACCACGGGCAGGCCGGCGGCCATCGCCTCGAGCACGACGTTGGGCATGCCCTCCCAGTGGGCCGAGTGGACCAGGAGGTCGGCGGCTCGCATCAACGAGGGGACGTCGTCGCGTCGCCCCAGGGTGGAAACCCGGCCGGCGAGCCCCGGCCGGTCGGCGATCTGGCCGTCGAGCCAGCTTCGCAAGGGGCCGTCGCCGACGATCGCCAGCCTCCATGGGGACGAAGACTCCCCAAGGCGTTCGAAGGCCGCCAGCAGGTCGGGCAGGCCCTTCTGAGCGTCGAGCCGCCCCACGGCCAGGGCCAGGAAGGCGTCCTCGGGTACGCCCAGTTCCGATCGGCAGGAGGCCTTCGCCGCGTCGAATCGAGCCGGGTCGACGCCGTTGGGGATGACCGTCAGCCTCTCCGGGTCGAGGCCCCCCTGCTCCACGCTGAAACGCAGGACCCCCGTCGAGACGCAGACCGAGCCGCAACCGGCGCGGCTTGTCAGGCGGTCGAGCGTCAAGTGCCAGCGTTTCTGATGCTCGGCCACGCGGATCCCGCCCAGGACCCAGGGCGAACCCGCGAGCGGGCCCGCCAGGCGCGAGAGGACGTTCGCGTGGAAGAGGAAGCTCTGGACGAGGGCCGGCCGAACGTGGCGCAGGGCCTTCGCCATCCTGATGACACCGGCATCCGGCCTTTTTCGGTCCAGCTCCAGACTCTCGACGGGGATGTCGTGGGCCCGGATCGTCGCCGCCAGGACGCCCTCCGCGCTCAGATTCACGACCCGGGGCGACCACCGACGGCGGTCCAGTCCGAGGGCGAGGCTCGTCAGCGCTCGTTCGGCCCCGCCGACGTCGAGGTCGGTGATCGTCAGGGCGATGGGGACGGGGGCGTCGGGCCAGGGCCGGGAGCGTCGTCGCGTGGACTCCAGGCGTCGCTTCAGGCTCTGCAACGGTATACTCGTCGTCTGGGGACCGGGGTGGAAACGTCAGCGTCCACCTCGCCCGATCTTAACCCGCCAATGAGCCGAAGTGAGAGCCCGCCGCCCCGTGTTGACCTCGGATTACGACTTCGACCTGCCCGACGAGTTGATCGCCCAGCACCCCGTCGAGCCTCGCGACGCCTCACGGCTCATGGTGGTCCACCGACGCGCCGGCACGATCGCGCATCGACGCTTCGCCGAGCTTCCCCAGCTGCTCGATAGCCGGGACGTCCTCGTCCGGAACGACTCGCGGGTCGTCCCCGCCCGCTTGGTCGGTCGAAGGGTCGCCACGGGCGGGAAGTGGGAAGGGCTTTTCCTTCGCGACAAGGAGGACAGGACTTGGGAGATCCTGGCACGGACTCGCGGCCGTCCGGCACTGGGCGAGGTCGTGGTCGTCGGCGACGACCCGGGCCTCTCTCTTGCGCTTGTGGATCGCGGAGCCGGGGGATCCTGGATCGTCCGGCCTCAGCCTGCGCCGGCCGAGAGTGGCGACGCGTCGACCTTCGCCCTGCTGGAACGTTACGGGCTCACGCCCCTGCCGCCGTACATCCGCCGCGGCCGCGCCGCCGACGACGACGTGCTGCGCTATCAGACCGTTTATGCCCGCCGGCCCGGTTCCGTGGCCGCCCCGACGGCCGGCCTGCACTTCACGGAAGCCGTCTTCGCCGAGCTGGCTTCCCGTGGGATCGCGACGGTCGACGTCACCCTGCACGTCGGCGTCGGGACTTTCCGGCCGATCGAGGCCGCGACGATCGAGGCCCACCAGATGCACGCGGAATGGGCCGAGGTCGCCGAGGCGACGGCCGAACGCCTTAACGCGGCCCGCTCGCAAGGCGGACGCGTCGTGGCCGTCGGGACGACTTCGGCGCGGACGCTGGAATCGGCGGCGGCCTCGGGACGGGTCGAGGCTTTCCATGGCCCGACCGACCTCTTCATCCGCCCCGGCCACGCCTTCCAAGCGGTCGACGCGATGGTGACGAACTTCCACCTGCCGCGAAGCAGCCTGCTGGTGCTCGTATCCGCCCTCGGCGGGCGGGACCTGATCCGGTCCGCCTACGCCGAGGCCGTGCGAGAGAGATACCGGTTTTTCAGCTACGGCGACGCCATGCTCATCCTGGGCTGATCCCGGGGTCACGAGGCCATGTCGCTCAGGTCTTCGAGGTCGTGGGTCAGTCGCCGGAGGGCCTGATGTTCGAGCTGGCGGACGCGCTCCCGGGTGAGTCCCAGGCGCTCGCCCACCTCGCGGAGGGTCATGGGGTCGTAAGGCTCCAGGCCGAACCTCATGCGGATGACGGTGGCCTCGCGGTCGTCGAGCAGGTCGAGCCGCACGAGGATACGTTCCAGGTCGTCGGCCTCGAGCATCAGCTCGTCGGGCCCCTTGCCCCGCTCGTCGGTCAGGACGTCGTCGAGGATCTGCTTCTCGTCCTCGGAGTTCTCGTGCTGATGGGTCAGGCTGTTGACCCGGATGGCCTTGGCGACGATCCCGACCTTCTTCTTGGTGAGCTTCAGCGCCTTGCCGATCTCGTCGGGCGTGGGCTGGCGGCCAATGCGCTCGGCCAGGATGTTCGACGCCCGCTTCCACTTCGCCAGCAGGCTGACCATGTAGGCCGGCAGGCGGATGGGCTTGCCGTTGTTCATCACGGCCCGGCGGATGGACTGCTTGATCCAGTAGCTTGCATAGGTGCTGAAGCGGGTCTCCATCGTGCCGTCGAAGCCCTCGACGGCGCGCATCAGTCCGAGGTTGCCTTCCTCGATGAGGTCTTCCAGGTTCAGGCCCTTGTTCAGGTAGCCCCGGGCGATGTTGACGACGAGCCGCAGGTTGGCCTTCACCATGTGCTCTCGGGCGAGGGGGTCGCCGGCCGTGACCCGCTCCGCCAGCTCACGCTCCTCCTCGGCGGAGAGCAGCGGGGTCGCGTTGATGTCCTGGAGGTAGATCTGGAGCGGCGACCCGCCCGAATCGCGGCGGTTGGCGTTCTTGGAAATCATGGGGGTTGCTCCCAGGAGGATGATCGAGTCGCCCCGAATCGGCGGACGCGTCGAGATCGGGGTCGCCCGGCGGCCGCCGGGCTGGCTCGACGGTCCGCGAATCCTCCCTGACGGTGCCGTCCTGAATACCGTAAGACGTCCTGCGCCCCGGTCAACTCGACCCGCGGATGCGGCCGAGAAACCACGCCCGAAGGGGCTTACGCGTTGCGTAATGCGCCGAGGACGGCAAGGTCCGGAGGGTCGGTTCGCAAGAATTCGGCTCATCGTCGGCGTCGGGGCTTGCCGATGATCGTTGGCGGGCCGGCGCGGCTCACGGCCTCGCCCCGCCGGGATGCGTCCCGCTTTGCGCAGGATGGAACGGAGTGGTCGGGTCGGACTTTGGAGAAGGGATTCGTCATGTTCAGGCTACGAGACGCGGTGGCGGCCGTCGCCCTGGCTATGGGCGGGATCGGCTGCGCGACGTTCTGCGACGAGTGCGACGACTTCCCGGTCCCGGGCCGCTATGCGGCCCTCCCCGGCTCGTACACCGGCCCGCCGCTGGAGGCCGAGCCTCGCTACCGCGGCCCCGGCGCGACGGCCGATCCGCTCTCCCCCTCCGCGACCCGCGAGTCCGGCACGACGCCCGCGCCGGCGTCGAGCGACGACAGCGCGGGGAGCGGCTCCGGGCCCGGCGCGACCGCCACCCCGCCGCCCGCGCCGCCGGCCCAGCCGGCCGCCGGACCATTCACGCCCCCCTCCGCGACCCTGCCCCAGCTCCCCTGATCCAGGAAGGAAACCGACCCATGGCCAGGAAGGCCGCCATCGGGCTCTCGTGCCTCGCGCTCGCGCTGGGGTTGATCGGATGCACCTGGACCGAGACGAAGCGGGACTATCCGCCCTCGATCGAGGGCGGACCGTTCGCCGCCGGGCACGAACACGTCCACGGCCACGCCCACGCCGCCGAGTGAGCCCCGGCGCGCAATTCGACGACGCCCCGGTTGACGCCGGGTGCGGCTCTGCTCGAAAATCGTCCCCTGGGCGCGAGACCCGCGCCCGTTCCCCCTTCGCGCGCGGGCCCGGACCTCCATGAAGCTCATCATCGCGATCATCCAGCCGACGAAGCTCGAAGCCGTCAAGGAAGCCCTCTCGAAGGTCGAGGTCTTCCGGCTCACGATCATGGACGTCCAGGGTTTCGGCCGCCAGAAGGGCTATACGGAGGTCTATCGCGGCCACGAGGTCACGGTCAACCTCCTGCGCAAGATCGAGCTGCAGATCGCGGTCAACGAGGACTTCGTCGAGCCGACCGTGAGCGCCATCCTCGACGCCGGCCGGAGCGGCCCCGACGGCAAGATCGGCGACGGCAAGATCTTCATCCTGCCGCTCGACGACTGCATCCGGATCCGCACCGGCGAGCGCGGGCCCGAGGCCATCTAGCCGTCGGCCGGCGCCCGCCCCGCGGCGATCGATCGCCTCATCCTACCCCGCTTAGGGGTCGAACCGACCTCGACGCCCCCCGCATCACCCGGTGAAGAACCTCATGATTTCCGCGGTCATCTTCGACTTCAACGGCGTCCTGGTCGACGACGAATGGATCCACTTCGACCTGTTCCGCGAGGTGCTGGAGCAGGAAGGCGTCGTCATCACCTACCAGGATTACCACGACCGCTACCTCGGCTACGACGACGCCGGCTGCTTCGAGCACGTCCTGGACGACGCCGGCCAGTCCTACGACGCGGCCCGGATCGCCGACATGATCGCCCGCAAGGGGAAGCGGTACTTCGAGGTCGCCGCGGAAGGGCTGAAGTTCTTCCCGGAGGCCGCCGAGACCATCCGGCGCATGCAGGAAGCCTACCCCGTCGCGATCAACTCCGGCGCCCTCCGGGCCGAGATCGTCTTCGCCCTGGAGCGCCTGAGCGTCCGCGACCGTGTCGCCGCGATCATCGCCGCCGAGGACGCCCTGCGCTGCAAGCCCGACCCGGCCGGCTACGTCCAGGCCCTCGACGCCCTGCGGGCGAAGTTCCCCCGCGCGGTCATCCAGGCCGAGACCTGCCTGGTGATCGAGGACAGCCTCGCCGGGATCCAATCGGCCAAGGGGGCGGGGATGAAGGCCGTGGGCATCACACAGACTTACCCCGCCGACGACCTGCTCCGCGCCGGCGCCGACGCCGTCATCGACGGCCTGGCCACGCTGACCCCCGCCTGGATCGACGCAACCTTCGCCGGCGCGCCGGCCCCGTGAAAGGAACTCCGACGATGGCCGACGTACCGGGTCTCCTGCTGAGCCGCGACCTGCTCTTCACGGTCAAGATCGCCAGCACGGCCCGCGAGCTGGGCGCCCACGTCCAGGTCGCGGGGAACGTCGACCTGGCGTCGGCCCTGATCGCCAAGATCCAACCCCGCGCCGTGTTCGTCGACCTGGCCGCCGGGCCCCTCGTCGCCAATGAGAATTTGGCCCTCTTCCAGGAGCAGGCCGGGGCCGACACGCCGTTCATCGCCTTCGGATCCCACGTCGACGCCGAGGCCCTCGAAGCCGCCCGCGCCGCCGGCTGCCGCGAGGTCATGCCGCGCAGCAAGTTCACGGTCCAACTCCCCGACCTGATCCGCCGATACCTGACGACCGAATAGCAGCCGCCCGGCCGTTGGCTTCGGATCGGCTCCCTTCGTCGCCGCGACCAACAAAGCCATCGGACGCAATCAATCACGTCTTCATGACTTAGGTCGCAAATTCGGCGTTTTCGCCGGCGCGAGACGTGTCGTGTTTTTCCCCTCCGCCGGTGGTCTCGACCCGAGTCATATTCATCGTTCGCCCTCCGAAACTAGAAAACGCCCCATCCTAGAGAATGGGACGGTTTCGCAAGTTGCCGAGAGGAAAGTCGTCACCCACGAGCATATCGGGCTCGCTCGGCCTGACGCGCACGAAGCGAAGTTGGGGCGAATCGACCTCTATCTCTTCGGCCCGTCGCCTCGCCGTGCGGGCTTGCGGGCCACCTTGGCCTGAGATCCCAGGACCGGGCGTTCAGGCCGCGAGCCGGTGGCGAAGGCCTGGGAAGGCCATGCCGGTCGAGGGGCCGCGGCGTCGTCGCCGAGGGGGGTCGGCGGCAGCTCGTCGGGTCGGGGATTGAGACGGTCGACCGGCGCGCTAGGAGGCGTGAGCGGGACGGCGTCCTCGGGATGGATCCGGGGACGGCCGACGGGGGGACGCGCCGGGAAGGGGGCGTCTGGGTCGGGTATGAACGGCGAGGGCGTGGGAGGCAGGACCGGGACCTCCAGCGATGTCGGCGTCAGGGGATCGAGCGAGGTCTCCGGGACGATCGGGGATGTTTCCGGAATCGTCGGAAAGGCCGCATCGCCCGGATCGGCACGGAACGGAGGGATTCCCTCCTCGATGACCTCCGAATCGACTCCGCAGACGTCGCAGGGCTCGACGCACGACTTGCCGACGGCCTTGAGCGCTTTTTTTGCGGCGTGCCGGGCGATCAGGCTTTTGTCGCTCTCGGCCGCGCAGGCGAGGGCCTCGTGGGCGACGGGGAGACAGGGCTTCATCTTCCCGAGCGATTCCGCCGCCTCCTGCCGCACCAGGCACTGGCGATCGTGCAGAACGGCGTCGGCCAGCGCCTCGACCGCCTCGGGGTGACGTTCCCAGTCGTAGGCTCGCAGGCCCCTCGCCGCCTTGCGACGGACCACCCAGAGGGAGGCCGTCCGCAGCTTGACGACCTTCTCCTGGACCGCGGACTGCTCCGCTCCGCAGTCGGAACACTCCGCCCGAACCGTGTCGTGGCCCGAGTGGATCGTCCCCACCGAGGCCGCCAGAATCAGGTACAGACCAGCCGCCGTCATCGGATGTTCTCGCGAAGGGGGAAAAGGGACCGTGGCGAATTCGCCGACTGGTACAACCTTAACGCACCAAGCTTCGCAATCAATCCATTTTGCCTAAAGTTCCTATACCTTTACGGGATCTCGCCATGTGTCGGCCAGGTGCAGCGATTTTGACGATCGTGTTGATTACGACGACTGCGCCGGAACGGGCGAGCAGCGTCATTCGGGAGGCGTCCCGGAGGCGCTGATTTGCCGGTCCTCGTAGAGCTGTGCGAGGATGAGGCTGCCGTTGGAGACGACTTCCTCGCCGTCCTTCAGGCCGTCGTGGACGATGACGGTGTCGGTGTTCTCCTGAGCGGGGGTGATCCGCCGCCGCTCGAAGAGCTTGGTCTTGACGTCTTTCTCGGCCGCGGGATTGCGGACGAAGACGAAGGGCTCGCCGTGGAGCATCACCATCGAGACGCGGGGGATGACGGTCTGGCCGGCGATCGGCGGGACGTCGAGCACGGTCCGCACCAGCATGTCGGCCTTGAGCTGGGAGTCCGGGTTGGGGATCGAGGCGCGGACCTGGATCGCGCGCGAGTCCTTGGAGACCTCGCTGGAGACGTACTCGACCGTGCCGGCGAAGGTGCGATCCAGGAACGGGAACTGGATGTTCATCCGCTGGCCGAGCTTCACCTTGGCCTGATCGCGCTCGTAGACGTTGGCCCAGACCCAGAGCTGGTCCAGGGGGGCGACGACGAGGAGGACGTCGTTGTTGTCGTAGAGGTTGCCCGGCACCACCTCGCGCTGGATGACGATGCCGTCGACGGGCGAACGGAGGGTCATCTTGGCCTTGTCCGCGACGTTGAGCAGGTCGCCGGCCGAGGAGGCCTCGCCGAGGTGGGCGGTCAGGGGGTCGATCTCGGTCTCGGGGACGCCGAGGATGCGCAGGTTCTCCCATGCGGTCAAATAGTCGAGCCGGCTCTTGCTCTCCTCGTTGATCGTGTCGACGTAGGTCTGCTCGGAGATGGCCCCGGTCTTGACGAGCTTCTCGCGGACCTTGAGGAACCGGAGGTCGTGCTGCCACTGGACGTAGTTGATCTGGTAGCGGTTCTTGGCCGAGGCCAGCTCGGTGCTGTAAAGCTCGACCAGCGGGTCCCCCTTCTTGACGCGGCGGCCCTTCTCGGCGAGCACGCCCACGACCAGGGTGTCGAACCGGGGGCGGATCTTGGTGAGCGAGTTCTCGTTGTAGGCGGTGCGCCCGGTCAGCTCCAGCTTGATCGGCTCGGTCTGCGCCCGGACCGGGACGACCAGGACGCCGATCGAGGCGATCTGCTCGTCGTCGAGGTCGACGAGCCCGTTCCAGGGCTTGCTCGGTTTCTTCTCAAGCCTCGCGGGCGCGGCCGGCTCCGCTCCCGGGCTGGCGGGGTGGGAAGTCCAGACGCGGGTCACGGCCTCGCGCCATTCCTTCGGAGTCTTGCCGGCGTAGACGAAGTAACTACCTCCCCCGACGATCGCCAGCGTCAACAGGACGGCCGTCCGTCGTAAGCTGGACGAACCCCGGCCACCTTGCGCCGAAGCCTGGGCGTCGGGGTGGACCTGGCGAGGTTCCTGCGAGGGCTGCGACTGGGGGGGGGCGGACTCACCAATGGCAGGCATGATCGCTCCTCGGCTCAACCCCCGCGACCGACGTGGGCGATCGGCGGGATGGATGATGAAAGAAATTTCATCGATCTCTCCAGCATACCGTGTGGAGGCTTCGGCTCGAATGGCAGATGTGCGGACCCGGGCGTATTTTTCGATTCGACGGAGAAACGAGGACGGGCCGGCGATCGTAAGCCCCCGACGAGGGGCTTCGATCGCACGACCCGGCGGTGAGCCCGTCCATCATCCTTCGCCTCGCATATTCGGGTGCGACCCGCGAATATCGGACCGAGGAGAGGGGGTTCCGACCTCCCATGGTACGCCCATCGGGAGGTCGGGGGTTCGGCTTTCAGGGCTTTGGGGGATTTTCCGCGGCGGTGACTGAGGGGGCGTCGGACTTGGGGGGCTTGGCGGGCTCAAGCGTCTTGATCATCTTCAGCAGCTCGCCGTCGGTGGTGAGGATGAGGCGGGTCTCGCCCTTGAAGGCCGTCTTGTAGGCTTCGAGGGTGCGGCTGAAGTTGTAGAAGTCGCCCGACTCGCGGATGGCCTTGGCGTAGTCGTCGATGACCTCGGCGTCGACCTTGCCTCGCAGGACGTTGGCCTCCTGCTTGCCCTCGCCCTCGATCTTCGAGACCTCGGCCCCGGTGCGGTTGATGATCTCCTTCTTGCGCTGCTCGCCCTCGGCGATGGCCTTGGCGGCGATCGCCTCCATGAGCGAGATGGCGCGGTCGAAGGCGGCCTCGCGGACCTGGGGGACGAACTCGACCCGAGAGATGCCGACGTCGACCAGCTCGACGCCTCGGCCCTGGGAGTCGCCGTCCTTGCGGCCGTCCTCCAGCAGCGCGTTGCTGGCGGTCTGCTTGATCTGCTCCATGATCTTGAGGCGGCCCAGCGAGACCGGCTCGCGGGCCTCGGGGGGGACGAGGAAGTCGGGCACGTCGGGGTCGGTGGAAGTCACGGCGTCGGCGGGCTTGTTCGGGTCCTTGGGCCGGGCGGCGGCGTCGCGCGAGGCGGCCGCGACGACTTCCGGGGGGAGGCCCAGGGTGTACGTCATCTTGCGGTCGGTGCTGCGGATCAGCTCGGCGAGGTTGTGGGTCGTGATCGTGTCGCGCGCCGTGCTGCGGACGAAGGCCTTCACGCGCGACTCGCCGTTCTCCAGGGTGCGGAGGGTGCGGACGAACTTCACGGGGTCGGTGATCCGCCAGACGGCCCAGAGCGTGACCTCGATCTTCTTGCCGTCGGCCGTGGGGACGTCGACGAGCTTGGCCTGCTGGTCGCCGTGCCAGATCTGCAGGGTCTTGGGCAGCCGCAGGACTTCCTGGATGAACGGGGTCTTGAAGTAGAGGCCGGGCCGGGTCCGGCTGGCGACCGGCTCGCCGAACTGGAGCAGGACGGCCAGCTCGCGCTCGTTCACCACGTAGCAGACGCTGCGCGCGACCGGGATGGCGAGGACCAGGGCGAGGCCGATGAGGGCGGCGAGGCGTTGGCGGGGCGTCATTTGGCGATCCCCCCCTTCTCGTTGAGGTTCAGGATCGGCAGGGCGCGGTTGAGGTCGGCGTCGATGATCGTCTTGTCCTTCACCGACTCGAACAGGCCCTGCATGGCCTCGATGTAGAGCCGCTGGCGGGTGACGTCGGGGGCGCGCTGGTAGGCGTGGTAGCGGGCGAGAAGGGCCTCGATCTCGCCTTGCGCCTCGGCCTTGGTGCGGGAGGCGTAGCCCTCGGCCTCGCGGATCAGCTTGTCGCGGTTGGCGCGAGCCTCGGGGATCAGCTTGTTGCGGGTCGACTCGGCCTCGTTCTCCAGCTTCTGCTTGAGCTGGATCGAGGCGTTGACCCGGTCGAACGAGGGCTTCACGCGGTCGGGAGGGATCACCCGCTGCATCTGCAGGGCCGTCACGGTGATGCCGCAGTCGTACGCGTCGAGGATGCGCTGGGAGTCGTCGCGGGCCTGCACGGCGATGTCCCCGCGCTTGGGGCCGATCATCTCGTCGAATGAGTAGTCGCCGACGAGCCGGTTCATGACCGTGCGCGAGACGTAGGTCAGCAGTTCGCCGGCCGCCTGGTCGTCCGCGCCGATGGGGAATTTGAAGAGGTAGTTCGACGGCTCGGTCACCCGCCACTGCACGGTCCACTCGACCGAGGCCGTGTTGAGGTCGCCGGTGAGCATCAGGGTCTCGTCGTCGTCGGGGTCGGTCTGCACCTGGCGGGCTCGGAGGAGGTTCGAGTCGACCCGGCCCGGCCCCATCTGGCCGACCGGGCTGAACGGGAGCGAGAGCCCGTGCTCCTCGACGCTGACCTTCATCACCTGGTCGACGATGGGGATTTTGAAGTGCAGCCCCGGCATCGTCGTCGCCTTGTACGCGCCGAAGCGGAGCACCACGGCCTGCTCGTGGGGCTCGACGGTGTAGCTGAAGTCCGAGATCAGGAAGATCGCGACCAGCCCCCCCAGCACCCAGGGGATGAACGGGAGGTACCGCCGCCAGGCCTCGCTGGGCGGGCCCTGGCGGCGGCGTCGCGCCATGTCTTCAAACGATAAGGATTCCATGCGTGCGATGTCCCAGAGGGAGTGTACGGACGACCGTTCGTCCAGCCGGAGAGTCTTCGTTTACGCCGCGCTTTGCTTGAGGCCTTCCCGCGTCCCGCGGCCGATTCGGGCGGATCGACGCCCCGACGCCGTCGATTGTCGGCTCTCGGGAGCGGGTGCGGCAAGGACTCGTCGCCCCCGGGCCCGGCTCGACCGGGACGTTTTTCGCTTGCTTCGTCCTGAAGGGTCCTTCAGGATCATGCCTGAGCGGCCGTCCCGCCCCGTCGATCACCCGGGAAACACGCCATGACTCGATCCCCCGCCCCGCCCTGGCTTCTCGCGGCCGTCGCCGCCGGGGCCGGCCTCGCCCTGCCCCTCGTCCCCGTCTCGGGACAGGAGGCCAAGCCCGAGCCCGCCCAGGCGCCACCGGCCGAGAAGGAGTCGATCGAGAAGCAGATCACCAAGGTCATCGAGGCCTACGACCTGACCCCCAAGCCCGAGCCCGACATCCCCGACCCGCCGCCCCACGAGGGGGCGATGATCGACCAGCCCCCCTACCGGATCGAGCCCCCCGACCTGATCCTGATCGAGGTCCTGGAGGCGTTGCCGGCCCGCCCGATCTCCGGCGAGCGGCTGGTGCGGCCCGACGGATCCATCACCCTGGGCTTCTACGGAGAGGTCCACGTCCGGGGGCTCACGATCGAGCAGGCGAAGGTCAAGATCATCAAGCATCTGAGAAGCTACCTCTCGGACGATGTCCTCGGGCTTCGGGAGGAGGCGTCCAACCCGCTCGAACTACATCGGCCCGAGCCGACCCGGCCGTCCCCGCCCCAGTGCGGACCGCCTCAGGCGGCCCTTCTGAGCGAAGCGAAATGGAAGGTGGCCAGGGTGCAGGGCTCCGTCGAATGGCGGGACTGGCTTCGAACCTATGAGTCCAGCCGGACGGACTCCCTGACGCGACGATGGCGGCAAGGGGGCTCGGCCCAGAAGAACTATTTCGCCCGGGTGGCGCTCCCCGGCCCGTTCCAGGAGCCCGGAGAACAGCCGGCCGAAGCCACGCCCGCTCCAGCCGAGGAGCCCGCGAAGGCGATCAGCGTCACGACGCAGGGCGAGGTCACGATCCGCATCGAGGTGGAGACGAAGCCCAGGCCCGCGAATCTCGAGGAACCTTTTGTTGGGGTCCGGCCGGCTTTCGACCTGGACGACCCGATCAACTGGCGGCCGGCTCCGCCGCAGGAGAACGACCGCGTGTTCGTCGACGTGACGGCCTACAACAGCAAGAACTACTTCGTCCTGGGCGACGTCGCCGCGCCGGGAAAGCTCCCTATCACAGGCAACGAGACGGTCCTCGACGCCATCCAGTACGCCGGCGGCCTGGTCTCGTCTGGGGATTCCGGCGACGTCATCCTCGTGCGACCGGGGCGCAATGGCAAACCGCCCAGGACCTATTCGGTGGATCTCAAGGGGATCATCGTACGCGGGGAGACCCGGACCAATTACCAGATCTTCCCCGGCGACCGCCTCTTCATCGGCCGCAAGGGATCGTTCAATACGAAGATGTCCGAGACGCCGACCAAGCCCGAGTGACGGCCGACGCATGCAAGGCCCGGCGGCGACCTTTTGCCGCCCGGGCCCCCTGCTCCGTCCTCACTCCGGCAGCGGCTTGCCCTGGGTCTCGGGGGCGAACGGCAGGGCGAGCAGGCCGAAGATGAAGACGCCGCACATGGCGACGCCGGCGTAGCGCATGGGCTCGGGGCGGCCGGCGAAGACGGTGCTGGTGAGGTAGCCCAGGGCGAACGGGCCCGAGGCGGCGACGAACCGGCCGACGTTGTAGCAGAACGAGATCCCGGTGCTGCGCAGGCGGGTCGGGAACAGCTCGGGGAAGTAGATCGCGTAGCCGCCGAAGAGGGCGAGCTGGCAGAAGCCCATCAGAGGGACGAATACGAAGATCTGCCAGAACTCGTTCAGCAGCCAGAACGAAGCGGCCGTCGACAGGCCGGCGAGCACGAACGAGATCGCGAACGCCGGCCGCCGGCCGATCCTTTGCGTGATTTTGGCGAACCCCTGGATGCCGAAGAAGGCCCCCGCGTTGAACATCAAGAGCGTCATGCCGGCCCAGAAGGTGAGCTTCCCGGAGATCTCCTGGGGCGAGAGGTTGGCCTCCCGATAGTGCTTGCGGAGGACGAGCTGGCTGAGGTCGTTGCTGAAGACGCCGATCCCCCACAGGCCGACGACGCCCGAGAACGCCAGGATCATGCCGACGATCGTGTTCCGCCGCCATCGCGGGTCGGTGAACAGCTCGGCGACCGAGCCCAGCTTCCGCGTGGGAGCCGTCCCGAGGTCGGGGTCGTCTTCCTTCCGGACGGCCGCCTTCCAGCGCTCGGGTTCCTTGAGCTTCAGGAAGACCGGGATCGCCAGCAGAGAAGGCAGCAGTCCGACCAGGAACATCGCCCGCCACGAGCTGGCGACGTAGCCGGCCGCCTGCAGCTTGCCCAGGCTGATGCCGATCACCGCCGCCATCATGTTCCCCACCGCCGAGAGCGCCTGGAGCCACCCCAGGGCGTGGGGCCGGGCGCGGTCGGACATGACCTCGGCCACCAGCGAGACGCCCACGGCGAACTGTCCGCCCACGCCCAGCCCGGTCAGGAACCGGTAGGCGGCGAAGTCCCAGACCCCCTTCGAGAGCGCGCTCAGGCCGGTGAAGGCGGAATAGGTCAGGATGGTCAACATCATGGTCTTCGCCCGGCCGACCTTGTCTCCCAGGATCCCGAAGAAGATGCCCCCCGTGGCCCAGCCGAGCATGAAGATGCAGGTCGTCACGCCGGCGTAGAACGAGACCTCGCCCCCGGGCGCGCCGGGGGTCGCGCCCAGCAGCTCGGAGACGGCCGGCACGCGGGCCAGGTTGAAGAGCTGCTGGTCCATCGTGTCGAACAGCCAGCCCAGCGTGGCGACGAGGAAGACGAACCACTGGTAGCCGGTCAGGTCGCGCCACCAGGGGGCGTCGCCCGCGAGCGAGGGGGCCGGGGCGGGGTCGTGGGGCAGATGCATGGCGCGGGGCTCCGGGCGACGGATCGGGCGAATCGGGACCGCCCGCGACGACGGGGCGGCGGCGGGCGGGGGAGCGACTCGGCCGCGTCGCGAGGCTGGAACGACGATCAAACCACGACGGCGACCGCGGGGCAACCGGGCTTCGACCCCGGCGGGGGAAAGCCCCTCGCCAGGCGGCGGACGGCCCGCTAAGATCGTCGGCATGAATCGGAAGATCGATCTGGCGCTGGCGGTCTCGGCCCTCCTCGTCGCCGGCCTGGTGGTGGGCGTCTACTCGCGCGACATCCCCCTGGGCGTCGCCGGCGAATGGGTCTGGCCGCTCGTGGGAGCGAGGCCGTCGCTGCTCGGCGTCATCCTGGGCGTGGCGGGCGTCGCCGCCTACGGCGGCTACGCCGCGCTGGGGTTCCGGGCCCTGGGCGTCCCCTCGCGGCGGGGCTTCCGCGAGATGTCCTGGGTCGCAGGCCTCGTCGGCTCGGCCGTCCTGCTCCAGGTCGTGATCCCGATGAGCGCGGCCGACGAGTACGACCTGACGAAATGGGCCTACGTCCATTATTTCCGCGGGTCGACGGGCTACTACGAGATCGCCCGCGAGCAGGCGTCGGCCGATCCCTGGAAGTTCCTCGCCGACTACCCGACGTGGATCCAGGCCCAGGACCCCTACCACATCGGCACCCACCCGCCGGGCCTGATCGCCATGCACGCCGCGCTCCTGGCCGCGATGGAGCGGCACCGCGGAGCGAGCGACGTGCTCAACGCCGCCATGCCCCCCTCGGTGACGTCGGCCTTTCGGCAGTTGGAGGTCTTGCACCAGAAGACGATCCCGCGGGCCGACCGGGCCGAGATCTACCTGGTGAGCCTGATCACGCTGCTCGCCTGCGCCGGGACCGTCGCGCCGCTGTACCTGCTGGCGCGGGAGTCGCTGCCGCCGCAATTGGCGTGGGCCTCGGCAGCCTTCTGGCCGCTGGCGCCGGCCCTGAACCTGTTCCAGCCGCTGGCCGACTCGGCGTATCCCCTGCTCTCGGCCACCGCGCTGGCGACGGCCGCCTGGTCGGCCCGGCTGCGGCCTTCGCCCGGCTCGGGGGCCTGGGCGTCGGCCTTGCTGGCGGTTATCTCAGGTGTGGTGATGGCGTTCGGGATGATGTTCACGCTCGCCTTCCTGCCCATCGGCCTGATCGTCGCCCTCGTCGTCCTGGCGACCCGGTCGGTCTCGTGGCCGCGGCGGTTCCAGGTCATCGCCTGGATCGGCGTCGGCTTCCTCGCGTTCGTGGGATCCGCCTGGCTTGCGACCCGTGCCGACCCCCTCGTGGTCTGGCGCTGGAACCTCTACCATCACGCCCGGTTCTACCTGGAGATGCACCGCTCGTACCTCGCCTGGGTGCTCGTCAACCCGGTCGAGCTGGCGGTGGCGATGGGCCTGCCGACGGTCGTCTGGTGCCTGACCGGCGCCTTCGGCGACCGCCGCTACGTGCCCCGCGCCTTCTGGTGCGGCCTGGGCGTGCTGACCCTCGCCAACCTGACGGGCCGCAACCTCGGCGAGGTCGCCCGCCTCTGGATGATCTTCCTCCCCCCCCTGTTCACGGCCGCGGGCGTCGGCCTCACCCGGCTCGGCGGCGGGCCGAGGGCCGTCTTCGTCACCGTCGTTTTGATTGGCCTCCAGACCCTGGGGCTCCAGGCCCTGATCCAGGTCGTGTACCCGTTCTGATCGATCGGATCAGAGGAAGACGCTCGTCACGCGGACGCCCATCTCGGTGTCGATCAGGATCAGGTCCCCGCGCGCGACGAGGCGGCCGTTCGAAGTGATCTCGACGGGCTCCCGGCTGTGGCGATTCAGCTCGATGACCTCGCCCGGCTTGAGGTCGGCCAGCTTGCTGAGGGGCAGGCTGACGCGGCCCAGCTCGACGGTCAGGGTCACCGGGGCGTCGAGCGGGTCGACGACGGGGCTTGCGGGACGGTTCGATTCGGGGCTCATTCGGGCGTCTCCCGGGTGGGTCGGATGGAGGAGCGGGCCGGCGACGCGGACCCGACGGCCCGCGGAGCCGGGGGCGTATTCGACGGCGATCCGATACTCCGAGCCGTCGCCCCCTCGGCAGACCAGGTCGAGCGCGCCTGACGGTTCGTCGGGACGCCCGGCCAGCCGCGAACCGGCGAGCGGCAGCACGGCCCCGGCGCGGAGCCGGCCCAGTCCGAGCGGCATCGCCGACGAGCCGGCGACGGCCCGCCAGTCGGACGACGTCTCGACGGCCCCGGGCGGGAACGGCCGTCGCGACCTCGCCGATGTCTCGGGGACGACCCAGTACTCGGCCAGCGTGGCCGGGAGCCAGAGCCGCACCGCGCCGGCCACCTGCCCCACGCGAACGGCCCAGCGGATCGTGACGAGGTCGCCGAGGCCCTCGACGTCGAACGGGCTGGGGCCGACGCGGTCGATCGAGGCGTCGAAGGCGTCGTCCTCGGCCCGGCCGCCGAGGCGGAAAGGGCTCGCGCCGGCCGCCTGGATCGCCTCCAACGAGCGGACGACGAGGTAGGTCCAGACGCCCCACTCGACGGGCGTGGTCTGGAGCCGGGCGTCGGCGAAGGGCCGTTCGAACCCGAGGAGGCCGTCGACGACGGCGTGGACGATCGGCACCTCGACCCCGAAGGCCAGGCGGGTCCGCAGCCGGGGCCAGCGGAGCTGCGCGACCAGCCCCGGCCTCGTCAGCGCCGACGCCCGGGGCTCGACCTCGGGCCGGTCGAACGCGACGCCCGGCAGCCCCGCCGCGCCAAGCCATGCGAAGGCCGACCGGATCGGATCGCCCTCGCGCCAGGCCTCGACCCGCCGCTCCAGCGCGAGCGATCGGACCGAGAGCCGGGGGAGGCCGTCCCAAACGTCGGAGGGCTCGGCGGCGTCAGCGCTCATCGTCGCTCCTGGCTGCCGGCGCGGGATGCGGAGTGAGGATGCGGCCTTCGCGGTCGACTCGGTCCCAGGCGGTCTTCAGGATGAGGCCTTCCAACCGCAAGACCGCAGGCGAAGGTCGCGACGACTGCGGCGCGACGCCGCGGGCCTGGCGGACGATCGGATAAGGCAGCCGCTGGAGCGCCCAACGCATCACGAACGGCTCGCAAGCCGGGAGCAGGCGGAACGCCGTGACGAGGCCCAGCAGGGCCGCGCCTCGAATGCCGGTAACCCCGGAGCGCGCGACGGCCGCCGCGTCGCGAGCGGCCCAGACGCGGGTCTCTGGCGAGGGCTTCCCCAGTCGTTCCTCCACCCAGCCCGGGCCCCCGCCCTCGCGGGCCAGGGCCGACTTCACGAGGCCGACGCCGCGCCATAATCGGTAAGCCTCGCGCGGCGAGGTGCGCGTCAGTGCGGCGATCACCGGGGGATGGTCGTCGCGGTCGGAACCTCCCACCAGGCGTTCGGCCCAGAGCGAGAGCACCCACGTCAGGACCTCGGGGTGCGGCGGGCGGTCGGGCGCGGGGAGACCTCCGGCCGACGGAAGGGCCCGGCCGAGGCCCTCGGGGCCGTGGGCGGCGACGACGGAGCGGACGGCGGGGGACTCGTCCTGGAGCGCGCGGACGAGCCAGGTGGGGTGGATCCGGTCCAGGTCCGCCCGGGCCTCCTCGCGGTGCCGCCGCCTCAGGCGTTCGAGGCCGGCGGGGTCGGCGAGCGCCCGGGCCACGCTCTCGACGTCGATCGAGGTCGTCATGAAGACGGCTCCGAGGGCGTCACGCCCATTGCTTGATCAAGGTCAGCCGGCCCTCGCGACGGTCGAGGGACACCTCCTGGAAGCGTTCGAGGCCGGCGAAGAGCGGGTCGTCCGGGGTCCGCTGCAACTCTTCGAACCACGCGATCGGCTCGCGGAAGGTCAGGACCAGGCGGTCGGCGGACAGCTCGTAATGGAGCGTCCCGGGCGCGCCGCCGGGATGCGCATCCGACCAGGCGACGATCCGGTCCTCGGCCTGCGCGATCAGGGCGTTGACCCGGCCGGCCTCCTCCTGGTCGAGCGGGGTCCGGCCGAGGATGAGGCTGCGGAGCCGCGCGACCTCGCGGACCGACGCCTCGTCGTCCGGATCGGCGAGCCGGGCCGTGCCCTCGATCCGCTCGCGGTCGGCCTGCTCGCGCAGGGCCTCGGCGTACTTGAGGGCCTCGAAGATCTGGTCGGGGGTGTAGGGCTTGGCGACGAACTCGTCGGCGCCCGCGAGGTAGCTGTCGATCCGGTTGCGCTGGGCGATCCGGGCTGAGACGATGATCAGGGGGATGAGGCAGGTCGCCTTGGCCGCCTTCACCGCGCGACAGACGTCGTAGCCGCTGAGGTCGGGCAGCATCAGGTCGAGGAAGAGGACGTCGGGCTGGTGCCGGCCGAGCTGCTCCTGGGCCTCGCGGCCGTTGAAGGCGGAGGCTGAACGATAGCCGCGCAACTTGATGAGCATCCCCAAGAGCTTGTTGGCTTCCGGTTCGTCTTCGACGATGAGCGCTGTGGGCATCGGGTTCTCGCGGATCGGGGGACCGGACGGGGGGGCGTCCGGGTTCGAGGCCGGAGGGGCCTCAGGTGGGGGTGGCCGTCTCCCGTTCGACCTCGGCGGGCCCGGCCTCGGTCGGCGGCGCGGCGGCCTCGCCCCGGCGGGGCAGGCGTACCGTCATCCGCGTCCCTCCGCCGTCCAGGCGCTCCGCCGCGACGCCGCCGCCGTGCATCTCGACGAACTGCTTGGCGATGCTCAGGCCGAGGCCCAGGCCCCGCTTCTGGAACCCGAAGTCGCCCGAGGAATGGCAACTGGGGTCGAGCTGGGTGAAGAACGGCTCGAACAGGTGGCGGAACGCCTCGGGCTCGATGCCCACGCCGTGGTCTTCGACTTCGATCACCGCCTCGTCGGGGCCGTCCATACGGGCCCGAAGCGCGATCGCGCCGCGGTCGGGGGTGAACTTGATGGCGTTCGTCATGAGGTTCACGAGGGCCGCCCCCACCTTGTCGGCGTCGATCTCGAACGCGCCCAGGTCGGCGGCGACCTCCAGGGTCGGCTGGATCCCCCGCGCGTGGAGGAAGGGCCGGACCTGGTCGACGACGCCGTGGATCACCGTCGCCAGCTCGACGGGCCGGCGCTCCAGGGTCCGCCGGAAGTCCTCGGCCCTCAGCAGCGTCAGCATGTTGGTGACCAGCCGCGAGAGCTGCCTGCCGCTGGAGGTGATCTGCCTGAGGATCTCGGCCTCCTCGGCCGGCCGGCCGGCCGACGAGAACCGGAGCAGCTCGGTCAGGCCCAGGACCAGGGTGATCGGCGTGTTGAACTCGTGGCTGGCGACCTCGATGAAGGCCGTCTTGAGGCGGTCGACGCGGGACAGCTCGTCGTTGGCCTTGAGGAGCTGGCCGTTGGCCTCTTGCAGCTCGGCGATCAGGGCCTTGCGCTCGGCCAGAAGGTCGTACTTCTGGGCGGCCTCGCGGATCACGCCTTCCAGCTCGACCGCGTCCCAGGGCTTGAGGATGTAGCGGAAGATGTGGCCCTCGTTCACCGCGTTGATCACCGCCTGGATGTCGGCGTAGCCGGTGAAGAGCATCCGGATGGCGTCGGGCTGGAGCCGGCTGGTCTCGGCCAGCAAGGCGTCGCCCGACATCCCGGGCATCCTCTGGTCCGAGAGGATGAGATGGACCTCGTTCTCGCCCAGGATCTGGAGGGCCGACGACGCGTTGGGCGCGGTGAGCACGCGATAGGCGCGGTGGAACTGGTGGCGGAGGCTCTCGAGCACGTCCACTTCGTCGTCGACGATCAGGAGAGTATGCCGACGCTTCATCCGGTTCGCTCCGCCCGCCGTCGGAAGGCTTCGAAGCCTCCGACCCGACCCGCCTCGTTTCGAACCGCCTCGCTCCGCCGGGGGCCGCCGACGCCCGCGCCGACGGAACCCCTAGATCCATCATACCGTTTCGACATGCGTTTGCAGTCCCCGTCCGGCTCGCACGCGGAAGTCGGCGGCCTCGCGGCCGCGCCCCTCGGTCAGGCGCCGAGGGGGTCGGGTTCGGAGACGGCCTTATCCTTCAGGTGCAGGACCAGCGATTCCAGGCACGACACCCGGCCCTTGAGCCCGTCGATCTCGTTCAGGAGCAGTTCGCGCTCGGACGCGGCCTGCTCCAGCCGGTCGTACTCGCAGGCGGCCTGCCGTACGGCCTCCAGCAGCTCTTCGGGCTGCCAGGGCTTGCGGATGAACTGGAAGACGTGCCCTTGGTTGATCGCCGCGATCACCGACTCCAGGTCGGCGAACCCGGTGAAGAGCATCCGCACGGCCTGCGGATATCGCGACTTGAGCCGGGTCAGCAGTTCGACCCCGGTGATCTGGGGCATCCGCTGGTCCGACATCACGATGTGGACCTCTTCCTCCTGCATCACTTTGTACCCCTCCTCGCCGCTGTGCGCCTTCAGGACGCGGTACTCGCGGCGGAGCAGGTCGTGCACGGAATCGCACACGTTGGGCTCGTCGTCGATGATCAGGAGACAGTGCTTGGTCTTGGCCATGGCCGCCCATTCTCTCCGAAGGGACCCCGTTGCGCGACCGCGGCCGGGGGTCGACCGCCCCCCGCGCTTCGCCTTCACTGTACCACGTCGGCCCGGCGCGGGAACCCTCCGCCGGGGCGGCCGATCAGGGCGGCGGCGACGCGGAGGGGCGGTCGGCGGCGGCCTGGGGGAGCAGCACGCGGAAGCGGCTGCCCCGCCCGAGGTTGGCGTCGACCTCGATCCGGCCGCCGTGGCCCGTGATGATGCCGTGGCTGATGGCCAGCCCCAGGCCGGTCCCCTCGCCCACGGGCTTGGTCGTGAAGAACGGGTCGAACAGGCGGTCGAGGTCCTCGGGGGCGATGCCGCCGCCGTTGTCGGCCACGCTGATCTCGACCCAGCTCCCCAGGCTCCTCGCCGCGATCTCGATCCGCCCGCCGTCCTCACGTCCCGCCGACTCGACCGCCTGGAGGGCGTTGATCACGAGGTTGAGCAGCACCTGCGAGATGTCCGAGGGGACGCAATCGATGCAGTCGACCCCCTCGTTGGCCACGCTGACCTCGATCCGGTCGCGTTTGAGGCGGCCCCGGGTCATCTCCAGGGCGCTGTCGATCAGCTCGGCGAGCGAGGCCCTCTCCCACTTGGGGCGCGACGTACGAGCCAATCCCCGCATCTTCTGGACGATGTTGGCGACCCGCCGGACCCCTTCCAGCGTGCGGTCGATCATCGGTTCCAGGTTCTGGCGGATGTAGGGCCAGTCGATCTCCTCGGAGATCGCCTCCAGCCGGGCGAAGGTCTCGGGCCGGAGGTCCTTGATCGAAGCGACGGCGGCCTCGCCCTCGATCAGCATGGCCAGGAGCCCCTTCACGTCGCGGCGCAGCACCGCGAGGTTGTTGCCGACGTAAGAGAGCGGGTTGTTGATCTCGTGGGCGACCCCCGCGCTCAAGAGGCCGATCGAGGCCAGCTTGTCGGTGTGGGCCAGCATCGCGCGCATCCGCTGGCGTTCGGTCTGGTCGCGGATCGAGGCGATGTACTCGACCCGGCCGTCGGTCTCGACCGAGCTGAACGAGATCTCGATCGGGAATTCGGTCCCGTCGCGGCGGCGGCCCGACAGCTCCACCGTCTTGTTGAGGATCGATGCGCCGTCGAAGGCGCGCCCGGCCGAGTCGTCGCCGTCGCCGCGACGGGGCGAGGTGAAGGGGATCAGCACGTCGAGGGGCTCGCCCAGCATCTGCCGCGACTCGTAGCCGAAGACCGCCTCGGCGGACGGGTTGAACAGCAGGATGCGTCCCGCCCCGTCGGTCACGATGATGGCGTCGAGGCTCCCCTCGGTCAGCCGGCGGTAGCGCTCCTCGGACTGCGACAGCTCGCGGTTCTTGGCCTCGAGCGCCTGGGCCGACTTCATCTGGACCTCGGAGAACCGCCGCCGGGTGCGCTCCAGCGCGATCCGCTCGGTCACGTCGCGGATGATCGCCAGGACCGCGACCTGGCCGTCGAAGTCGATCGTCGACGTCGTGATCTCCACCGGGATCGTCCGGCCCGACTTGGTGCGGTAGGCGGCCTCGCAGGTGATCTGGCCCTCCTTGAGCACCCGGTCCAGCCGGTCGCGGAAGCCGCGGGCGAAGTCGGCGTCGTCGATCGCGCCGACGTCCAGGCCGACCAGCTCGGGCAGGCTGTAGCCCAGCAGCGACGAGGCCGCCGGATTCGCGTCCAGGATCTTCCCCAGGCGGTCGTGGACGAAGACGGCGTCGTGGATGCCGTCGAAGATCGTGCGGACCCGCCGCTCGGAGGCGACGAGCGCCTCCTCGGCCTGGATCCGCTGGCTGATCTCGGTGATGAACGCGAAGAAGCCGACGACCCGGCCCTCCTCGTCGCGCGCCACGTCGATCAGCAGCTCGACGGGGATCTGGCGGCCGTCCTTGTGGCGATACCGCTTGACGACCGTCTCGCGCCGGCCGGCCGCCAGGATCTGCTCGTGAGACTCGATGGTCATATCCCGGAAGAGCGGGTCCGTCAGGTCCAGGACCGACATCCCCAGCAGCTCCTCGCGGGAGTATCCGACCAGGTCGCAAAAGGCGTCGTTGACGTAATCGATGCGCCGTTGCAGGTCGATCGTCGCGAACGGCTGCGGGCCCTCCCGGAGCATCCGGTGGTGCAGCCGCATCAGCCCGACGTCGCCGCCGCGCGCGTCCCCGTCAGGCGCGACGACGTCGCGTCCCGCCCCCGGATTTCGATCGCGCGCGTCGAAGGTCGAAGCCACAGCGGACCCCACGTCTTGGGAAGACGATCTCACGCCCGGACTCTCGCCAGTGGAATACTATAACGAGAGACGCGCCAGTTCTACGCTCCAACCCCGGCTGTCGGCTCACGCGGGGGAATGACAGCCCCGGGGGTCCATGCTATCCTGAGTTCCGCCGCGCGCGGCCGGGCCGCTCGCAACGGCGGCGTGACCAGATTGTATCGAATTGTTAGAAAACATCAAATCGCCCATGTCCGTCTTCACGCATCACGTGTTCATCTGCGGCAACGTCCGGGAGCCCGGGGCCAAGCGGGGATGCTGCGATCCCGAGGGCCGGCAGGCCCTGAAAGACGCCTTCAAGGTCGCGCTCAAGAAAGCGGGGCTCGGCCCCCTGGCGCGGGCCAACCACGCGGGCTGCCTCGACCAGTGCGAGCACGGCCCTGTCGTGGCGATCTACCCCATGGGCGTCTGGTACGGCCCCGTCACGGCGGCGGACGTGCCCCGGATCGTCGAGCGGACGATCCTCGGCGGCGAGATCCTGACCGACCTCCAGATCGCCGACGAGTGCCTCAACAATCCCAGGTGTCCACACCGAGCCGGCGAGCCTTCGGGGAGCTGATCCGATGCAGGTTGCGACCACGATCGCGTCGGCCCGCATGGCGGTCGAGCAGGCCCGCGGCGAGCGCCGGCGCATCGGCCTGGTGCCGACGATGGGGGCGCTCCACCGCGGGCACGTCGCGCTCATGGAGGAGTCTCGGCGGCTGGCCGACTTCACGGCGGTCTCCATCTTCGTCAACCTCGCCCAGTTCGGCCCCGGCGAGGACTACGACCGCTATCCCAGGGTGCTCGAAGAAGACCTGCGCGCCTGCGAGGCGGCCGGCGTCGACCTGGTCTTCAAGCCCTCGGCCCAGGAGATGTATCCCCGGGGCGTGCCGGCGGCGACGTTCGTGGAGGTGCCCGGCCTGTCCCACGTCCTCGAAGGCGAGATCCGGCCCACCCACTTCCGCGGCGTGGCGACGGTCGTCCTGGCGCTCTTCGAGATCATCCGCCCGGACGTCGCGATCTTCGGCCAGAAAGACTACCAGCAGCAGGCCTTGCTGCGGCGGATGGCGGCCGACCTGCACCTGCCCATCGAGATCGTCACCCACCCGATCGTCCGCGAGGCCGACGGCCTGGCGCTCAGCAGCCGCAACATCTATCTCGACGCCGACCAGCGCCGCGGCTCGCTCGCCCTCTCACGGGCCCTCGACGCCGCCCGCAAGGCCGTCGCCGGCGGCGAGACCGACGCCAACCGGGTTCGACAGATCCTGCGTTCCCCGATAGAATCCGAGTTGGCGGCGGCCCTCGATTACGTCGAGGTGGTCGACGCCGAAACCCTCGAAAAACTCGACCGCATCGAGCCCGGGCGGCCCGCCGTCGCCCTGCTGGCGGCCCGATTCGGCGAGACCCGGCTGATCGACAACGCCCGGCTGACGGAGTGAGACGACCCAGCATGCAGCTCAAGGTGCTCAGGAGCAAGCTCCACCTCGCCACGGTCACCCGGAGCGACCTGTATTACCACGGCAGCCTGACCATCGACCCCGATCTGATGGACGCCGTGGGCCTGCTGCCGTACGAGGCGATCCTCGTCAGCAACGTCGCCACCGGAGACCGCGCCGAGACTTACATCCTCCCCGGCGTCCGCGGCTCGGCCGCCATCGAGCTGAACGGCGCGATGGCCCGCCTGGGCGCGGTCGGCGACCGGGTGATCGTCATGGCCTTCGCCCAGCTCGACGCGGCCGAGGTGGACGCCCACCAGCCCCGCGTCGTGGCCCTCGACGCCAAGAACCGGGTCGTCGAGCGGATCGACTACCCCCCGCTTGGCGAGGCGGCCGACGCCCCGCTGACCAACGGCCGGCCGGCGTGGGCCGAGACGATCTGATCCCGGGCGACCGGAAGACGCGAGAGTAACGCCATGCGACAGATCCTCTTCACGATCCCGGTTTTCGGCGGCGTCAAGATCTTCGGCTACGGCGTGATGCTCGTGCTGGCCTTCGCCTCGTCGACCTGGCTGGCCGTCTACCGCGCGCGGCGCGAGAAGCTCGACGGCGACCTGGTCATGGACATGGCCTTCTGGATCTTCGCCGGCGGCCTCTCCGGGGCGCGACTCTTCTACTGCATCCAGTACTGGGGACGGGGGATAGACAACGTCCTCGACGTCTTCCAGTTCTGGAAGGGGGGGATCGTCTATTACGGCGGCATCTTCGGCGGGGCTCTGGCGTTCTTCGTCTATCGCCGATTCAACCCGTTCCCGGTCCGCCCGTACCTCGACGCCCTCGCGCCCTCGATCGCGGTGGGAACCCTGTTCGGCCGCCTCGGCTGCTTCCTGAACGGCTGCTGCTTCGGCGACGTCTGCCACACGGCGCTGGGCGTCCGGTTCCCCAGGGAATCTCCGCCCTGGGAGAGCGAGGTCCGGCTGGGGCTCATCCCGCCCGACGCCCTCCGTTCGCTGCCGCTGCATCCGACGCAGCTCTACTCCGCGCTCGACGCGTTCGTCCTGCTGATCCTGCTGAGCGCCTTCTATCCATTCCGACGTCGCGACGGCGAGGTCATGGGTGTGCTCATGATCGCCTACCCGATCACGCGGTTCCTGATCGAGTACGTCCGCAACGACGAGGGGATCTTCTTCGCCGGCCTGACCATTTCGCAGACGATCAGCGTCGGCCTGCTCGCCGCCGCCGCGGCCTACTGGTACTGGCTTTCGCGTTGCCCGAAGTCCCGATACGCCGACCTGCCCGCGTCGCAGGAGCCGGTTTCGGAGCTGGTCGCGGCCGTTACCTGGTCCGCTCCGGTCCGCTAGGGGTCGACGGGCGCCAGCGTGATGGCGCGAAGGTCGAAGAGCGCGCCGCGGAGCGGCTCCCTGGGGCGGACCTCGATCGAGTGGACGCCGGCGGCGAGGGGCGACTCGCCGACGGGGAAGCTCCGGTAGTCGGACCAACCGTCGGTCCCGTGCGCCTCGCCGACGAACGTCCGGCCGTCGAGCCGGACCTCGTAGCGGTTGCCGGCCCCGCCGTTGCGATTGGCGTAATCGAGGGCGAGCGAGTAGGTCGCCTCCTCGGCGACGTGGAAGGTCCACGAGGCGACGTCCTCGCGGCCGTGCCAGTATCCCAGGTTGCCGAACGAGTGCTCGAACCGAAGCGAGCGGCCCGAGAGCGACGCCGCCGACGCCCCCAGCCGGATCGAGCCGTCCTCCTGGATGATCGCCCTGGGGATCGGCGGGCCGACCATCTCCCGGAAAGCCCTGGCCTCGGTCGCGGGGGCCGTGTGCACGATCGCGGGCGGCGACGGATGGGGACGGGTCGCGAGCCGAAGGACTGCCGCAATCGTCAGCACGGCCAAAAGCGCCGCGGCCGGCCGCCTTTTCGCCAGCCTCCACGTCCGCTCGAGGACCCCGGCCGGACGGGCCTGGATCGGCTCGCCGGCGAGGAACCGCCCGAGGTCGTCGGCCAGTTCGCGGGCGTCCGGGTAGCGTCCGGACGGCGGCTTGCGAAGGCACTTGAGGATGATCACGTCCAGGTCGCGCGGCAGGCCGGGTCGGACGCAGCTCGGCGGCGGGGGGGCGTCTTCGCGGACCATCCTCAACGTCTCAACGGCCGAGGCCGCGGGATGCGGGACGCGGCCGGCGAGCCATTCGTAGAGGATGACGCCCAGGCTGTAGACGTCGGTCGCGGGCCCGACCTCGCCGCCGCCGCCCGCCTGTTCGGGGGCCATGTACCGCGGCGTCCCGCGCGTCCCGCCCTCGACGCCCCAATAGCGATCGGATTCGTTCCACTTGGCGACGCCGAAGTCGGCGATCTTGGGCGCGCCCTCGCGCGTGATGAGGATGTTCGCCGGCTTCAGGTCGCAGTGCACGATCCCCTGGCGGTGGGCGTGATGGACGGCCAGGGCCACCGTGCGGATGAACTCCACCACGGCTCGCGGAGGCTGAGGTCCGGCGGCCATCCGCTGTTCGAGCGACCCGCCGTCCACGAATTCCAGCGCCAGGAATGGGTGCTCGCCGTGCCGGCCGATATCGTAGATCTGGACGATGTTGGGATGCTGGAGCTGCGCGAACGCCTTGGCCTCCATCTCGAAAAGCCGCGAGACCACGTCCGGGCGGCCGGCGATCATCTTGAGCGCCACCACGCGGCCGAGTTTAAGATGCCGGGCCTTGTAGATCAGCCCGGTGCTGCCGACGCCGATCGGCGGGTCGTCGATTTCGTAATCGGGGAGGACCGGCGGGCCGGCGATGCGTTCCGGGGCCGAGCCGGATTCAGGCCGGGGGCGGGACGCCGTCGCGATCGATCGCCTCAGCTCGTCGAGGACGGGGTCGGTGCGCTGGTCGAGCGCCTGAGCCCGGGTCTCGCAGGCGGGGCAAGCCTCTTGGTGGCGACGGACGGCGTCGATCGCGGCCTCGGGCAGGTCGCCGAGCATGAAGGCGCGGAGGATCGCATCGTCGGGGCAGGCGTCGGATCGAACTTGCGACGGCACTGTCGGCTCCATTACGATGACCTCGACGACGCGGCGGCTCTTCCCCTCCTTGCACGCGGCCCGTCCGCCGTATCGTAACGCGACGAACTCGCCGCGCGAACGCGCCTTGACCCCGCTCCCCCTTGAAGGGCCGTCCGAGCCGCACCTGTCGAGGACGTCAGCCATGGAGCGACCGATCGCCGTGCGACCCCGGTCGTCCACCTCCGGCGCTGAGGCGGGCGAGACTTCGCTCACGCTCCTGGAGCGCGTGAAGACCCGCGACGGCGACGCCTGGGGCCGCCTCGTCGGCCTGTACACGCCCCTCCTGCGACATTGGTTCCGCCGTTGGGGCGTGCGCCCCGAGGACCTCGACGACGTAGCTCAGGACGTCTTCCAGGCGGTGGCGGTGAGCCTCGAAGGCTTCCGCCGCGACCGCGAGGACGGCTCGTTCCGGGGCTGGCTGCACGGCGTCGCGCGGCACAAGGTCCTGACGCTCCTGCGTCGCGGCGACGCGCGGGGGCCGGGGGGGACCGACTTCTACGAGCGCACCCTGCTCCTCCCCGCGCCGGCGGTCGAGGCCTGCGACGACGAGGAGCGGTCGCTGATCGGCGATCTCTATCGCGACGCGCTCGAGACGGTGCGCATCGAGTTCGAGGAGCGGACCTGGCACGCCTTCTGGCGGGCCGCCGTCGAGGGCCACGCGCCCGCGACGATCGCCGACGAGCTGGGCGTCAGCCCGGCCGCCGTCCGTCAGTCCAAGTCGCGCGTCCTGCGGCGGCTCAAGGAGGTCCTGGGCGAGCCGGCGGGCACCCCCGACGCGGCCGACGATCCTCGCAACGCCTGAACCGACCTTCCCTTCCGGTCGATCCCCGGCCGTCCGGAAAAGACCTGTCACACATCGCGCGATGTATCAGTGTGGGATAAGCTCGGCGGGTCCCCTCTCTCCGCCGGACGCGCAGGCCGTTCGCGCCTCTCGCGCGTCCTCGCCCGTCCCACAACCCCCTTGCCCGATCATTCGACCGGTCTCCAGAAGAGGATCGCCCATGTCGCGCCGACGTCCCGGCTTCACGCTGATCGAGTTGCTGGTGGTGATCGCGATCATCGCCGTGCTGATCGCCCTGCTGCTGCCCGCCGTGCAATCGGCCCGCGAGGCCGCCCGGCGTTCGCAGTGCGTCAACAACCTCAAGCAGATCGGGCTGGCCGTCCACAACTATCAGTCCGCCCTCAACTCGCTGTCCCCGGGCAAGAAGGGCGACGCGTGGGGGAGCTGGATGGTGTGCCTGCTGCCGTATATCGAACAGATGAGCTCGTTCAACGCCTGGAATTACCAGGGGAACAACTCGGGCCTGCCGGGGACCGTCGACGGTCCCTTGCGTTACAACGGGGCCTGCAACATCACGGTGACCTCCGCGCGGATCTCCGGCTTCATGTGCCCGAGCGATCCCAACAACGCGTCGCTGAGCGGGATCGGCATCACGGTCAACGGCCAGACGCTGATGGTGACCTCGCAGAACTACGTCGTGAACTTCGGCAACACGATGATGCAGCAGCGGACCCTCGACGGGGTCACGTTCAAGGGGGCCCCGTTCACCTGCATTGGTTCGCCCTTCGTGGACATCGACGGCTATCGCGACCGCGAGATTTCGGGCGTACCCAACACGTGCTATTCCTTCGCCTCGATCACCGACGGCCTGAGCAACACGATGATGCTCTCGGAACAGTTGGTCGGCCAGACGCAGGGGGGGCAGCTCGACCTCCGCGGGTTCTCGTGGTGCGGGCCGCTGGGCACCTTCACCGCCTGGACCGCCCCCAACAGCCGCTCGCCCGACGTCATCTGGCCGGGCCTGTGCAACTCGCCCAAGGGGGGCGTCAACCCGCCCTGCACCACGGCCGACGTCACCTGGTACACGGCGGCCCGCAGCAAGCACGCCGGCGGCGTGAACGTGTCGATGTGCGACGGCAGCGTCCGGTTCGTGAAGGACTCGATCGGGTTGAACACCTGGTCGTCGATAAGCAGCACCCAGGGCGGCGAGATCGTCAGCGCCGACTCCCTGTAAATCGGGACCACCCCCTTCTTCCCCCGCGGCCGTCGTCGCCGACGACGGCCGCGCCCGGAGCCGCACGCGCATGACACGACGATTCTTCCCCGCCGGCCCGATGGCCGCCGCCGGCCTGGCCCTGGCGCTCGCCGGCTGCGGCGAAACCGGCGACCTGCTTCCCCGCGAGCCCGTCTCGGGTAAAGTGACCATCGAGGGCCAGCCCCTCGCGAAGGGGTCGATCCTCTTCCGGCCCGCGGGCGGCGGGACGGAGGCCGGCGGCGAGGTCGCCGAAGGCGCCTTCGAGGTCGCCCGGGCGGACGGCCCGCCCCCCGGCAAGTATCAGGTGTCCGTCACCGAGGCGGTGGAGCGGCCCGAGGAGGACAAGCTGAACAATTTCTCCCTGCAACCCAAGACGAAGCCTTCGAAGACCGTCATCGGCGGCCCGATCGACGCCGAGGTCAAGGCGGGCGGGCCCAACGCCTTCACCTTCGACTTCCCCAAGGTCGACGTCTCGAAGCGCTCGAAAGGCCAGGTGCGATGAGAGGCATTCGAAGGATGACGATCCGGACGGCGGCCTGCGTCGGCCTCGGGCTGACGCTCGCCGCGGCTGCCGGGGCAGGCCGCGCCGAGGAGGTCGCCGTCGGCGTCGCGCGCGTCGACGTCTCGCCGTCGGGGCCGATCCGGCTCAGCGGCTATCTGGCCCGGACGACCGAGTCGAAGGGGATCGGCCACCCGATCTACGCCAAGGCGCTCGCGATCGGCTCGGACGACCAGAAGCCGGTCATCCTGGTCTCGGTCGACAACGTCGGCGTCTCCGACGCGATCGTCGGCGAGATCGCCGAGCGACTCGAGCGCAAGGTCGGTCTGCCCCGCGAACGGCTGGCCCTGGGGGCGTCGCACACGCACTCGGCGCCGCTGCTGACGGGGGTCCTCCCCAACATCTTCGGCAAGCCGATCGCCGCCGACCAGCAGGCGAAGATCGACGCCTACACCCGCGAGTTCGTCGACAAGATCGAACGCGTCTGCCTGGAAGCCCTCGCCGACCGCAAGCCGGCGACGCTCTCGTGGGCGCAGGGGAAGGTCGGCTTCGCGGCCAACCGCAGGACGCCCGGCGGCCCCGTCGACCACAGCCTGCCCGTCCTGCGGGCGACCGGACCGGACGGGAAAATCCGGGCGATCGTCGCCAACTACGCCTGCCACTGCACGACCCTCGACCCCGCCGACAACCTCGTCGACGGCGACTGGGCGGGGGCGGCCCAGCGCGGCATCGAGGCCGACAACCCCGGCTGCATCGCCCTGACGGTCGTCGGCTGCGGGGCCGATTCGAACCCCAACCCGCGCCGCAAGTCGGCCGACGCCGAGTCTCACGGCCGCGCCCTCGCCGACGAGGTCGCCCGCCTGATGCGCGGCGAATGGAAGCCGGTGGCCGGCCCGCCCCAGGCCGCGATGGAGCGCTTCGACCTGCCCTACGACACCCTGCCGACCCGCGCCGAGCTGGAGAAGCTCGTCGCCGCCGGCGGCCCGCGGGGCCACTTCGCCACGCTGCAACTCGCCCAGATCGACCGCGACGGCAAGCTGCCGGCCGCCCTGCCCTACTCGGCCCAGGCCTGGCGGTTCGGCGACGACCTGCTCATGGTCTTCCTCCCCGGCGAAGTCGTGGTCGACTACGTGCTGAGGATCAAGAAGGAATTCGACCCGTCGCGCACCTGGGTCACGGCCTACGCCAACGACGTCCCCTGCTACATCCCGTCCGAGCGCATCCTCAGCGAGGGGGGTTACGAGGGGGGCGAGGCGATGACCTACTACGCCCGGCCGACGCGACTCAAGACCGGCGTCGAGAAGCTCATCCTCGACGCCGTCCACCGCGTCGCCGGAGCCGGATTCGAGCCCACCAGGGCGAAGGTCGCGGCGAAGGTCGACGAGGAGAACCCGCCGGCCCTGACGCCCGCGGAGGCCCTCCAGACCTTCCACACCAAGCCCGGCCTGAAGGTCGAGCTGGTCGCCGCCGAGCCCCTGATCGAGAGTCCGGTCGCCGTCGACTTCGGCGCCGACGGCAAGCTCTGGGTCTGCGAGATGCGCGACTATCCCTCGGGAATGGACGGCAAGTACAAGCCCGGCGGCCGGGTCCGCGTCCTCGAAGACCGCGACCGCGACGGCCGCTACGAGACCGCCGCCACGTTCATCGAGGACCTTCCCTTCCCGACCGGCCTGATGTGCTGGCGCAAAGGAGTGTTGATCTGCGCCGCACCCCAGATCCTCTACGCCGAGGACTCCGACGGCGACGGCAAGGCCGACGTCCGCAGGACGCTGTACGAGGGCTTCGCGACCGACAACTACCAGGCGCGCGTGAACGGCCTGGCCTACGCCGCCGACGGCTGGGTCTACGGGGCCAACGGCCTGATCGGAGGCAAGATCCACGGCCGTGCCGACGGCCGCGAGGTCGACCTGGGGAGCCGCGACTTCCGCTTCAAGCCGGACCTCGGGGTCTTCGAACCGGCCTCGGGAATCACCCAGCAAGGCCGCGTCCACGACGACTGGGGGAACCAGTTCGGCGGCAACAACAGCATCCTGATCCAGCATTACCCGCTCGCCGACCACGACGTGCGACGCAATCCCCGCGTCTCCGCCCCGCCGCCGGCCGTCGTCCCCCGGGGCGACGCCGACCCGGGCAAGCTCTTCCCGGCCAGCCACACCCTGATCCGCTACAACGAGCCGCAGAACGCCAACCGCGTCACGAGCGCGAGCAGTCCGCTCGTCCACCGCGACCCGCTGCTTGGCGACGAATACTTCGGCGACGGCTTCGCCTGCGAGTCGGTCCACAACCTGGTCCGCCGCGTGGTGCTCGAGCCCGAGGGCGTCACGTTCACGGGCCGTCGAGCCGCGGATGAGCAGGACCGCGAGTTCCTGGCCTCGACCGACTCGTGGTTCCGGCCCGTCCAGGTGCGGACCGGGCTCGACGGGGCGCTGTGGGTCGTCGACATGTATCGATTCGTCATCGAACACCCGCGCTGGATCAGCCCCGAGCGGCTGGCGACGCTCGACGTCCGCGCCGGTGCCGATAAGGGCCGGATCTACCGCATCGTCCCCGAAGGCCGACCGATTCGACCGGTCGAGAACCTCGAAGCGATGCCCACGGCCCGCCTCGCCGCCGCGCTCGACACCCCAAACGGGACCGTGCGCGACACCGTCCAGCGCCTGCTCGACCACCGCCGCGACCGCGCGGCGAAGCCGATCCTCGCCGCGATCGCGCGCGGGAGCCATACTCCCGCGGCCCGCGCGCAGGCCCTCGCCGCGCTCGACGTCGCGGGCGATCTCGACGACGAGGTGCTCGCCGCCGCGCTCGACGACGAGCACCAAGGCGTGCGCCGGGAGGCCGTCCGGATCGCCGAGCCCAGGTTGGCCCGGAACACCTCCATCGGCCTCAAGGTCATCGAACGGGCCGACGACGCCGACGTCCGGGTTCGCTATCAGACCGCGTTGAGCCTGGGCGCCTGGCCCGCGCCCGAGGCCGGCCGGGCGCTGGGCGCGATCGCGGCTCGCGACGGCGGCGACGAATGGCTCCGGGCCGCCGTCCTCAGCTCGGCGACGCCCCACGCCCGCGCGGTCCTGGAGCGCCTGATCGCCGCTGCCGGGCCCGACGGCCCCGCCTCCGACATGGTCGAGCCGCTGATCGCGACGATCGCCGGGACGCGCGATCGGACGTCGGTCGCGGCGGCCCTGGCGCTGATCGCGTCCGGCGACGCCGAGCCCGCCCGGTGGCGGCTCGGCGCGGTCGCCGAACTGCTCGACGCCGCCGGGGACGAGGCCCTCGCGGCCGACCGTGCCGTCCTCCCCCTCATGGTCGCCGCGAGGCGGAAGGCCGTCGACGCCGAGGCCCCCGGCGACGAGCGGGTCGCTGCGCTCCGGCTGCTCGGCCGGACCGAGGCGTCGCGCGAAGCCGATCGTGCGGCGATCGCCGGGCTCCTCGACCCGGCCGAGCCGGGCGACGTCCAGTCCGCCGCCCTCGGCGCCCTGTCGCGACTCGGCGACGCCGCGGCGGCCGAGGCGATCCTCGACCGCTGGGCCCGCCTCGGGCCCGCCGCCCGGGCGGCCGCGCTCGACGCCCTGATCTCCCGCGAGGCGTCGGAGACGGCACTCATCGGCGCGCTCGAAGCCGGCCGCGTCGCGTCCTCGCAGGTCGGTGCCGAGCACCGCGAACGGCTCCTGCGGTCGGGCACCGAGCCGCTCCGCAAGCGGGCGCAGGCGGCCTTCGGCGCGCTGACGATCGGCGCGCGTCGCGAGGTCCTCGCCGCCTACGATTCGGTGAAGACCTCGCACGGGGACCCCGCCCGAGGCAAGGCCGCGTTCCAGCGAGCCTGCGCCGCCTGTCACAAGCTCGACGGCTTCGGCGCGGAGGTCGGCCCCGACCTGGCCGCCCTCACCGACCTCTCGGCCGACGCGCTGTTGACCGCGATCCTCGACCCCAACCGCGAGGTCGACGCCCGCTACGTCAGCTACAACGCCGCCCTCAAGGACGGCCGAACCCTCTCCGGCCTGATCGCCAACGAGACCGCCAGCGCGATCACCCTGAAGCGGCAGGAGGGCGCGGCCGACGTCGTCCTCCGCGACGACCTGGAGGAGATCGCCTCGTCGGGCCGTTCGCTCATGCCCGAGGGCCTGGAAAACGACCTGAAGCCGACCGACGTCGCCGACGTCGTCGCCTACCTGTCCCAGGGCGCTTCCCGCCCCAAGGTCCAGGAGGGGAACCGGCCCGAGGTCGTCAAGGCCGGCCCCGACGGCGTGATCCGGTTGATCGCGGCCGACGCCGAGATCTTCGGCCCCAACCTCCTCTTCGAGACCGAGCACGGCAACCTCGGCTACTGGCACGCCGCCGCCGACCACGCCGGCTGGACCTTCGAGGTCGACCACGGAGCCATGTTCAACGTGGCCCTCGAATGGGCCTGCGACGACGGCTCGGCGGGCAACGCCTACATGCTCAAGCTCGGCGGCCAGACGATCCGCGGCGTCGTGCCGGGGACCGGCGGCTGGGGCCGCTACGTCCGGGCCTCGATCGCCAACCAGGTCTTCCACAAGGGCGTCCACCGGATCGATCTTCGCCCCGAAGGCCCGATGCACGGCGCCCTCGCCGACGTTCGCGCCATCATCCTGACCCCCGGCGAGGCCGGCGACGTCAACCCAGCCCAGGCGGCCGAGCCCACAAAGCCCGTGGACGTCGCCCGCACGATCCTCGACCCCGCCACGGCCGACGGCGATCGTCAGGCGTTCATCGATCGCCTCTCCGGCCAGTCGGCCCCGCTGATCGCCGCCCTGGCCGACGGGCTCGACCACGCCGACGAGGCCGAGCAGTATCGCCGCATCCCCTGGATCTGGCGGGTCGCAATCGCCGCCGGCAAACGCGACGACGGCGACGAACTGAAGAGAATCCTCGAAGTCGCCCTTCCGGCCGATTCCCCCGACGCGAAGCTCGACGACTGGCGGGCGGTGGTGCTCGGCGGCGGCCTGATCAACGGCGTCAGCCTGTCGGGCCCGCTCCCCGGGCCGAGGTTCGAGACGATCCTCAAGGACGCCCCGGCGCTGAAAGCCCGCTGGGATCGGTCGATCGCCCTCGCTTCGAAGATGGCCGACGACGCCTCGGTCCGCACAGGGACCCGCTACGACGCACTGCGGATGCTGGGTGCCGAGCCCTGGGATCGGCACGGCGAGCACCTCGCCCGCTATCTCGCGAATGGACTCGATCCCGAGCTTCATCAGGGGGCCGTCTCCGCCCTGGCCGACGTGTCGTCGGCGCGGATCGTCGCCCCCTTGCTGGAGGCCCTGGACCGGCTCACGCCCGACAATCGCAAGTTCGCCGTGCAGGCCTTGACTCGCGAGGCCGACCGCCGCGAGGCCCTGGTCGAGGCCCTCGCGTCCGGCCGCATCCGGCCCGACGCGCTCGATGCGGAAGCCCGCAAGATCCTCGTCGACCCGGCCCAGACCCAATCCGCCGAACGGGCCCGGAGTTTGATCGCGCCGGGATCGGAGAAAACTCCCCAGGGCGCCGCCAATCTCCTGCCGTTCGACGCCCTCCAGGCCCGCCTGAACGATCCGGCCCTGCGGATCCTCGACGCTCGCCCGAAGGCCGACTACGACAAGGCGCACATCCCCGGCGCGGTCTGGGTGGACGTCAAGAAGGCCGAGGCCCTCGCCGCCGCGCCCGGCGGCCTCCAGGACGCCCGGGCCTGGGAAGCCTGGATCGCCGACCTGGCGATCGCCCCGAACGCACAAGTGGTCGTCTACGACGCCGAGCGTCAGCTCGACGCCGCGCGGCTGTGGTGGCTGCTCAGCTACCTCGGCGTGCCTCGCGTCGCGCTCATCGACGGAGGCTACCAGCTCTGGGAGCGCGAGTCGCGGCCCACGATGGGCGAGGCCGCGAAACCGGCCCCGTCCTCATTCTCGGTCGCCTTCAGGAAAGACCGGTTGGCGACTCGCGAGGACGTGGCCGAGGTCTTGAAGTCGGGATCGGCCCGGGTCGTCGACGCCCGCAGCGAGGCCGAGCATACCGGCGAGAAGGTCCTGTCGAAGCGCGGCGGACGCATCCCCGGGGCCTGCCCGGTCGAGTGGACGCGGCTCGTCGACGCCGACGGGCGGTTCCTCGCGCCCGACGCCCTCCGCGAGAAGCTCAAGGCCGGCGGCGTCAAGGAAGGCGATGCCGTCGTCTCGCATTGCCAGGGGGGCGGACGGGCGTCGGTCGACGCCTTCGTGCTGGAAAGGCTCGGCTTCCCGACCCGCAACTACTATCTCGGCTGGTCGGAGTGGGGCAACGCCGAGGACGCGCCGGTCGAGACGGGCCCGCCGACGCGAGAGTGACGCCTCAGACCGGCCGCCGGGCCACGGCGAAGAGCGAGGTCCCCGTCGAGAGCAGCCCCCGGAGCGCCAGGGGCTGCTCCAGGGCGTACGCCGCGCGGAGGACCAGCGGTCCCGGCCACGGTGGCAGGGACAAATGCCGGAGATAGACCTCGGCCGGGTCGTCGCCGGTCTGCGCCTTGTCCCTCCCCAATCGCCGCCGCAAGATTGGCGTCATCCACGCGCCCCACCAGAAGATCGATTCGACCGCCAGCCCCGAGCCGTTGAACGCGGCGCGAAGAGATTCCGGTAGGTACCGCCGACGGTGCCCTTGGATGGCGTCGAATTCGGAGAATAGGGACGGCTGGGCCGGGACGCTTACGATTAGGAGGCCTCCCGGCGCGACCAGGTTGGCCAGCGCGGCCACGGCGCCGCCGTCGTCGTCGAGATGTTCGATCACGTCGAGCGCGAGCACGGCGTCGAACGTCTCGACGTCGGTGGGAAGGGGCCGCGACAGATCGGCTTCGATGAGCTTGCGGCCCGGCCGGTCGAGGTGGGCGAGGATGCGGGGGGAGACGTCGAGCCCGAACGCATCGTGGCCGGCGGCCTCGAGCGCCTCCAGCGTCACGCCCCAGCCGCACCCGGCGTCGAGCACGCAGGCGGGCGGGTGGACGCCCCGTCGCGCCAGCAGCGCCCGCGTCAACCGTGCGCGCGCGAGCCACCAGGGATGGCGACGGACCCGATCCCCCGTCCGTATCAGGATCTCCTCGCCCATGTGGTCGTCCGCCACTCCTATCGACCAGGTGTGGATCATGGGCAGGCCTTTCGAAGAGATCCGGGCCGAATCGTCGCACCGAGTCGACCCGATGACTCCTCGGGATCGTTCCGAACGGGGCGACGGCACAGCTTACCCGATGCACGGCCGGCCGAGAGACGGGGGTTTCTGCAACTTACGACACGCCCGACGACCGACAAGGTAGGAATGCAGGGCGCTCGTCGTTGCGCACGTTGGGCCGGCCGAATGATCGTAAAACCGAGGCCGGGCGACGGGGTTGGGGGCTTGGAGTTCCGAAGGAATCCGTTAGAATGACGCATCACCCTTGCCGACGAACCGGCTTACGGCCGCTCGACGAGGGCCTCACATCCTTGAAGATTGCGACGACAGGTAAGCGGTATGGGGATCCCCCGACGACGCTCTCTGACGACCCCTTCGGCCGATCGAACTCGGCGCGGCCCGGCCATCGAACGAGCGAGCCGGCGCGCCGTCGACCAACATGAAGACTCGCCGCGTTCCGGAAAAGCGAGGATGAGTTCATCCCCCCTCGCGTGGTCCTGGGCCGCGGCTTCGGTCATAATCGGTTCTGACGGTTTGCGACCGCGGTGCGTGGACGTTGCCCCCCCCAATCGTTGTTGACCGAGAAGGTCGGGACGGTTCTCATGAAAGTTCAGCTCATCGTCGTGCGGGGCAAGCCCGAGGGGAAAGTGATCCCCCTGGCTAGCTCGAAGTTCAAAATCGGCCGGGGCGAGACCTGCCACTTGCGGCCGAACAGCGAGCAAGTCAGCCGCGAACACGCCGAATTCACGATCGTCGACGGCGTCGTCTCGGTCGCCGACCTGGGCAGCCGCAACGGCACGCTGGTCAACGGCAAGGCGTTGACGACCGGCCCCTGCGCCCTGAAGGACCGCGACCTCGTCCAGGTCGGCCCGCTCACCTTCGCCGTCTCGATCCAGGACGCTCCCACGCCGGCCGCCGCGGCCAAGCCGGCCGCGCCCAAGGCCGCCCCCGCGGCCCAGGCGCCGGCGCCCGCTCCCGCCCCGCCCAAGGCGGCCGCCTCGGCCCCCAAGGCCGCGCCCAAGCCCCCCGCCGCGGCCCCGCCCAAGGGCGGAAAGTCGGCCCCCGAAGAGGTGCTGAACGAGGAGATCGACGCCTGGCTCGTCGGCGAAGCCACGGGCAGCGGCTCCGACGTTCCCACCAACGTCTACGGCGGCGACACCATCACCATCGCCGCGTTCAAGGACGCCGCGGACGCCTCCGCCGCCCCCCCCAAGCCACCGGCCCCTGTCCCCATCGCCCAGGAGGACGAGGACGAACCCGAAGAGGATGAGGAAGAGGAGGACGACGAGGAGGAGGAAGACGAAGACGACGAGACCGCGGACGACGACGAGGAGGAAGAAGACGAAGAGGAAGGCGAGGCCGAGGCCGTCGAGGAGTTCGTCGACGAGTCGAACCCCTTCTACGCCGCCAAGAAGGCCCAGCAGCAGGCGGCCAAGGGGGCCGCGGCGGGTCCGGCCAACACCGGCGGCGCGAATCAGCAGTTCAAGGACACGAGCGACGCCGCCACCGAGATCCTGCGGAAGCTGATGGAGAAGCGCAGGGCGAACCGCTAGGTCGACCCTCACGTCCCGATCCCGGCCGGTGCCCGTCCCGATGTCCATCCCAGAAACCATCGCGCCCGAGGCCCCTTTCGAAGACGCTCATCACGGCCTCGGGCTGCTGATCGAGCGTCTCGAAACGGTGGTCGTCGGGCAACGACCGCTCATCGAGAAGCTGATCGTGGCCCTGCTCGCGGGGGGGCACGTCCTCGTCGAGGGCGTCCCCGGCCTCGCCAAGACGCGGATCGTCCGCGCGCTATCGCAGGCCCTCGACCTGCCCTTCCGCCGCATCCAGTTCACTCCCGACCTGCTGCCGGCCGACCTGACCGGGACTCAAATCTACCGCCCTTCGAGCGGGACCTTCGACGTCCGCCCCGGCCCCATCGTCACGAGCGTCCTGCTCGCCGACGAGATCAACCGCGCCCCGGCGAAGGTGCAGAGCGCGCTGCTCGAGGCGATGCAGGAGGGACAGGTCACGGTCGGCGACGAGACGATCATCCTCCCCGAGACCTTCTGGGTGCTGGCCACCCAGAACCCGATCGAGCACGAAGGGACTTACCCCCTGCCCGAGGCCCAGCTCGACCGCTTCCTGTTCAAGGTGCTCGTCGGTTACCCCGACCGCGCCGCCGAGCTGGCGATGCTCGACCTCCCCAGCGTCGCCGAGACCTCGCAGCCCGAATCCCGGCCCGACGACGAGCCCCCCCTGTTCAACCCGGAGGACGTGATCCGGCTCCGCAGGCTGACGGCCTCCGTCCGGGTGGCGGACTCGATCAAGGAGTACGTCGTCGACCTCGTCCGCGCGACCCGAGACCCCGAGGCCTACGGCCTGGGCCTGGCCCCGCTCATCGAACTGGGGGCGAGCCCCCGCGCCACGATCTCGCTCGTCCGCGCCGCCCGCGCGCACGCCCTCCTCAACCGCCGCGACTACGTCACGCCCCACGACGTCAAGTCGCTGGCGCGCGACGTCCTTCGCCACCGCATCATGGTCAGCTACGAGGCCGACGCCGAGGGCCTCTCGGTCGACGACGTCCTCATGAAGATCCTCGACCATATCCCCGTCCCCTGATCGGGGCCGGCGACTCATGTGTGGGGCCACCACTCCAGGTGGCCTTCCCAGATCCGATCGAGCGCGATGGCCGCGCGGGCGCGAATTTTGACCTCGACGAGGCCGGACATGGCAGTGAAGTCGGGGTTGACCTCGACGGTCGTCTTCCCCGCCGCCTGCGCCATCCGGAGCGGGGCGACGATGTAGTCGAACAGGCTGCTCGTGCCGATGCTGAAGACCACGTCGAAACCCCGGACCAGCTCGATCTCGAGCTGGCGGATCTTGCGGGGGTCGAGCGACTCGCCGAACAGGACGACGTCCGGCCGCAGTACGCTCCGGCAGGAGGGACAGTACGGCGGGTCGGCGAAACCGTCGTAGGTCTCGACGCGCGTCCGGTAGTCGCAATGCGTGCACAGGATCTCGTGGAGGTCGCCGTGGACGTCCAGGACGTGCCGCGAGCCGGCCGCGCCGTGGAGCCCGTCGACGTTCTGGGTGAGCACCCAGACGGAGTCGAAATAGCCATCCATCTCGGCGAGCACGCGGTGCCCGCGGTTCGGCCGCGCTCCCCGGCAGGCCCGCTCGATCTCCTTCAGGTAGTTCCAGGTGAGCTCGGGCCGCTCCCGGAACATGGGGCCCGAGAGGACCTCTTCGATCGAGAAGCCGTGGGCCGTGGGCCGTTCCGAGCGGTAAAGGCCACCGACGCCGCGATACGTCGGCATACCGGAGTCGGCCGACATGCCGGCTCCCGTGACCGCGAGCACCCGCCTCGCCCGGCGAAGGCGCTGGACGACGCGCTCGACGCCGCGCAGGTCGTCCTCCGAGAGCTCGACGGGGATACTCGAGGAGCTTGTGGGCTCCATGGGCGGCCTCGCATGCCGGGCCCGGGACGCGGCGCCCGCTCGATCGGGGGGCGGGTCGAAACGTGCCTGCACATCGAGTATCGCATGGAGCCGTCCCCCCTCGCCAGACGCTGGAGCCGACCCCTGTCGATCTCGATGACGTGGCTTTTCGTCCCCTCGGCCCCCGACGCGACCCCGTGCCCTCCCGGTTCATGCGAGGATTCGGCGGTCGACCTGACCGGAAAGCCGTCGCGAAGACGCTTGCCTGACAGGCGTAGGAGGTTTAGGATGAGCGGGCGAAATCCTTCGGTGTCACAGGCGAGGAGGTCTTCATGGATCGACTTGCGGACGTCGACGATCCTTCCCTGCCGCAGTTGCAAGCGGACCGACCCGCGCGGATCGCCCGGGGCGCGCTCGTGACGGCGGTCGGGCTCGCGGGCGTCGCGGCGGCCCATCACCCGATGCTGCTGTCGGGATTCCGCAAGATCCAGACCGACCTCGGGGACAGCCGGCTCCTCAATTATCTGCTGGAGCACGGATGGCTCTGGGCGAGGCGGACGCCGGGCCACGAACGGTTCTGGGACGCCCCCTTCTTCCATCCCGTCCCGAACGTGATCGCCTTCTCGGACTCGATGCTCAGTTACGGGCCGTTGTACTGGCCCATGCGGCTGGCCGGGCTCGCACCCGATACGGCGTTCGGCGCCTTCCTGATCGCGGCCACGGCCTTGAATTACGCGGCGGGCGTCCTGCTCTTCCGCAAAGGGCTCGGGTTCGGGGCGCCGGCCACGGCCGCGGGGGCCGGACTCATCGCCTTCGGGGCGCCCCGGGTCAACCAGCTCGGGCATGCGCAGCTCGTCCCGTTCTTCTACCAGATCCTGGCGCTGTACGCGCTCTGCCGCATCTTCCGCGCGCCGAAGATCGGCGCGGGCGAGCGAGCGGCGTGCTGGGTCGCGATCGGGCTGGCCGTGGCGGCGCAGCTATACGGCGGCGTCTACCTCGGGTGGTTCTTCGGCGTCGGGCTTGCGTTCACGGCGGCCGCGGCGATCGTCCTGAAGCTTTCACGCGACGCGGTGCTGGAGGTTGCGAGGCGGGATTGGTGGGCGGCGGCGACGGGCGCGCTCGTGGCGGCCGTCGCGCTCATCCCGTTCCTGACGCACTACCTCCCCGCGGCCCGCGAATTCGGATCCAACTTCAACCAGATCCAGATCTACGCGCATCCGACGACCGAGTCCTGGTGGAGCCTCGGCGAAGGGAACTGGATGTGGGGCTGGGTCGAGCGACGTTGGCCCTTGAAATCGAACCCGTTTCCCTGGGAACATCACCTGGGGATCGGCTACCTGACGACGGCCGCCTGCGGGGTTGGCCTCTACCTGGGCCGAGGTCGGCCGCTGATCCGGGTGGCGCTCGCCACGATGCTGCTCGGGCTGGCGACGATGACGATGGTGCCCGGCCCGCAGGTCGCGAATCTCGCGGCGGTCGCCGTCTGCTTCGCCCTGGGCTGCCTGTTCCGCGAGCCCGACTGGTCCGAACGGGGGGCGGCGGCGTTTGCGCTCGCGACGGCGTTCCTTCTGACGGCTTCGCCGTTCAACGACGTGATGCGGACGCTGACGGTGGTGATGATGGTCTTCTGCTTCGTCCGAGTCGCATCGCGTCCTGGCCTCATCGACAAGCAGTTCGCACCGGCCTCCATCCTGGCGATCCTGGCGTTGAACTCCCTGGCGATCCCGACGGCGGCGACTATGGCGGGCGTGCTCGCCCCCCCGGCGCTGCTCTTCGGATTCTACCAGCCCGCCCGTCGGCGTTTCGTGACCTCCGCGACGATCGGTCTCGTGCTGGCGTCGGCGATCTGGCTGACATTCGAGAGCCGGCCATGGATCCTGACCGGCGCGGCCCTGGGGGCGGCCTTGGGATGGGCGGCCGGCGCGTCGGAGCGGCTGCGTCCGAGCGCCGTGTGGCAGCTCAGGATCCTGCTCGTCGCGTTCCCGCTGGTGATCCTGCTCTACGGGCACAACTCGCTCTGGCTCGCCTGCTCGCCCTGGATTCCCGGATCTCAGGCCATCCGGGTTCCTTGCCGGGTCGTGCTCATCATGGTCCTCCCCGCCGCGCTCGGCATCGCGGCGATGGTGCAACGGCTCGACCGGGGCCGATGGGGGGCCGCGGCCTGGGGCCTCGCCCTGCTCTGCCTGGCCGAACAGACGGGCACGACGAAGACCTACGACGTCGCCCTGAGCCGAGCCCGGATCGACGACGTCGCCCGCCGGATCGACCCGTCCGCGGAGTCGTTCTATTATCGACCGGAAAATGACGAATTATTCATGTTCTACGGGGTCGACGCCATGTGGGCCGGGATCGAGGCCGGCGTCCCGACCATCAACGGCTACTCCGGCGGATTCCCGACGGGTTGGTGGGCCCTGCCCATGGCCGACTCCCCCCATGAGATTTCGACCGAAGCAGCCTTGCGCGAATGGAGCGCCCTCAAAGGCCTCGACCGCAGCCGGATCCAGCGGATCGGACGACAGGCCGGGAATGAGGTGCCGGCCTCGCCGCCCGTCGATGACGAGGCCCGCTAGCGGGCCTGAACCCGCCAGGTCCCGAGGTCGCCTTCTTCGCCCGCGTGAAAGACGTCGATCCGCAGGGGGGGCGGAGCCTCCTTGACGTGTCGCAGGACCACGACGTAAGACGCGCCATCGACTTTCCATCGCTTCGCGCCCAGGTCGACGATCAAGGCCGTCCCTTCATCGATGGCGACGCCGGCGGCCACTTCTGGGTGTTCGGTCAGGACGCCGACGAGGCGATTGAGGCGACTCCGACGCAGCGCGTGCTGATCCACGACGACGTCGGGCAGGAAGCCGAAGCCCACGCCGACGGTCGCCTTCTCCGCACCGCCGGTGATCATGACCCGCGACATGATCGCAGCCCCCGCCGACGTCCCCCCGATCACGCCGCCTCGGGCGAGGAGCCTGCGCAGGCCGGACTCGAAGGCGGTGCCGAGGTAGGCTTCCGTGACCCGCGATTGATCGCCGCCGCTGAACCAGACGCCGTCGGACTCGTCGAGCCGGGCGGCGAACTCGGCTTTGTCGGCCTCGGCACGTGAGCGAGTGTGGAGCAGCGTCACTGACGCGACCTCGCGCTTTTTCCAGGGCTCCAGGAACTCTTCCAATTCCCGCCCCTTGGCGTCGGCGTCTTCGCTGGCCGTGGGTACGACCACGATCCGCGCCCTGGGCCCGCCCGCCAACTCGACGAACCGGGCCCGCACCGGATCGGGGAGCCCGCCGCCGCCGCAGATGACCAGGTGGCCCGCCTTCGCCCCCGCTTCCCCGCGGACCTCGGTTCCGGCGAACAGGGCGACCATCGAGAGGCCGAGGGCCATGACGCCCCTGACGACGTCGGAGAGAGAAGGCATGGGCGACTCCTGGTGCTGGACCGCCGAATGGGCGATCCATCGAGCCGTCGTCTCTCCCGCGTCGGTCGCGACCGAGGGGAGGGACGGCGGGCGTATCGGGATGATCCGTCGCGACGAACGATCGATTCTGATCGCCGACGCCGTTGGCCGCAAGCCGGAGCCGTGGCTCCGATCAGGCCGACCTGTCGTGGACCCACGAGAACGGGAAGGGGGGCTGGCCCACGGCCCGGCTCTCGATCTCGGAGGCGAGGCGTTCGTAACGCTCGGGCTGGAGGCAGAGGTAGTCCTGGATCTTCGCCGCCTTGCCCGAGAAGGAACGGTTCTCCAGGCCCCAGGCCGTGTTCAGGTGGCGGATGATCGCGGCGTAGTCGCGCGAGGTGTAGACCCCCGTGCGCTGGACCGTGGCGGTGTAATGATCGAAAAGCCCCGGGCCGCGGCCGTCGTCCATCCGGCTGCCAGGCATGGCGACGAGCTTCTTGAGGGTCGTCCGGTAGGCGAGGATCGCCCCCTCGGGGTCGCGATCGAACAGCTCGTTGACGGCGCGGGTGTAGAAGATCTCGTGTCGGGCCTCGTCGGCGGCGATCTTGCGGCAGATTTTGGCGAGGTTCGCCTCGCCGCGTGCGGAGGCGAGCCGGGCGAGGTTGCCGTGGCTCAGCCGCGTGGCACGCTCCTGGAACGAGGCGTAGATGAGCCCCGAATAGGGGTCGCCCTCGTGGCCCGACGAGAAGCCGTTGCGGATCAGGTTCTGGGTCGTAACTTCCACCGCCCGCATGTCGACTCGGCCGGTGAGCCGGAGATAGGCGTTGAGCAGGTCGCCGTGGCGATTCTCCTCGGCCGTCCAGCCGCGCAGCCACACGGCCCAGGGCGTGTCCGTCGTGCCGGTCGGGTCTCGCGCCACGCGCTCCAGGGAGATCGCGTAGTTCGGCAGAGCTTCCTCGGTGATCATGTTGCCGACGAGCACGACGAGGAGGTCGTCCGGGAGGCATAGGGCCTCCTGGCGGAACCGCTTCAGGTTTTCGGACCAGTCGTCGCCCGTGAGGTCCGGGAGGTAATCGGTCGGCTGCCAGCTCTGCTCGACCGAGATCAGGAGGGACAGATTGCCCTCGACGTAGTTCTGCATGCTTTCGAGTACGTTCATGGGATGACGCCTAAGGATGCAGCAGAGGTATCGCCGCCCCCCGGCGTCCGGGCGTACTCACGACGGACGCCCCGCCTGGGCTCCGACCAAATCCGTTTCCTTGCAAGGTAAGGCAATGAAGCATCCTACGCAAGTTACGATCCGGTCCGGTGGATCGTCGGGTCGACTCGACCGTCCAAAGCTCAGCGACCCGACCTGGAAAGAAAGCGAATAGCAGATGGGATACCGCGATCGGGGGAAGACTCGGGTCGTCCGCCTCGTCCATGCTTTGGCCTGTTATCGGACATTTCCCATCCTGATCATAGCATGATCAGAGGAGGAGTGCCATGCGAGTCGTCCCAGCACCGCGCCTTCGATCCAGACGGCGACCCTCGAGCTTAGGTTAGAAAGACCCGTGGAGTTCGTCGCAGCCGCCATGGACCGCGGCCGTGTGCAGACCCTGGGCCCGCCATGCCGCCGGGGCGCCGGGCCGCCGCGATGACGAGACGGGACGAGGCGCGCGAGATGCCTCCCGTTTTTCCGTCGATCGGGGTTATAACGCCTGCCGCAACTCCCACAAGACCGGATGGCCATTTCGACGTCGGATGGGATCGAGCATCTCCCGGCTCGACGCCCCCCCGTCGGGCCAGCGGAGCGATCGCCTGCGAGCCTGGGAAGCGCTTTCCGGGTGGATGCCGCCCCGTAGGCGTTGGGTTGCATCACATGGTATCCAGGTTACCAGAATTGCAGGTTACCGGATGTTTTACGGATCCCCGTAACTAGGCGACCGGGTATTTTCTGACTCGGAGTCGACGAGTCGATCTCGTTTCGATAGCATAGCGGGGCGGTTCGTGCGGGCGGTCGTGATGCGGGGGCGAGCCATGTCCGAGACCAAGCGTGGGGCGGGACGGCCGCGGGGATATCGCGACGACGTCCCTGTGAAGCTCGATCGACGGCTGGTCGACCAGGCCCGGGTGATCGCGGCCTATCGGAAGACGACGCTGGCCGAGCTTCTGAGCACCCTGCTCGAAGCCCCTGTCGAGCGTGCGCATTCCCGGATGGCGAAGGAACTCAGCCGGACGACCTACAAAAATTCCGCGAAGGGCGCGGGGGAGTAGGCGCATCGCATTCGGGACGGTCAGGCCCGTGAACGCGGCGAGGACTGGGGGCGAGCGATGTTCCTGCGATTCCGGAAGTCGGGCGGCCGGACGTACTGGCGCGTCGTGCAGAGCTACCGCGAGGACGGCTGGCCCCGGCAGCGGACGATCTACGACCTGGGCCCGCACGACACCAGGGAAGCCGCCCAGGCCGCCTGGGACGCCTTGGCCGCAAGCAACGCCCGGGGGGCATTCCCGAAGCCCCGTCCCCGACGAATCTCCCGAAACTCTTCGACCGATTCGGAACGGGCTGGAATCGAAAATGAGCGACGAAAAGCCGCGTCCCAACGCCTCAAAGACGTCTTGACGGGCCAAGCCTCGCCACCGCCCGAAAGCGTCCATCCCGCGCTCGCCGAGCTGGGCTTGGGCACCGAAGCCACCCTTGAGCAGATCAAATCGGCTTACCGCCGCCTCGCCGCCGCCAATCATCCCGACCGGGGCGGCAACCCCGACGCGATGGTGCAGATCAACCAGGCCTACGAGACGGCCCTGGAACTCCTCGGGGCGGGCAAGAGGCCGAATCCTCGACGTGCCTAAGGGCCACCCGGATCAAACGACGGCCAACTCGAAGCCGTTCCCGGGAACGAACGGAAACGCCGGTCGGCCGAGTGGCGCGTTGAAGAGGCCGCCGTATCGACCGGCGGCCTCTTCGATCGAGCGTACCACGCTGAGTGGGATGTGTTTGAATGGGGCGAGAGGCGCCGCCGAGATTCGAACTCGGGGTGGAGGTTTTGCAGACCTCTGCCTTACCACTTGGCTACGGCGCCGACGGTTGGCGAGAGCGGGCCGGGCCCGACCTCCCCGTCGCAAGGGCTCTAAATTACACGAGCCCCGAGCAAAGGGCAAGGAGACTTGCCCGGCGGTTTCGAAGCCGGCACGCCCTGGTGGTCATGCGCCCGGGGGCCTGGCGATCCGTTCCAGTTGCTCGTCTAGCATCTGCCGGCGCTCGGGCAAGATCTTCAGGGTCGTCAGGCGTTCGCGAGCCTCGACGAGGCTTCTCCGGAAGGGGCCGACGCGGATCGGGGCGTCGGCCGAGGCTGCGGCGGCCACGCGTCGCGTCAGCTCGGCCGGATACCGCGAACCAGGCGGCCAGGGGCCCATCACCAGGCGGGACCAGAGGTCCAGAAGTCCCTGGAATTCTCCGACTCGGCTCAGAGATGCTATCCGGTCCAGCGCGGTGGATTCGATCGCTCGCCAGACGATCGGGGAACGGTTTGCTGCCGGGATCTTCAACAGGGTGTCCAGCAGGCCCGCGGCTTCGCCGGCTGCGATCGACTGGTCGATCAGGAGCGCGTCGAGCAGCCCGCGACGGCCGGGGGCGAGCCGTACTCGGTCGAGCTTCGAGAGGGCCGGCAAGACCTCGGATACGTCCACAGGCGCAGCCTCGGGCGGGGCCTGAAGCAGGGACTGCAGGACGACCTCGTGGCACCAGTCGAGGGTCCCGGCTGCGTCCGCGGCGTCGGGGCGGACGCGGGGGATGAGAGGGGGCGCGAGGGTCGCGGCGGCGTCGGGCGCCGTCCTGGCGGGGCGAAACTCGATTGCAATCGGGTCGACCGTGTAAAGCGGATCTCCGAGGTAGGCGAGCCGCCAGGGTTGTCCGAACGCCTCGAACGGCCCCTGCCGCAGCGCCGCGCCGAGGGGGATCTCGGCGGTGATCAACAGCGAGAGGACGTATGGCGTCCGGAAGGCCGTCAGGTACGGTTCATTCATGGACCCGAAGTAAAGGAACGCGCCCCGTTCCAGGAACCGGCCGGCGATCGTGGCGGCGTCGGTCGGGTCGGCCGCGGAGAAGCTGTGGATCATCGAGACGATCCTGGGCGGACCGAATGGGACGTCGGCCGCCGTTCCGGGCCCGCCCGCGATCGAGAATTCGCCCGGGCCGCCGGAGGAGTTGATCAGTAGCACGCCGGGCCGGTCGTCGGGAGGAAAGGCCGCGTGCCACGCCGCCAGGTCGGCCGCCGCGCCTCCCCGGACGGCGATCGCGTCCTCGGGCCGGATCCGGCCCAGGATTTTGGAGGCGCCGTTCATCTCGTAGTCGGTCCATATGGAACCGCCGGCATACGTATTCCAGAGGAGGGCCGATTCCGGCTGGAGGAACAGGGAAGCCATCGCCCGGTACACGGACGCGGCGGGGTCGCCGAGGAGCCTGCCGGCGTAGGCCCAACGCGACCGCGCCGCGTTCAGGTCGACGGTCCCCGGGTCGAGGACGCGGCCGACCAGGTCGTCGAGCGCGCAACCGCCCTCGGGCACCATGCCCGAATCGCGGTCGGGGCGATAGCGATAGGGCCAGTCGCCGGCCATGGTGAGGAAGTCGACGTCGTCGCCGAGCCTGGCGTACGAACCGGCGATCGAGGCCACGCGCGACTCGACCCGGCGCGCGAGGGCCACGGCCTGCTCCTCGGTCGCCACATCCTTCCCACCAAGGACCTTCGGAGTCTTGCCCGAAGCCGCGTCGACGCTCATCCGCTCAAGTCGGACCAGAGGCTGGAAGCGGCCCGCCGCGAGGGCCACGGCACCGGCCAGGGAAGGGCTGTCGGGATGGCTGAAGACGACGCCGGGCGGCGTGGCGCCAAGCCAACGGGGAGGCGAACCCGACGGTGGCCATTCCGTCGTCTCGGGCTCGTCCCTGATCCACGATCGGCTGACGGCCTCGGCCGCCGCCAGCCAGGCGTCGAACGCTCCCGCTCCCCGGGGACGACTCTCGGTCTTGAGGCGGATGACGCGCGACGGCCGGAAGGCGCGGAGGAACGGCAGGGTCCAGGTCGGGTCGTCGATCAGGACCGGGAAGTACGTGTGCTGGTCCCAGGCGGCGACGGCCGCGAGATAGCTCGGGACGTCGGCCGCGAGGACGACCTGGTCCACCACCTTGCGTTCGGGCCCCCGCGACCGCCGCCAGTGCGACGCCGCTTCGAGCAAGTGGCCGAGCCTCGGGTCGTCCAGCTTCTCGACGGGCGAGATCGTGAGCATGACCGCCGGGTCGATCTCGGCGGGCGCGGTCCGAGGATCGCCGCTGGAGAGGTCGCCGGTACCAGGCCGAGAGCAGCCGGCGTCCGGGACGAGGCCGAGCAGCGCCAGCGTCAGGATCGCCGGGAACGGTGGGCGTCGCGCCCGCTGGCTTCGCATCGCGCCTCGTTCGGTTCCGGGAGGTGAAGGGTCGTCGTTCGTGAGCCGTGCGGCCTCTCAGGCCGTCGTTCGGGTGGAGCACGCCCCCACCAACCGTTATACTGACGAGATCGAGGGCGCTCAAACCCTCCTCAGGTCGTGCGGTCGCGCCTCCGGGCGTCCCAGGATCTCGGCGAGACGCTTCGTCGGGCCCCGAGGGCGACCTCGGGCCTCCGCGTCGCACGCGAAGATCCGGACTCCATTGCAGACAAGAAGGAGGCCCCATGAAACGCGGCGGCATTCTCAATCCGGCGATCTGCTCGCTGCTCGCCGAGCTGGGCCACACCGACGAACTCCTGCTCGTGGACGCCGCCTATCCCCTGCCGAGCGATGCCCACGTCATCGACCTGACGCTGACCCCGGGCATCCCCCGCCTGCTCGACGTGCTCCGGGCCGTCGCCGAGGAGCTGGTGATCGACGCGATCGCCGTCCCCCTGGAGATCAAGGACCACAGCCCGAGGCTCTACCAGGAGATCCTCAAATGCGTGGGCGAGATCGACGTCGATGAGATCCCGTTCCACGAATTCAAGGAACAGTCGCTCGACGTGAAGGGGATCATCCGCACCGCCGAGTTCAGCCCGTACGCCAACGTCCGGATCGTCGCCGGCAGCGCTTATTGATCGGGCGGCGGCTCACAGGCTGGGGTTGGAGAACTCCTTCAAGGGAAGCGTCACCGGGACCTGGTGCCGCGAGCTGCGGGCGACGGCCTCGGTGAACTGCATGTAGCGGGCGCCGGTCGCGAAGTCGGTGTGCGTGACCGGCCGCTCGCCCCGGATGGCCGCGATGAAGTCGGCCTCGGCCCGCCAGCCGCCGCGAAGGGCCTCGGGGATCGGCAGGACGCGGGGCGACTCCTCGCCGCGGCGCACCCCGCGGATCTCGTCTTTGAGCAGGTCGTAGAAGAGCGAGCCCTCCGAGCCGTGCAGTGCGACGCTCAGCGACCGGCCCCCCCAAAGGACTGCGCTGAGCCGGTAGGTGGCGACCGAGCCGTCCTCGTGGGTGGCCAGCACCTGCACGCTGTCGGGCGTGCCGACGGGCTTCAACTTGCTCGATTCGGGGTCGAATCGCTCGGTGATCAGTTTCGAGGCGTAGGCCAGTACGCGAACCGGCGGCGACAGCCAGCGCTGGACGGTCTCATGGAGGATGCCCAGGGTCAGCATGTTGAATCCCGAATAACGGGTCTTCTGGCGCCAGCTCAAGGGGACTTCGGGGTCGGCCAGTTCGTCGGTGAGGCCGTCGACGTGGACCTCGCGGAGGTTTCCGAGAAAACCCTCGGCGATCAGCGAACGGACGAACGCCTCTCCAGCCAGGCCGTAGGGGCTGGGGACGACCATGGCGACCTGTCCGGGCAGCTCCCGAGTCCGGTCGAGCATGCGCTGGGCCTCGCGGGCGTTCATCGCCATCCGGGCCTGGGTCAGCACGTGCTTGCCGGCGTCGAGCGCCGCGAGCGTCACCGGGCAGTGGAGATAGGGCCACGCGCCGATCAACACGGCGTCGACGGTGGGGTCCTGGATGACCTCTTCCCAGTTGCCGTAGGTCTTGGCGAGGCCCAGCTCGCGCGCCGCCCTCGCCGACGAGTCGCGGCGGCGGTTGCAGACCCCCACCAGCTCGACGCCTCGGATCGCCCGGAAGCCCGGCACGTGCCGCGAACGCACGATCCCGCCGGCCCCGACGATGCCGATTCGAACCGTCCCCCGCGGCATGAGCGTTTCCCGTCTCGACGGATCGGAAGCGGAATCACGAATCCCCGGGCGGTCCTCGACCGCCCGTGAGATTGTAGGAGTGCCGTCAAAATGCGATCGGCAGGCCCCGCAGGCGACGGACTGCCACGAATTGCCCCGCGTGCATGATGGGGTGCGTCCCGGCCGTGTGCATGAGCAAGCCGACCGAGGGCGCGAACGGCGGGAACTTACCGGGCTCCTCGCGATCCAACTCCGCATCGGGTAGGGCGTCGAGCAGGGCGAGCGTCGCCTGGCGCTGGGCCTTCCACAGCGTCTTGTACGCTTCGAGGGAGAGGAACTTCGAGGCGTCGTCGTCGCCCGTATTCTTCCGGGAGTGAGTGTCGTCGAAACCTGCGGGCAGACTGGGGGCGGACCCGGGCCGGATCATCTCGACCATACCCCGCTCGGCGGAGATCAGGTGTCCGATCTGCCATGCGAGGTGGTTCATCCCCGGGACGGCGCGGACCATGAGGTCCGGATCGGTCAGTCCCTCCATGTACCGGCCGAGGATCATCTCCGAGGTTCCGAACGCTTTGCGGATCAATTCCTTGGCGGTCATGAGTTTCTTCCTGCGTGCGGGGAGAGGTGGTTGCGACGGCTCCTCGTCGGCCTGCTCAGGGGTTCGAGGCCGCCGCGGGGGCCGGGTCGAGCGTGAAGTCGGCGATGAAGAGCTGGCTGTTGCGGTCTGTGCCGCGGGCGTTGGAGGTCCACATCATCTGCTTGCCGTCGGGGCTGAAAACGGGGAGGCCGTCGAATCCGTCGTGGAAGGTCAGGCGCTCTTCGGCATTCGTGTCCACGTTCATCAGGTAGACCTCGTAGTTGGAGTGGCCGTGGCGGCTCGTCGAGTAGACGATGTGCTTCGAGTCGGGGTGCCAGAACGGCCCCCAGTTGACGGCGTCGTTGGCGGTCAGGGCGCGTTCGTCGGAGCCCTCGACGTTGTTGATGTAGATCTGAAGCAGGTCGTCGCCCTTGCGGTCGCTGCGGTAGATGATCCGCTTGCCGTCCGGAGAGAAGAACGGCCCGCCGTCGTAACCCTTGGCGTGGGTGATCCGCCGGGGATTCTTGCCGTCTGCGTCCATGACGTAGATTTCGCCGTCGCCGTCGCGGAACGAGGTGAAGACGATCTGCTTGCCGTCGGGCGAGAAGCTCCCCTCGGCGTCGTAGCCGTTGGACTCGGTCAGGCGCTTCAGGTTCTTGCCGTCGAGGTCGGACCGGAAGATGTCCATCCCCTCGGGGAAGCTCCAGCGGTAGCGACTGCCCGACCGGCCGTATGCCGCGCTGCGAGGCGCCGACGGAGTCGGGTTGAGGTGGGTCGATCCGAAGATCAGCGACGCGCCGTCGGACGAGAAGAAGGCGCAGGTGCAGGCTCCCTCGCCGGTGCTGATCAGCTTCGGCCGCGCACCCGGGTTTAGCTCCGAGGTGAAGATCTGGTACTCGTACTGATTGGGCTTCGGCTCGAGGAAGACGGCCTCGGGCAGGTTCGGCACGGCCTGGAAGACGATTCGCTTGCCGTCGGCGCTGAAATAACCCTCGCCGGCCCGGAAGAACCCAAACGTCACCTGGCGGATGTTCGCCAGGTGCTTGGCTTCCATCTTCGCAACCTCCTCGGCCGAGGGCGGTCGTTGTCCGCCACCCCCCGCTTGGGCAATCAAGGCGGTGCTCAGGATGAGGGCGGACGTCGTACATAAGGACATCAGTTCGAGCCTCCGGATCTTCCTTCGTTCAGGTGGATCGCCTAGTATAGGGGCCGACGATCGGGCACGCCATCGGGGTTGAGGCATCGCAGACGTGAAGATCTACACCAAGACGGGCGACGAGGGCACGACGGGCATCCTGGGGAGCAAGCGGCTCCGCAAGGACGACGCCCGGATCGAGGTTTACGGCACGGTCGACGAGCTGAACGCGGCGATCGGCTTCGCCCGCGCGTTGGTCATGGAGTCGACCGAGGACGACGTGGCCGCGCGGGTGCAGGACGAGCTGTTCACCCTCGGCGCGGCCCTGGCCGATCCCGACCCGCAGGGGCCCTTCCACAACAAGATCTCGGACGAGCACGTCGAGAACCTGGAACGGGCCATCGACGACTTCACCGCCGAACTGGCCCCGATGCGGACCTTCATCCTGCCGGGCGGGTCGCCGGCCGCGGCGCAGCTCCACCTGGCCCGGACGATCTGCCGACGGGCCGAACGCCTGGTCGTGCACCTGGCCCACCTGCCCGAAGAAGATGTGCCGTCGACCCTCTTGATCTACCTCAACCGGCTCAGCGACCTGCTGTTCGTCATGGCGCGGACCGTCAACCATCACGCGGGCGTCGCAGACGTGCCCTGGATCTCCAAGAAATGACGGCCGTGGATAACCCCGGTAAAGTCGTGCTGATCACCGGCGGTCGTCGCGTGGGCTCGGTGTTGGCGAAGCAACTCGCCGCCAGCGGCTGGCGGGTCGCCATGACCTATCGCGAGAGCCGCGAGGCGATCGAGCGCGCCGTCGCCGCCGTCGAGGCCGCCGGCTCCGAGGGCCTGGCCGTCGCCGCCGACCTGACCGATCCTGCTCAGGCCGATGAGGCCGTCGAAGCGACGATCCGCCGCTTCGGCCGGATCGACGCCCTCGTCAACATGGCGAGCGTCTACAAGAAGACCCCGCTCGCCGAACTCAAGCCGTCCGACTTCGAGGCCATGATCGCCGCCAACCTCGCGGCCCCTTACCACGCAGCGATCGCCGCCGCGCGGCGGATGTCGGACCAGACCGCGGTCGACGGCATCAAGGGCAAGATCGTCTTCCTGGGCGACTGGGCGACCGAACGGCCCCACAAGGACTACCTGCCCTACCTCGCCGCCAAGGGCGGGATGACGACGCTGGCGATGGCCCTGGCCGTCGAGCTCGCCCCTTACATCCCGGTCGCGACGATCCAGCCGGCGATGATCGAGCCCCCGCCCGATTTCAACGACGACGACAAGCAGGCCGTGATCGACGCCACCCCCCTGCGGCGGCTCGGCTCGCCCGACGACGTCAATCGGCTGATCGCCTACTTGCTCGATGGGACGAACTTCGTCACGGGGGTCTGCTACCGGGTCGACGGCGGCCGCTTCCTCGGCGAGGGCTGAGCCCGACCGTTCCTCGGGCCTCTTCAGGCGGTTGTGGCGCGGGTTGGTACGGCGGTACACTGAAGGCCCACGAGACGCCTTCCACCCGCGCCCTCTTCTCCTGTCGAGGCCCACACATGATTCGAGTCCACTCGTCGAGATCCTGGCTCGCCCGCGCGACGGCCGGCCTCTGCCTTGCGGCGTTTTTGGCCGCGCCCGCTGCGGCGGCCGAGCCGGCGGGGATCTGGAAACTGGTCGTCCTGGCGTTCGGCGACGAGGATTTCGCGATCGTCGACCTCCACCGCCAGGACGGCGAGGCGAAGGGCGTCCTGGTCGACGGCCGGAAGGGACTGTTGGAAGGCGGCAAGGTCCTGGACCTCAAGCTCGAGGACGATCGGGCCTCCTTCGCCGTCAAGGGGCCGGCCATGACGATGAAATTCGCCGGCGGCCTGGCCAAAAACGGCCCCTATGCCGGCCAGGTCCTCGGGACGATCCAGCTGCAGAACAACATCTTCCCGGCCAAGCTGGAGAAGACCCGCGACGAGAAACTGGGCGCGGCCAAGCCGAACGCGATCGGTCAGGACTTCTTCAAGGCCCGCAACGAGCAGGACCCCAAGGCCCAGGTCGAGAAGTTCAAGGCGATCCTCGCCAAGAACGCCGGCGCCCCCGTCTGCCAGCTCGCCTACACGGGCATCCTCGGGGCCGCCGGTGCCGCGGGACTGCCGTCCGCCGAGGTCGAGAAACTGATCGCCGCATGGCGCAGCGAGGCCGAGCCGTTCGGCCCGGCCTGGGCGCAGGAGATCGCCATCCGGTCGTTCGGGCTGATCGCCCCGCAAAAGACTTATGCCGACACGGCGCTCCGGCTTGGCCAGGAGCTGGAAAAGTCGCTGACGCCCGAGGTCACGACCGAAAACCGGCACGCGATCGCGGGCCTGCTCGCCTTCGCCGCCCGCAACGCGGGCAAGGCGGACCTCGCCGCCGACGCCGAGGCCCGCGCCGCCAAGCTCGACGCCCAGCTCGACGAGGAGTATCAGAAGAAGGTCCCCCCCTTCTCGTTCACCCCGTTCGAGGGCCGCAAGAAGTCCGACGCGGGCCAGACCGTCGTCTTCGAGCTGTTCACCGGCGCGCAGTGCCCCCCCTGCGTCGCCGCCGACGTCGCTTTCGACGCCCTGCTGAAAACGTACAAGCCGACCGAGTTCATCGGCCTCCAGTACCACCTGCACGTCCCAGGCCCCGACCCGCTCACGAACCCCGACTCGGAGGCTCGCCAGAAATACTACGGGGACCAGGTCCGCGGCACACCCTCGACCTTCTTCAACGGCCGCCCCGAGGCCCCCGGCGGCGGCCCGATGGCCGCCTCCGAGGATAAGTACAACGAGTACCGCGGGCTCATCGACGGGATGCTCGAGAAGAAGCGAACGGCCGACGTGACCGTCTCGGCGAAGCGGACGGGCGACGAGATCGCCATCCTCGCCGAGGCGACGACGCCGGCACCCTCGGACGCGGCCAAGGCCGACGCCGCGAAGCCGAAGGCCGGCGACAAGGCCGCCTCGACGATCAAGCTCCGGTTGGCGCTCACCGAGGAATCGATCCGCTACGTCGGCGGCAACAAGTTGCGGTTCCACCATCACGTCGTGCGGGCCCTGCCGGGCGGCGCCGAGGGGGCTACGATCGTCGGCGGTAAGGGGAAGGTCGAGATCAAACTTGATCTCGCCGACGTCCGCAAGCGGATCGACGAATATGTCAGCGACTTCGCCAAGCAGCAGCCCTTCCACGCTCCCCCGCCCGCTGTCGCCCTCAAGGACCTCAGCGTCGTGGCATTCGTCCAGGACGACCTGGACAAGACGATCCTGGGCGCGGTCTCCGTGCCGGTCGCCGAAGCGACGCCCTGAAGCCGTTCCGATCGGGCGGCGTGGGCCCCATGCGCCGCCGCGTTGGGGCGGAATCCGGCTATCTTTGTAAGGTTTTCCTGGTGGTGAACGTATTCTACTTGGACGACCATTTACATGCATGATATCATTTCAGTGGGTGGCGAGAATTGGCCTCGAAGGGGTCTCGGGATTCGATTAAGTTGAGCGCCCGCCAGAGGTCACATGGCGGGCCAAACATCCTATGGTCCTGATATCGGGCCTCGACGTGATGCGACGCGTGGAGGAGACCGACTGACGGCAAAGGAGGGGACGGGCGTGGCGGGCGGCACGAGGCGAGAACGTCGGGTGCATCGGTCTTATAAACCGGCCGTCGAGGCGATGGAGGTGCTGCGCCTGCTCTCGGGCGCCGCCCACGCCGCGGCGATGCCCGTGCTGACGATCGAACATTCGGCGCTGCTGGACGCCCCTCCTTCGGCTTCGACGCTCGCCGACCTCCCCGGCCTCTCGGGCGACGCGTGGGACGCCGCCCTCCTCGACGCACGGCTCGACGGCCTGCTGTCGAGCTTGCGGACGACGACCGCCGAGCCCGAGGTCATCGCGCCGGTCGATTCGCAGGCGATGGCCTCGGGCCTGAATCAGCTCGACCGCTACCTGAGTCGCTCCTGGCAACGCGCGGGGCTCCCCGCGCAAGCGTTCGAGGATTCCTCGCAGGCCGTCTACACGACCTTGCTCGAACAGCTCGGCCGCAGCCGGTTCGACGCCATGTTGAACGACGTCGGCCGCTGGGGCGTCAAGGAGGTCTTCACCAAGGAGACGTCCGAGGGCGTCGACTTCTTCCGCGCTGTGGACATGGTCAAGAAGCGCGTCCAGCGCGAGCGGACCTACCAGCCTCTGGACGACGTCGCCGCCGTCGGCTTCGACGACGCCGAGACCCAGGGCCGCCGCGACGCCCTCCGCGAGGCCATCGACCGCTCGCTCACCCCCCGCGAGGCCAGCCTCATCCAGGAATCCCTGATGGGCCGCACCCCCGCCGAGATCGCCCTCCACTGGGGCGTCGCCCCCAAGACCGTCAGCAACGAGAAGACCCGCGTCCTCAACAAGCTTCGCGAGGTTCTCCAGACTCAGGTCGCCGACTGACGGAATCGTCTGGCCGTGGGATGGCGGTTCTCGTAGTCTCGGCTGACGGGTCTTGTTTCCGAGGGACTTCCACCCTCGTGTCACGTCGGCCGTCTCGAAGCCGGGGGCCTCGGATGCGAGCGACACGTCGAACCACCGTCGCCTTGCTCGGTCTGGTCCTATTCGGCATGACGCTGCGCGCGTCCGCGCAGCAAGCCCCGCCGGCCGACGCTTCCAAGGTCGAGAAGCCGAAGCCCGAAGCGAAACCTCGCCGCGAGCGTGACCAAGCGCCGAAGGTTCGTACGCCCGAGGAAGACGAGGCCCGCAAGCGCAGCCCCTTCCTACAAGGACCCGGCGGGTCGGAGAAGGATGCGAAGTACGACGGCGAGAACCTTCGCGACTTGCCGCCGTGGAGCCGGGCCAGCTTCTTCGGGATCGCGGTCCGCGGGCGGTTCGTCGTGTACGTACTGGACCAGTCCGGCAGCATGATCGACGACGACCGGATGAGCCGGGCCACGATCGAATTGCGAAAGAGCGTCGCGGCGCTCCAGAGCCCACAGCAGTTCGAAGTCTTCTTCTACAACGAAGAAGCGACGACCATGCCCGGCGGCCCCATCCCCCGCTCGGCCGACCAGCGGAACAAAGACCTCCTACGGACCTGGCTCCGGATGATCGAGCCCGACGGCGGCACCAGCCCCCGCGAGGCGGTCGTGCAGGCGCTCTCGCTGCGGCCCGACGCGGTCTTCCTCCTGTCCGACGGCGACTTCCCCGACGGGACCGTCGAGGCCGTCGCCAGGGCGAACGGCCGCAAGATCCCCATCCACTGCGTCGACATGGCCGGCGGACTGGCCGGAGACGCCCTCCAGCGGATCGCGCGCGACAGCGGCGGGCGCTACGCCTCGCGTCCCGGGAACCTGCACGACGTAGGCTCGGGGCGCTGAGCCGTATGGCGTCTCACTGGCTCGCCGAGAGCGAGCCGAGCGGGCTGCCGCGGATCGTCATCCCCTCGGGCAACGGTCGCGCCGCGACGCTGTAGCCGCGGTCGTTCAACTCGTCGCGGAGCCTGCGGAAGAGCCCGAAGCTGTCGGGATAGACCCACATCGTCACCACCACCCGCCCGGGACTGAGGCGGTTGATGGCGCGGGCGTATTCGGAGATCGGGTTGCGGGTCGCGTCGTAGGTCTCGCCGCGCGATTCAACGGTCGGCACGACCTCCCAGCCTCGCAGGTCGAAGCGGATGCTGTGTCGCTCCAACAGCTCCTCGATGCTCGACTGAGCCCGGCCCAGGACGTAGCTGAGCGAGAACCAGCCGACCGGCCCGACCTGGGACGAGAGCACGCCCGTCCGGTCGGCCATGCGGAGCTTGACCTGTGCATCGGACTTGGCCAGCTCCAGGAGCCGGTCCAGGTCGATGAAGCTGATCCGATCGTGACGCAGCTCGAAGTGGAACTCGTCGGCCTTCGCGGGCCGGGCGACCGGGTTCTTGGACAGGATCGAAGTCGCCTTGGGCAGCGGCAGGCTGCGGAGGGCGGCGACCTCGCTCGCCAGCTTGTCGCGATCGGCCTTGAGGAACCCGCCCTTCGCCGACACGCGGGCGATCTGCGCCGAGGGGTCGCGGACCCGGAAGGCCAGCTTGCGCGCCTTGGACGCCTCCAGCGCCGCCTGGTTGGCCGACGCCGCCAGGGCCCGCTTCGCCTCGGCCGCGCGAGCCTCGGCGCGGGCCCGGTCGCGGCTGGCGGAATCGAGGTCGGCCTCGGCCTTCGCGACCGCCGCGCGATCCAGCACCGGCGGCGGGGACGGCGACTCGACGGCCGGCTCGGGTGCCGGCTCAGCCGCGGCTTCCGCAACTTCCGTCGCCGCGGGGGCCAGCGGAGCCGGCTGCGGGGCGGCCGCCGGGATCGGCGTCGGCGTGACCGAGACCGGCCTGGCGACCCGCGACCGATCGACGAGGAAGATCAGAAGGAGGATCCCGGCGAGCACGCTGGGGATCGGCAGCGCCTGTCGAAATTTCGACGTCATCACCATGTCCCCCGTTCCAGGGGCCGGGGATTCTGGACCCCCGCGACCTGGAGCGTCATCGGCCAGTTGAGGCCCGAGAACAGGACCTGCCGACGCGCCTCCCAGAAGTTCGGCGCGCCGTCGTCCTCCACCAGGAACTTGACCCGCGGCCTGGGCCGGATGAGGGGATCGACCTCGGCTCGCTTCAAGGCGACGGCCTCCAGGTTGCGGACCAGCAGGTCCTCGCCCTTGCGGTCTTTAAGCGCCTGGCTGGTGATCCGGTAACCCCCCGGCTGAATCGTCACCCCGTCGGCGCCGCAGGCCAGGACGATCTCGAACGGGACCTCGATCGCCGTCGGACGTTTCTTGTCCGGGTCCTTGATCAGCGGCTCCATCTCCACCTTGTCCGAGGGCGACTTCGGGGCCGCGCCGCCCGACCCCGAACCGCCGCCATGGCTCCCCGCGTCCGGGTCCGCCCCCAGCATCAGGCCTGGCGAAGCCGCCCCGTTCGTCGTGGAGGCCGAAGATGACGAAGACGAGCCGATCCCCAATCTCGCGGCGGCCTTCGCCGCGGCGATCGCTGCGGGTGACGACGGCACTATCCCCTTCGCTCCCGTCGGTTTCCCGGCCGGGCCGTCACCGGTCGCCCTCGTCTCCGCGCCACCCGCGGCCGATGCGTCGTTCACGCCCGACACGGAGGCCTCCTGAGGCGTTCGCGGACCGGTTGGAGCGTCGCCGCCACTGCCGCCCCACATCAGGCCCCCGGCCCCTCCCGCCCCTGTCGCAGGGGCCGCAGCCAGTGGCGCGGGCTGGAGATCCGTCGGGAGCGAGCCCGCCCCGCCTGTCGACCTCCTTCCGGTGCCGTCAGACTTCCAGGATCGTCCCGGGACGGTCCCGCCCGAAATCGGAGAGCCGCCCGTCGCATCTGTCGATCGGATCGGCCTGCGGCCGCCGCTGGCGTCGCCGAGCAGGTTGCCGGTGCCGGCCCCCTCGCCTAGCTCGTTGGCACCGGGCTTGGCTCCAATGACGTCACCCGTATCGGCTCCGCCACCGGATCGCTCGAAATCCGGCAGTCGGTCGAGGACCGAGCCCAACGCGGCCCCGTCGCCATTCGGCGCGGATCCCCCTGATCCCGTACCGGATCCTGGGCGACGACCTGGGTTCAACGACCCCCGCCCACCGCTTGCAGAGCCTAGAGCGGCCCTGCCACGCCCTCCGCCGCCCGCCGACCCGCCGCCGTGCTCGGGAGACCCGGCAGGGCCGGCCCCTGGGCGACCCGACGGCCAGACGAACTCATCGGGCGACCCGCCTTCACCGCCTACTCCATCTCCGCCGCCATCCCCTGCTCCCTGACCTCGGCGCAGGTCGAATGCGCCCGCAAGCACCCCGCCTCGGTCGTTCCCACCTTGCCCGGGGCTCGTGCCGCTACCCGGCCATGACAACCCGCCACTCGCAAGCGGAGAGCCTCCGGGCTTATCGTTCCCCCCGCCAGTTGGTCCGGCACCAGCGCCGACCAGCCCGGACGGCTTGACGCCGATCGAGGGCGAGCCGTCCCAGGTGTCCACGTCGTCGAAGTTGGGGACGTGGATTTTGAGGTCCTTCTCGACCAGTTCGTAGCCGAAGGCGATCCCCAGGGGTTCCAGCCGGGCGCGCGCCTCGTAGTAGGCGCGGATGCCGTCGGGCCGGACGAGGAAGACGAAGTAAGGCGTAACGGGCGATCCGTCCGGGGATGCGGACGTCTGGATCTTCAGCAGCTCGCGAGCGATCGCCACGACGACCGGGCTCGACCGGGGATTGATGAGACCCGAGAGGTCGAGCAGGCTGAACGTCGGGCCGTCGGGGCGGATCGTGACGGAGCCGGCGTTGCACTCGATCACGATCGGCCGTTTCCAGGTGCCGTTTTCCCCCTGATAGGGCAAGACGGCGTAGCTCCCCTCCCCCGGGGCGTTGGCGACCGCCGCCTTGAGGGCGTCGCGTTCGCGGGCCAAGACGTCGCGCTGGGCCGCGTAGGCGTCGACGTCGCGGGCGATCTTCTGGGCCTGCCTGTCGAGCAAGGCGACCTGCTGCTTGACCAGCATCTCCCGCCGCCGCCACTTCTCGGCCTCGGCGGACGCCGCCAGCCGAGCCTGTTCCAGGCTGCCGACCTCGCGATCCAGTCGCCGGGCCTCCTCGGCCTCGTGGGCCGCCGCCTCGTTGAGCTGCGCCAGGGCCTTCGGCGTCGGATCTTCCGCCGGTGCCTGAGGAGGCGGGGGCTTCGGTTTTTCCACCGCCTTCAGCGTCGCCGCGACGACTTTCGGCGGCTCTGGAGCCGGCGCGGGGGCCGTCTCGACGACAGGCCGCGCCGCAACCTCCAGCGCCTTCGCCAGTCGCGCCGCACTCAGGCTGCGCCGATGGATGACGACCACGAGGTGCAGGGTCCCGCCCAGGCTCGCCACGATGAGGGCGACCATTGCGAGTTCCGCCCCGATCCTGCGCTTCCCACTCGCCAACGCCCACCTCCGCATCCATGCGCACCGCGCAGGGTTGGGGATCCAGCGCTTTTATGCAACGTAAGCTCTAGATCGGATGCAGGGGGCGTAAGCCTTGAATCGGCCGCCGGCGCGGTCCGATCCGTTAGTCGGCGGATCGGAGGATCGCCCGTAGGTCGTCGTCCGACAGGGCGACCGGGTTCCCCTTCATGCTGCTCGCTCGCTGGGCGCCGGCGATCACGGAGTCGAGATCCGCTTCGGCCGCGTCTTCCAGGGCAAGACGCGGAATGGCTAGCTCCGCGCAAAGACTTCGCACCCATTCGACTCCGTCCCGAGGTCCGGCCCCAGAGTCGCCGGTGAGCATTCGCGCCACTTCGCGGTAACGCTCCAGCGTCGTCGTATCGGTTGATCCCCGTTCGAGTTGCGTGATGTTCGCGTCCATGACGAACGGCAAAAGCCGGGCGCAGATGGCCCCGTGTGGGAGGCCGAAGGTTCCGCCCAGAACCCCCGCCAGGCCGTGAACGGCCCCGAGCTTGGCGTTGGCGAGCGCCAGGCCCCCCAGCAGCGAGGCCGCCGCCATGTCTTCACGCGCATCACGATTCGAGCCGTCGTGGTAGGCGACGACCAGCGACCGCGCCGCACGGGCGATCCCCTCGCGACAGAAGCCGTCGGTCATCGGATTGGCGGCGAGGCCGACGAAAGGTTCGATGAGCTGCGTCAGCGCGTCCATCCCGGTGAACGCGGTGATCTCGGGCGGAAGGGTCAGCGTCAGGGCCGGGTCGACGACCGCGACGCGGGGGAGCAGGCTCGGGTGCCGGAGACTCACTTTCACACGGCGCTCAGGGACGTCGAGGACGGCGTTGCGCGTCACCTCGGCCCCGGTGCCGGCCGTCGTGGGGACGGCGATGAACGGCAACGCAGGGGCGGTCAGGGGATGTCCGTCGCCGACGACCTCCAGGTATTCGAGGACGTTCCCGGGCTGCATCGCCATTCCGGCCGCGGCCTTGCCGGCATCGATGACGCTGCCGCCGCCGACGGCGACGACCAGGTCGCAGCCTTCGGCCCGGGCCAGGCCCACCGCGGTCTCGACGGTCCGCACCTTGGGCTCGCCGTCGACGTGGAAGCTGAAGCTGCGGACGCCTCGCCCCGCGAGCAGGCCGGCCAGGGCTTCGCCGTGCCGGCCCTCTCGACCCAGGACGAGCAGAGCCGTGCGGCCGAGTGACCTCGCCAGGGCGGGCGTCTGTTCGAACGCCCCCCATCCGAAAAGGATCCGGCCGGCTGTCGCGAACTCGAAGTTCATAAGGCGGCGTTGACGGGGAAGACCTTGTGGAATTTCGCAGAGGATCGCGAGCCTGCCTGCATCGCGGCGGCCTTCTCGGCCCACGCGGCGTAGTGCGACGTTTCTTTGTGAGCGGCGAAATCGTCGGGCCCACGGTAGATCTCGAACAGGGCGAACTTCGTGGGGTCGTCCTGCTGTTGCAGGACGTCGAACTGCAGGCAGCCCGGCTCCTGGATGCTCCCTCGCGAGTTCTCGACGCACGCCTCGCGGAAGGCCTCGATGGATTCGGGCTTCACCTGGATGTTGGCGATCACGACGAACATGGACGGCGCTCCCGAGACATCAAGGATCAGGCGGATATCTTAGGCTGGGCCTCCGTTACGCATCAAGCGCAGGAAGTCGGCTAGGCTCGCGTGAGCCGGGACACGCTTGCCCCGCCCCCCGGCCGGACTTACGATGCGGGCCGCGGGGCGTGGCTCGAGCCTCCTCGATAAGGGTGCCGCGACCGCCGGATCGCTAAGGATCTCGTCGTGCGGACCAAGCGCCTCGTGGCGGTCCTCGCCCTGTCTCTGTTCTCGACCGCTTCTCGGGCCGAAGAGCCCGTCGCTACTCCCGTCGACGCCTCGACCATCCGGGGCAAGGTCTTCTGCGGTTATCAGGGATGGTTCCGCTGTCCAGGCGACGCCGACGGTGGCGGTTGGGTTCATTGGAGTCGTCGGGTCGACCGGCTCGACGAGCAGGATCTGACCTTCGAGATGTGGCCCGACGTCGCCGAACTCGGCGGCGAGGCGACCTCTGCGGCGCCCGGCTTCGTCCTTCCCGACGGCAAGCCGTCTAGGCTTTTCAGCGCTGCGACCCCTCGGACCGTGCTACGACATTTCGAGTGGATGCGGACCTACGGGATCGATGGCGCGTTTCTCCAACATTTCTTCGTCGACCTGCCTGGCGGTCCCTTCGCCGACCGAGAAGCGTCGCGACGACGGGTGCTGGAGTCGGTCGCGAAAGCCGCCGAGAAAACAGGTCGCGGCTGGGCCATTTCCTTCGACCTCGCCGGCATGCCCGCCGACGCAATCTTCGACTTGCTGACGACCGAATGGAGGCGGCTCGTCGCCGAGCGCGTCGTCGAACGCCCGGGTTACCTGCATGAAGCCGGGAAGCCGGTCGTCCAGGTCTGGGGCTTCTACCGCGACAACGCGAGCAACCGTATGACGCCCTCGTGGGCCGACCGCCTGATCGACTTCTTCAAGGCCGAGGGCCCTCTTCAGGCCTATCTTATGGGAGGCGGCGACTGGAACTGGCGCGAAGCGCCGGCCGACTGGCGGGCTTTCGTTCTGCGGTTCGACGCCTATTCGCCCTGGAACATCGGAAACTGGAGCCGGGACGAGGACGGCCTGGTGCACGCCTCCACCGGCTGGTGGCGGGACGACAAGGCATTGTGCGAGGCCCACGGCGTTTTCTGGCTTCCTGTCGTCTACCCTGGATTCGGCTGGGACAACCTGACGCGTCGGCCCTCGGGCTCGTCGTCGATCCCCGGCCGCGGCGGGGCGTTCTACTGGAAGCAATTCCACCAGCTTGCAGGCCTCGGTGCGTCGAGTGCTTGCGTTGCAATGTTCGACGAGGTGGACGAGGGGACGGCTGTCTACAAGGTGACCAACGAACCGCCCCGCCCAGGCCGTTTCCTGACGTTCGAAGGCCTCCCTTCCGACTGGTATAACCGCCTGACCGGTGAGGGAGCGAAGGTCGTCCGTGGCGAGCGAACTTCGCAAGCCGCCATCCCGATCCCGCCTCGAAGAACGAGGACCTCGCTTCACCTCCCCGCTCGCTCCTTCAACCCCCGAGACGCCATGACCTTCCTCCTCCTGATGTCGACGGCCCTCCTTGCGGTTCCCCTCGAAGCCCCCTCGCTGGAACCGGTCGCCCCGAGCACCTTCCACGTCGCGCCCGATGCGCCGGCGACCCTCGAATGGAAACGATCGGGAACGCTCGCCGGGGAGCCTCTGGATTACCGGGTCCGCGATTATCGGGGCTCCGAGGAGACGGAAGGGAAGGCCGTGGCCGCGGCGGGGGGCGTCCGCATCGAGCGGGCCTTCCCACAGGGGTATCACGAGATCGAATTTCCGTCGACCTCGCAGCGGTTCGGGGTGCTCGCGCTTCCGAAGCCCGACGGGACGCCCGACCCATTCTTCGCGATGGACGCCGGACTGTCGTGGCTCGTCCAGGACGATGAGGCCCGCGATGAGCTGGTCGCGTTCGCAAAGGGAGCCGGCTTCGCCATGATGCGCGAGCGCCTGACGTGGGGGGCGATCGAGCCCGCCGTCGATCGCTGGGATTGGCAATCGGGCGCGCGGTTCGAGAGGCTCCGCGAGTCGTATCATCGCGCCGGAATTCCGATCCTGGAGATCAGCCACGACGCCCCCGCGTGGGCGGGGCGCGTCGGCAAGTATCCCCGCGACCTGCCGGCGACGGCCGCCGCCTGGCAGGCGGTCGGCCGCCGCTGGGACCGGTTTTGGGGCGGGGTCGAGATCTGGAATGAGCCGGAGATCAGCTTCGGTGCGGATATGCCGGGCGACCAGTACACGGCCTATGGCAAGGCGGTCTCGTTCGGCCTCCGCAGGGCCGGGACGCACGCGCCGATCGTGGGCGGCGTAATGTCGCACTACACTCCGGAATTCCTGCGGACTTGCGTCGAGTCCGGCATGCTGGAGCGCGTCGACGCTTTCAGCTTCCACGACTACGGCCCTGCGCTGGCCTTCGAGGACGTCAACGCTCGCTTCCGGGAGTGGCTTCGGGCCTCGGGACACGGCGACATGCCGCTCTGGATCACGGAATGCGGCTGGCCCTGGAAGCGCGGACCGGAACGTCCGCCGGCCGACCAGGACCGCGGGAGCGCCTCGCAGATCGTCATGAAGGCCGTCGAGGCGCGAGCCTGCGGCGTCGAGCGGTTCTTCACGTTCGTCTACCCGTTTTACGAGGAGAACACGAGCAACTTCAGCGTCATGGACCGCTGCGCGACCCCTCTGCGCAGCGTGGCCGCCTACGCCCAGGCGATCCACGCACTCAAGGGCCTGTCCTACCGCGGCGACCTCCGCCGCGACGACCCGCGCCTCACCCGCGCCCGGGTCTTCGCCGACAACGCGCGGGCCGTCGCGGTCCTCTACTCCACCGCCCCTGAAGCCGAGCTGCGCGAGCCGATCCGGCTGGATGCGGTCCCGAGCCGCGTCGAGGCCGCCGACGGCCGCGCCACGCCGATCCGCGACGGGCGTTTCTCGCTCGATGACGGCCTTGCTTTCGCCTGGTTCGACGCCGCGACGATCGCCCCCCTGATCGAACCGCAGTCCCGGGCGAAGGGGCTCAACCCGGGGCTCGTCAGGGTGGCCAGGGCCGAGCCTTCGCCGATCGTGCTCCGCCACCGGTTCGACCCAGCGGTCGCAACGCCGACTTCGATGGGTTATCACCTCAAGGCGGGCGTTACGGTGCTGCCGGTGGTCGTCGAGGTGATCAACCTGGGCGACGCGACCGAGACGCTCGACGTCAGCCTGAAGATCGGGCGTCCTAAGAACTCCGGAGATCCAATCCGCCGTGTCCAGGTCGGACCTCGCTCGGAGGTCGATGTGGAATGGAAGGTCGACGCGGCGGGGGCGTTCGCCGATTTCGCGCCCCTACGCGTCTTCGTGACGGCCCGAAGCGAGAAGTCCGAACGCGACCGGCTCTCGCTTGCGTTCCTCGGCGAGCCCAAGCTCGAACAAGCGCTCGCCCATCTCGGCCGCTCGGAGAGGCTTCCGATCGAGGATCTCGACCGCTGGTCCGACAATATCGGCCAGGGGGGCAAGATGCGAATGGAGGCCGCAAAGCCCGCCGGCTGGCACCTGGTCTGCGAGCACGCACCGAAGGCCGATCGGTGGGTCTATCCCTATTTCCGCCTGCCCAATTCGGTCGACCTGATCGGGGCCCAGGCGCTCGTCGTCCGCGCCCGCAGCAAACGCCCGGGCGACGTTCGCTTCTTCCTATGGGAGGGCGAAACGGGCGTCGGCTACATCAACGGGACGAGCCTGATCCCCGCGGACGGCGAGTGGCACGTCACCCGACTGGACCTCGACGCCCTCGATCGCAGCAACGCCAACGCCCCCGATCCGAACAGCAAGCTGGACCGGGGCCTGGTGCGGAAGATCAGCGTCGGCCTGAACAGCGACGTCGACGCCGGCGACCTGGAAGTGAGCGACCTCTACGTCGCCTGGTGACGCGCCCGGGCGTCGTCAGAAGGCTCAGCGCGAGCAGGACTTCTCGACCTGGACCCGCGCGAGCAGCGAGACCAGGGCGTCCTTGCCCACCGGCTTGACCAGGTGGTCCGAGAAGCAGGTGTTAGCCCAGGCCTCCTCGTCGGGCGCGTGACCGGAGACCGCGATGAAGGAGGCGCGGTCGAGGCCCTCTTTCCGCAGGCTCTCGGCCACGGCGTAGCCGTCGATATCGGGCAGCGAGAGGTCGAGGAGCACGACGTCGGGGTCGTAGCCCTTGGCCGTCCTGAGCGCCGTCTTCCCGTCGTACGCGACCGCAACGTCGAAGCCGTGCATACGAAGGAGCATGGCCGTGGTGTCGGCGGTGTCGCGGTTATCCTCGACGATCAGGACGCGCGAAACTCCGGTGGGCTCTAGGCTCTTCATGGGCGGAACTCCTACCGACTTCGGAGGGACCCCCAAAACGAATCCGCTCACTGGACCTCGGCTTGCAAATCCGGAGCCGCGGCCGAGCTCGACCGTTTCGCGCCTCGACGCGCGACCTTGACGCTCGATTCTTCGAGGGCCCGGGCGGGCCAGATCCGACGACACCTGTCGATCTTCGGCCCCTGATGCCGTCACGGGTCGTCACACGGGCGGAATCGTGCATACTAAGGAATGGCCGCGGGCCGTTATTCAGCGCCCACGTCTTAATGGGTGTACCAAGGATATCATTTTCCTGCAACGATCAAACACAAAATTCGATCTGGAATCCTCACAAGGGCATGAATGAGGGACGATCGCTAGGAATCCGCGACGACGTTCGTCAGAATCGTGGAGTAGCGGGCCCGCGGCCGATTTCCGCGAATCCGGGGCGGCCCACGACGAATACCCCCTGCCACGACGGGACGGCGGAGCAAATCGCGTCCCATCGATCGGCGACGAGACTCGGGAGCCTGACATGAGACCCATGTTCATCGAAGTTCGATCCGGAGTGAAGTACATCCTCTGGGCCAAGTTCATCCTCTTCGCGACGGGCGTGATCCTGCTGCTCGCCCTGCTGGGCGAAGCCGTAGCCTATCTGGCGATGGGCCGGTTCGGCCTGGCGGCGCCCGCGGCTGGGGCGATCCTGGGTTTCTTGGGCGTGACCCGCCAACTCCTTTCGATCCTGGCGTACCAGCCCACCGAGAGGGACGACGTCGTCACCACTCCCTGATCCCTCGATCGTTCGGACTGCCCCCGACGAACGCCGAGGGCCCGGTCCGAGATAAGCGGCCGAGCGGCGGCTCAGTCGCCAGAGGCCTTGACCGTCGCACGGCGCGCGTCGGGGGCTCCGAACAGCCGACCGTCGGCCAGGTCGACGACGACCGAGTTCGCATCCCCCTGGCGGTCGGCGATCCGCCACTTGTGGCCCATGTCGGAGAGCGCCTTCAAGGTTTCCACGGGCCAGTCCCGTCCTTCAAGGACGAGGACGTCCGGGAACCACTGATGGTGCGTGCGGGGGGCGTCGACGGCGGCCTGGGGCTCGAGGCCGAACTCCAGCACGTTGAGCACGACCCAGAGCGTCGTATTGGGGATCGTCCGCCCGCCCGGGGACCCGGTGACCAACCGGACCTTCCCGTCTTTGAGGACGAGCGTCGGGCACTGCGAGCTGAGCATCCGCTTGCCGGGGGCGATCTGGTTGGGATACGTGCCGATCGACCCCGCGTCGTCGGTCCGGCCCGGCCGCAGGTTGAAGTCGCCCATCTCGTTGTTGAGCAGGAAGCCCGCGCCCTTGACCACGGCCTTGGCTCCGTAGCTGTCCTCCAGCGTGTAGGTCATCGCCACCGCGCCGCCGTCGCCGTCGACCACCGAGAAATGCGTCGTGTGATCGGGCTCGGTCGCCATGATCGGGAACGGCGCCAGCTCGGCGCTCGGGGTCGCGCGCGAGTCGTCGATCGACTTCGCCAGCTCGTCGGCCGTCGCCTTGGAAGCCAGCTCGGCGAAGGGGACGTCGACGAAGTCGGGGTCGCCGATCCGGGTCGACCGGGTGTAATACGCCCGTCGCATGGCCTCGGTCACGCGATGCAGGGTCCGGGGCGATTTGGGGCCGTCGGCCTTGAGGTCGTAACGCTCCAGGATGTTGAGCATCTGGCAGAGGACGATCCCCCCCGAGGACGCCGGACCGATGCCGTAGACGTCGCAGCCGCGGAAGGTCGTATGGACCGGAGACCGCTCCTTTGCGCCGTAATCGGCCAGGTCCTTGTGGGTCACGCTGCCGCCGTTCTCGAACATGTAGCCGGCGATCAGGTCGGCGGTCCGCCCGGTATAGAATTCGTCGGCCCCGTTCGCGGCGATCCGATCGAGGGTCGCCGCCAGATCCGCCTGGACGAGTCGCTCGCCGCCCTTCCAGGGTTGACCGTCGGGCTTGCCGTAGGCGGCGACCGATTCGGGGAAATCGACGAGACGGTTCTGGAACGCCGGCCGGCCCGGCGTCCCGGTGGGGGCGTCAGGGTTGCGCGGTCGGAGCTGGCCGTTGAGCGCCGAAGCCAGCTCCTCGGAGAGCGGGAAGCCCTCGCGGGCCAGCCTCGCGGCGGGCTTCACGAGGTCGCGCCAGGGGAGCTTGCCCCATTTCGCATGCGCGTCGCCCAGGCCGCGAACGGTCCCGGGGACTCCGGCCGCCCAGGCTCCCGCGCGATGGCGAGGCCGAAGTTTGCCCTCGGGATCGAGGTACATGCGGGGCGTCGCGGACCCCGGCGCGGTCTCGCGGAAGTCGAGGGTGACGACCTCGCGAGAACCCGGCAGGTAGGCGACGATGAACCCGCCGCCGCCGAGGTTGCCGGCCTCGGGCAGGGTCACGGCCAGGGCGAACGCCGTGGCCACCGCCGCGTCGATCGCGTTGCCGCCGGCGCGCAGGGCGTCGCGGCCGACGTCGGCCGCGTGCGCCTCCTGGGCGGATACGACATACTTGGAGAACGTCCCGCCCTGTCCGAAAGCCGCGGCCGGGAGGGCCGTCAGCAAGAGCCAGCCCGTCGCGCGTGCGACGGGGCGGCAACGATTCCCGAGATTCACCATCGGCTCGTCCGTCTCGCCCTGAGGGTGCCGTTCGTCATCAGGCGTCGTCGACCGTCGCGGCCGGCCGGCCGCGACGGTTATGCTCCCAGGGGAGACAGCTTAACAACTTCGGATTCGGGCCGGCACCCTCACTTGGCGGCGGGCAGGCCGAAATCTCCGCTCGCCGTCCGGAAGAACGTGTGGATGTGGTTCGCGCCGTTCTGCTTATCGTTGAAGTCGATCAACACGGTCGGCCCCTGGATCCGGAAGGCGTGGGCCTTCGAGGGATCGATGGGGCCGTACCAGGCCAGGTGGGCCTCAGGCTTGCCGCCCGCGTGGAGCTGCTCCATGATCAGCCCGCCGATCTCCGCGGGGAAAGTTTCGAGATAGGCCTTCAGCGCCTCGCCGAGGAGCTTGTGCTGTTCGGGGTTGAGCCGGCCGATGTCGATGCCGAGCGCTTCAGGGGCCGGTGGCTTGGGCGCGTTCGGCGTGGTGGTGACGTCGGGGACCTCCTCCGAGACGATGGCCGCCTTGCGCTGGCCCTCGTCGAGCGAGGCGACGAGGGCGTAGATCGGATCCTGGATGGCGGCCAGGTTCCGCAGCCCCTTCCTCGGCCCCGAGGCGACCTTGGCGGGGTTGGCCCCGAGCATGAACGGCGTCGCCGAGACGACCTTGTCCCCGCTGAGCGTGAAGTTCAGCGCCAGGTGATGGCCCTCCCACCGCCAGCCCCACGAACCCTCTCCGGGGGTGCCGAAGACGCTGATGAAATACAACTCGGGGTTGCGGACCGTGCCGTTCTCGTGCTCCTCCTCGCGGATGATCTCTTCGTAGCTCATCGTCGTGGCGGCCGTGACCATGCCGCGGTTCGAAAGGCCGGTGTTGAGCAGGGCGAAGGCCAGGACGCGCTGGTCGGAGGCCAACTCCTTGATCGGCAGGCCCTTGCGGGGCCGGGGGATCCAGTGCCAGTTCAGGCGTTCGGGGTCGTCAAAACCGAAGGTCGCCTTGTCGCGCTGGGCGTCGTCGAGCGAGCCCAGGAAGCGGCGGGCCGTCTCGGCCATGAGCGTCCCGGTCTCCTCGCCGCGGGCCGGGGCGTTCAGCGACGAGGACGCGAGCAGGATCGCCACAAGGGCAGGAAGCAACCGCTTCATGGTTCGTTCTCCGGGGTGACTTCGTCGGGCGTGCGCGTGAGTGTCGCACAATTCTTGAATAACCAGACGTAGCCGACCGGAGGGGGCCCGCCAAGGGGGGATCGAAGGAAACCGCGGGAGGCGTCGAATTCGCGTGGCGAGTCGGCGCGGGATCTGAGGTTGACCGATCAGGGGGTAACTAATAGATTCTCGGCCGTTTCGTCCGGGGACTTGAGTCGATCTCGCAAACGAACCTACGGAATGGGAGACGCAACACGATGATCGCAAAGGATGGCGGTCGGACCGCCCACGCTTGGGTGGTGGGCCTGACGCTTCTGGGGGCCGCGACGACCGCCCCCGCCTTCGGTCAGCAAGCCCCACGCGGCAAGTCCGCGGCGTCAGCCGCCAAGGCCCCGGCCGGCAAGGCGACGGTCGGCAAGGACGACGCCCCCTCGGTCCGTCGGGACCAGATCGAAGTCCCGCCGATGAAGGAGACGGCGATCCCGGTCAACCCGACCGACGCCATCGCCATCGTCAACGACCAGGTCATCTCCCGTCAGCAGCTCGCCGACGAGTGCGTCGCGCGGAAGGGTAAGGAGATCCTCGAGACGCTGATCAACCGGTCGCTGATCGAGCAGGCCCTCAAGGCCCAGAAGAAGGAAGTGACCGCCGCCGAGATCGACCAGGAGATCGACACCGTCGCCGTCCGCTTCGGCATCGGCCGCGAGGCCTGGCTCCGCACGCTCGACAAGGAGCGCGGGATCAGCCCGTTCCAGTACGCCCGCGACGTCATCTACCCCGCCCTGGCCATGCGCAAGCTCTGCGAGGGCCGGGTGCAAGTGACCGACGAAGACCTTAAGCAGGCGTTCGACGCCCAGTACGGCGACAAGCTCCGCTGCCGCCTGATCATGGTCGACAAGCTGGCGAAGGCCCAGGACATCTGGGAGGCGCTCCGCAAGAACCCGGGCGGGTTCGAGAAGATGGCCCAGGAGCAGTCGATGGACCTGGCCTCGCGATCGCTGGGCGGCCTGATCGGCGAGCCGATCACCCGCAACTTCCAGCCGGCCAACGTCGCGTCGTCGGCGTTCAGCCAGCTCCTCGACGGCGATCCCGCCGACAAGGACCCCGCGCACAAGCCCAAGGACGGCGACATCACCGGGCCGATCCAGGCCACCGAGGGGGCCTGGCTGATCCTCCGCCGCGAAGGGGTCATCCCGGCCATGCCGAACGTCTCGATCAAGGACGAGGCGATCCGCAAGCGGCTCCAGGAGATCGTCTACGAGGTCAAGCTCAAGGAGACCATGGGCGTGGTCTTCGAGGAGATGATGAAGAAGTCGGCCATCGAGAACAAGCTCGTCGGCACCATGAAGATGGCCAACGAGGAGCAGCAGCCCGACTTCCGGGTCGACGACAAGGTCAAGCTGATGAGCAACCCCGAGTCGAACACGCCCGAGACCTCGGGCCAGGCGGCCGGCAATGGTTCCGGATCCGCCCCGACGGCCCGCAAGTCGGTGACCCCCGCCGGCGTCTCGGCCGAGGCCGCCGCGCAATTCGAGAAGCTCAAGGAGACGAAGAAGGTGCAGACGCCGACCGCGCCTTCGCCGGTCACGCCGACGCCCGGCTCGCCCCGCTGACCCGACCGATTCGCACCGACCCCGCTCCCCGGCCCCGCGCCGGGGGCGGGCGTCGCGCCGTCGGACTTTCCTGATCGCTTACCTCGCGGTGATCGAAGCGAATGACGAAGTCCGCCCGGCCATACCCGTCCTCGCCCCGCACCTTGGGCCTCTTCGGCCTCGGCCTCGCCCTCGCGGCGACGCTCGCGGGCTGCGGGACCGTCAAGACGACGAATACGGCGCGTACCGGCACGGAGCAGCTCCTGCTGACCGACGCCTGGGACGCCGCCCTCGCGCGCATCGACTTCCGACCCCTGACCGGAGTTCCCTGCTACCTCGACACGACCAACGTCACGGCCGTCGACCTGGGCTGGGTCGTCTCGAGCCTCAAGCAGGCCATGCTCCAGCAGGGCGTGCTGCTCCGCACCAAGGCCGAACAGGCCCAGTGGGTCGTCGAGGCTCGAGTCGGGGCCTACGGCACGGACCAGTACGAGCTGCTCTTCGGCATCCCCCAGACCACCATCCCGATGACCATCACCGGGCTCCCCGCCGGTACGATCCCCGAGATGTCGCTGGCCAAACGGACCGACCAGCACGGGGTCGTGAAGATGGCGCTCTTCGCCTACGACCGCGCCTCGGGTCAGCTCGTTTGGACGTCGGGCACCTCGCAGACCAAGTCGAACGCCAAGGACGTCTACGTCGGCGGCGTCGGCCCGATTCAGAGCGGCACGATCCGCAAGAGCACCGAGTTCAGCGGCATGAAGATCCCCGTCGCCCACGACCTGACCGGCGGCCTCGTCGGTCAGCCCGCTCCCGACTCCGACGGCACACGGGGCACCGAGGCCGTGCCGCCCCCCCTCCCCCCTTCGGCGACGACCACCGACATCGACTCGTTCTCGCCCTGAGCCCGGCCGCCGTGTGCCGCACCCGCGTCTGGACAACGGCGGGGCCGATGCCGCATAGTGGTCGTGGTCCGGCCGGATCCGCGGCCCCCCCTGCGCGGACCGCGACCGCCAGCCCCGCCCTCCGTCGAGCCTGGAGCACGCGTATCATGTCAGCGTCCGCGCCCGTGGACCTTCGGAACTGGATCCGCGATATCCCCGACTTCCCGAAGCCGGGTATCCAGTTCAAGGACATCACCCCCCTGCTCGGGCACGCGGAAGCCTTCCGGACGTCCATCGACCTTCTGGAGGCCGAATTCCGGCACAAGGGGATCGAGGTGATCGCCGCCGCCGAGGCTCGCGGGTTCATCTTCGGCGCGCCGCTGGCCATGAAAATGAACGCCGGCTTCGTGCCGATCCGAAAGCCGGGCAAGCTCCCCTACGCGACGATCGCCCAGGAGTACGCTCTCGAGTACGGCAACGACCGGCTCGAAGTGCATTCCGATGCACTGGCGCCCGGCCGTCGCGTTTTGTTGATCGACGATGTCTTGGCGACCGGCGGCACGATGTGCGCCTGCCGCGACCTCGTCCGGTCGACGGGCGCCGACCTCGTCGCCTGCGCCTTCGTGATCGAGTTGTCGTTCCTCGGCGGCCGGTCGAAGCTGGAGCCCTGCGAGATCTTCAGCCTCGTCACGTACTGACCGCACCCGTCCGCAATTCTCACCCCCTCCACGGAATTCGATCGTGAACGAGCGCTGGATCGCCGAACGGATGAGTCGCATCGACGCCTCGGGCATCCGCAAGGCCTTCGAGATGGCCAAGGCGATGAAGGACCCGATCAACCTGTCGATCGGGATGCCCCACTTCGACGTCGACCCGTCAATCAAGCAGGCCGTCCGCGAGGCCGTCGACGAGGGGTTGAACCAGTACTCCGTCACCCAGGGCGTCCCCGAGCTTCGCGACGCGATCCGGGAGTCGTTGCAGGATTACGGCCACGCCGACCGCGAGGTGCTGGTGACCTCGGGGACGGCCGGCGGCCTGATGCTGGCGCTGAGCGCGGTGGTGAACCCCGGCGACCAGGTGATCGTCTTCGACCCCTACTTCGTCATGTACAACCACCAGGTCACCCTGGCGGGGGGCGAGACGTTCCTGATCGACACCTATCCCGACTTCCGCATCGACGTCGCCAAGGTCGCCGCCGCGATCACCCCGCGCACCAAGGCGGTGATCGTGAACAGCCCGAACAACCCGACGGGCGTCGTCGCCTCGGCCGAAGAGTTGAAAGACCTCGCCCTCCTCTGCCGCGAGAGAGGCGTCTTGCTCATCAGCGACGAGGTCTACAACGCTTTCGCCTTCGACGGCGAGTTCCATTCGCCCGCCGAGTGGAGCGAGGACGTCCTGGTGGTCGACGGCTTCAGCAAGTCGTTCGGCATGACCGGCTGGCGGCTCGGTTTCGCGCACGGGCCGGGCCGGCTCATCCAGGAGATGACCAAGCTCCAGCAGTTCACCTTCGTCTGCGCGCCGACCCCCCTGCAAGTCGGGCTCGCCCGCGTGCTCGCGAAGCACACGATCGACCTCAGCGGGCAGATGGCGGAATATGAGCGAAAGCGTGACCGCGTCGTCGAGGCGCTCGACGGCCTCTACGACCTGCCCCGTCCCGAGGGGGCGTTCTACGCCTTCCCCCGGGCTCCGTGGGGGACGGCCTCCCAGTTCGTCGCCGCGGCGATCGCGCGCGAGCTGCTGATCATCCCCGGCAACGTCTTCAGCCGCCGCGACACCCACTTCCGGGTCTCGTACGCGGTGGCCGACGACGTGCTGGATCGGGGCCTCGAGATCCTCCGCGGCCTGGCGATCCGCGGCTGCGCCTGAGCGAGCAGACGCTCAGGCGCTCTCCTTCTTCCGCTCGGCCTTGGTCATCGGCGTCGGCTGGACCTCGAAGAGGTTCTTTTCCTTGCGGACGATCTCGGGGGTGACGACGTATTTCCCCTTATCCTTGCCGACCCGATCGGGGAGCTCGTACATCACGTCGAGCATGATCTCCTCGACGATTGAACGCAGGCCGCGGGCGCCGGTGTCCTTCGTCTTGGCCAGCTTGGCGACCTCGACGAGGGCCTCGTTGGTGAACTCTACGTCGGAGCCTTCCATCTCGAAGAACCGCTTGTACTGCTTGACCAGCGCGTTGCGGGGCTCGGTCATGATCCGGACGAGGGTGCTCTCGTCGAGCGGCATGAGCGGACAGAGAACGGGCAGGCGTCCGATGAACTCGGGGATCATGCCGAATTCGAGCAGGTCGTCGGAGGTGGCCCTCGAAAGCAACTCGCCGAGGTCGGTGTGCTGCTCCGCCTGCGACTGGCTGCCGAAGCCGATCGTCTTGCGGCCCACCCGCTTGGCGATGATGTTCTCCAGGCCGACGAACGTGCCGCCGCAGATGAACAGGATGTTGCTGGTGTCCATCTGGATGTACTGCTGTTCCGGATGCTTGCGGCCCCCCTGGGGCGGGACGTTGGCCACCGTCCCTTCCAGCATCTTCAGCAGGGCCTGCTGGACCCCCTCGCCCGAAACGTCCCGGGTGATCGAGACGTTGTGGGTCGTCTTGCCGATCTTGTCGATTTCGTCGATGTAGATGATGCCCCGCTGCGCCGCCTCAAGGTCGAAATCGGCCGCGTGCAAGAGCTTCAGCAGGATGTTCTCGACGTCCTCGCCGACGTATCCGGCCTCGGTCAGGGTCGTGGCGTCGCCGATCGCGAACGGAACGTTGAGGATCCGGGCGAGCGTCCGCGCCAGCAGGGTTTTGCCGCACCCGGTCGGGCCGATCAGCAGGATGTTCGACTTGTCGAGCTCGACTTCCTGCTCAGGGTCCTCGCCGTGGACGAGTCGCTTGTAGTGGTTGTGCAGCGCGACCGAGAGCACCTTCTTGGCACGGTCCTGGCCGATGACGTAGTCGTCGAGCTGCGTCTTGATCTCGCGAGGGGTGGGGATGTCGGTGAAGAGCGTCTTGGGGACGCCTCGCCGCCGCCGTTCCTGGTCGAGGATCGACTGGCAGAGCTCGATGCACTCGCCGCAGATGTAGACGTCGCCGGGGCCTTCGACGAGCGGGCCGACGTCGCGATAGCTCTTCCGGCAGAAGGAACAGTAGGCGTTCTTCTTGGTGCTGCCCGCCGTGCCGGAGGAGAGGCCTCCGCCGCCGGTCCGCTTGCCACCGCCCCCAGAGCCCCCGCCCGTGACGTCCTTACCTGACGGCATACCAAGCCCTTTCATCCCTAGTCGAGGGATCAAGCCGCATCCACACCGCGACCGTCGCCGACGCTGAACCGAGAGCCGAGTACGCCCCACCGACTTCCGTGATCGACGTCGCCGTCGTCCGCGAGGTATTTTCCAGAAGAGGAGAGAGAGCCCGCGGCCGCGACCGGCCAGGGGCCGTCAAGCCGTCGGCGACGATCGACATCATCACCGACGAAAGAACGGGAGGAACGGAACGTGGGAGGAACCAGATGCTCATCGCCCGCCCTTCCCTGTGGCGGACCGCCCCCAGCTTCCCTATTTTAGAGCGCCCTTCCGGTCCAAGCAAGTCCGCTCGCGAAACCCTCGCTCCCGCGACTCCCTGCACACAGATCCTAGCGGTTGGATCAATCCGCCCGCCGCATACAGGCCCACGAATCTCGGTCAGCCCGGGGAGCGGCCCCACGACGCCGGCTCGGCGAGGATCGCCGCGGCCAGTCGCCGTCCCGCCGCGCTCAGGGTGAGATCGCCCAGTTGCGTCGCCTCCACCCAGGCCGCCTCCGACATCCCCGGCCCAGGCTTCGGCTTGGCCCGCGACTTCTTTGATCGCGGCGCCGCGGCGAAGGCGTCGAGTCTCACGCGGTAGCGAGTCACTCCGTAAGTGAGCGACCTGATCAGGCCGACGGCCGTGATCGGCACCCCGGCGAGCCGCTTCACCCCCTCCTCGAGCCCCACCGGGACGCCGAACGACCGTCCCGCCGGGTCTGGGCCTTCAAGGTGGATCGTCGGGAATTCCCAAAATCCCGACCAGAGGCCGGGGGAGCCTCGCCGCACCAGGAGGAGTCGGCGTCCGCAGGCCACAACGGCGCAGGCTTCCACCACGGCGAGCGGCGCGGCTTTGGGAGTTGCCCGGGGGATCTGGTCCTGCACCCCGAGGCGCCGGGCCTCGCATATTGCGGCGAGCGGGCAGATGAGACAACGCGGCGTCCGCGGCGAGCATACTAAGGCGCCAAGTTCCATCATCGCCTGGTTGAAATCGCCAGCCTGACGAGGAGGAACCAGGCGGGCCGCGGCATTCCAGAGACGCCCCTGGGCGTCCCTTGACGTTAGGTCGTCGGTGCAAGCGAGCAAACGGGCCAAGACGCGACGGGAGTTGGCCTCGACGATCGGCTCGGGCCGATCGAACGCCTGAGAAAGGATCGCTCCCGCCATATAACGGCCAACCCCCGGGAGAGCCCGCACGGCGTCGGCGTCGTCTGGCATCATGCCGCCATGCTGCACCACGATCGTTTTCGCCGCCGCGTGCAGCTGCCGAGCACGCCTATAATAGCCGAGCCCCTCCCAGGCCTTGAGGACGCGATCCTCGTTCGCCGCCGCCAGGGACGCAAAGTCGGGGAACGCGTCCAGAAAACGCTCGAAGAACGGCACCACGGCCGCGACCGTGGTCTGCACCAACATCATCTCCGACACCAGGATGCGGTAGGGATCGCGATCCGTCCGCCAGGGCAGCGAGCGTTTCTCGGAGTCGAACCAGTCCAGCAGCCGCTCTCGGATCATCTCCGTGCACTCTGGATCCAAAACGCGACTCATAATCCCCGCTCCCGACAAGCTCGATCAGCCCCAGGTTTAATTACGACTTACGGCCGGATCAGGAAACTTCTCGGCTCACTCACGACTGTCGTTCGAAAACGAGCGAGTTGTCCCATTGTTGAAAATAGACGGGGAGGGAAACCATAAGCCGCCAAGCCTGGAAAAGCCACTGAATGTCGCCAAATTTTTCCTTTCAACTGTTGACATCCACTATGTGCTTGCTAAATTTGCATTGGCGGGATGATTGCTCCCAAGAAATCCCGCAAACGCAACGCCCTCCAAGCCTCGACGGCATCGGTCAGACTCATCGAGCGGACGACCCTTTGAGGATTTCGCCTCGAATCCGAGTCGACTCGCCGCCACGAACTTCATCTACACATTCACGACCTATCAGGATGGATGTCATGAATCCGATGATCATGCCGGCGCGCCGCCTTGCGCCGGCCTCCGTGGGTTCTCCCTCCGAACGCGACTCCCACCAGGCGACGTCGCCGACACCGGATGAGCTTCAGGCTCTATCCTATTTTGAGCTGGCCGATCGGCTCGTCCAGGCCTGGACCCGGAATGCGAAGCGACTCCAGACGCTGGACGCGCTTCGCGACGCGATCGCGTCGGCGCGGCGTCAACTGGCGAGCTTACCGGCTCGCCCCCAGCTTGCCGAGGCGCACCTGGCCGGGCTCCTCGAGAAACGAGACGCGTGCATCATCGCCGCGCAGGTCGACCAGGAGTTGGCCCTCGCCCTCGCCCACGAGTGCGAGGAGCGGACTCGGGTCGCATCGGAGCGACCCTTCCGTCGCGCCGTCGGCGGCTGACGAGCCGTCCCCTTCCCGCACACTTCCGAGCCGGCAACCAGGATAGAGCGAGGTGGATGACCATGGACACGATCCCGATGCGCCGAAATTTCTCGGCCGACCGTACTCGCCAGGCCCCGTCGTTCCCGAGCCGCACCAACCCCATGCGGCCGCCGGCCGCCCCGGGCTCCGCCTCCGCACCGATGCCGCGCCGTGGTGAGGCGTGCTACCCGGCGAAGTGCAACCCGAACCCGCCGAAGCCTCCGTTGAGCGACCCCCAGCGAGAACTGGCGGCCCGGTACGTGCCACTGGCCCGTTCCATGGCGCAGGGCTTCGCCAAATCCTGGCCCGCCGGCGGCGACGACTACCGGGCGACCGCTTGCCTGGCCCTGGTCGAGGCGGCGCAGTCATTCGACGAGTCGAAGGGGGTCGATTTTGCGACCTTCGCCCGCCATCGGATCCGCGGGGCCTTGATCAACGCCCAGCGCGGGTTTTTCTCGGACGGCTGGAGGGGATCGGCCGAATTCGCCCCCAAGTTCCAACCGCTGGCGCCCGATTCCGAGGTCCGAGGCCGCGTCGTCGGCACCCACCCCGACCAGCCCGTCGGGGCCCGCCTGGAAGAGCAGGACTCCCTCGAACATTGCCTCCGCAGGCTCCCCTCGCGCCACGCCGCCGCCTTCCGCCACATCTACCTCGACGGAAAGACGCAGGAGGAAGCCGCCGAGCTTCTGGGATGCTCGAAGGCCTCGATGTGCCGCCTTCACCGCGAAACCCTCGACCGCATCGACCAGACCCGCGAGGGAGGCCGACGCGTCGTCAAGCCTCGCGAGAGGAGACGCCTGCTCGTCGCGATTTGATCAGCCCTGTCGCTTTGGCGACGACGGGCCCGGCGGATGCGACCTTGATCGCTTCCGCCGGGCCCGTCGAATTGGCAGCCAGGTTGATCGCGAGATCAGGCCGCGCGGTCCGTGAAAAGCGACGGATACGCGCGATCGTGGAGGAACTGATTCATCGAGCCGACGACGAACCGCTGCTCGGCCTCGGAAAGCTCGGGGTAGATCGGCAGCGCGACGGTCTCGCGGGCGGCCGACTCGGACTGGGGGAAGTCGCCGTACTTGTAGCCGAGCGAGGCGAAGCAGGGCTGGAGGTGGAGCGGGATCGGATAGTAGATCTCGGTCCCGATCTTGCGGTCCATCATGTGCTGCCGAAGCTCGTCGCGGATCGTCCCGGGGACCCGGACGACGAACTGGTTGTAGACGTGGAAGTTGCCGGGTCGCTCGATCGGCAGCTGCACCATCTCGTCGAGCCCGTGCGAGGCGAAGAGATCGCGGTAGCGGTCGGCCACGTCGCGGCGGGCGGCGGTCCAGTCGTCCAAATGCCGGAGCTTGACTCGCAGGACGGCCGCCTGCAGGGCGTCGAGTCGCGAGTTGAGCCCGACCTCGTGGTGGTGGTACTTGGGCTCCATACCGTGGACGCGGATCCGGGCGATGCGGCGGGCCAGGACCGGATCGTCGGTGGTCACCATGCCGCCGTCGCCGAAGCCGCCCAGATTTTTCGAAGGATAGAAGCTGAAGGCCGAGGCGGTCCCCAGAGTGCCGGCCCGGGCGCCCTGGTAGGCCGCGCCGATGGCCTGGGCCGCGTCCTCCAGGACCATGAGGCCGTGGCGCTCGGCGATCTCGCGGATCGGGGCCATGTCCGCGGTCTGGCCGTAGAGATGGACGGGGATGATCGCCCGGGTGGCCGGCGTGATCGCGGCCTCGATCTTGGCCGGGTCGATGTTGTAGGTGTCGGGCTCGATGTCGACGAAGACCGGCTTCGCTCCGGTCCGCCAGATCGACCCGCCGGTGGCGAAGAACGTGTATGGGCTGGTGATCACCTCGTCGCCGGCGCCGAGGTCGATCGCCATCAAGGGGAGCAGCAGAGCGTCGGTCCCCGAGGCGCAGCCGATCGCGTGCGAGGCCCCGCAGTACTCGGCGATCTCGGCCTCCAGGCTGCCGACCTCGGGCCCCATCACGAACCCCTGGCTTTCCAGGACTTCGCGGACGACCGGCTCGATCTCGTCGCGGATCGTTCGGTACTGGGCGCGCAGGTTGAGCGCAGGAACCCCCATCGGTTCGTAGGCAACGGCCATCACTAGTCACTCCTTCAACGCCCTGTGCGTTCGCGCCCTGGGGGCACGCGCGTGCGAAATGCACTCGAGGGGGCGTCTCCCTCCTTGGAGTAGATCGGCGGAAGTCTTCTATCCCTTCCCTGAATTTTCGTCAAGCCGTTCCGCCGCCTCCCGGCGAACGCCCTGACCTCCCGATCTGGCGCGACCGGCCCAGTTTTCCATCGGGCGAAAGCGGTCCGCCGCCTCCGCGGAGGCAACCTCCACGGCGCCGACGCCGCTCCACAGCTCCTGGACGCGGGCGTCGACCAGGAGATCCAGCAGCGGGTGCGGGCCCAGGGGCGGGCCGAGAACGAAGACGATCCCGGGATGTCGCGATGCAAGGTCGTCGCGAGCCGCCGTGAGGTCTCGCAGCAGGTGAACTCCCGCCGACAGGAAATAGGGGATCAGGAAGACACGCATCGCGCCTCGGGCCACGCACCGGGCCCCGCCCGACGAGATGTCGGGCTCCGCCAGTTCCAGGAAGCAGGCTTCGACGATGCAGTGCCGGCCTCCGGCCGCGAGCCGCTCGGCCAGGTCGCGGAGGTCGGCGTTGGCCTCCTCCCTCCGGCTGCCGTGCGCGATGAGGAGGACGGCCGTCGTGTCGCGGGGGTCGTTCAATGCGGTATCCTCGGGCGGGTGTGAGCTGACGACGACCATTCTAGCGAACGATCCCGATCGAACGAACGGCGGCGGGGGCGAACCTCATGACCTGGGTCCACTACGCCTTGTTCTCGGCCTTCTTTGCGGGCCTGACGGCGATCCTGGCGAAGATCGGAGTGGCCGACGTATCCTCGAACCTGGCGACGCTGATCCGGACGATCGTCGTGGTCGCCTTCGCGTCGGCGATCGTGGCCTCGACAGGCGAGATCCGCGGCCTCAGGTCGCTGGCCGGCCGCGACTGGCTGGCGCTGGTCGCCTCGGGTCTCGCGACGGGCGCGTCGTGGCTTTTCTATTTTGCGGCGCTCAAGAGTGGGCCGATCTCGGGCGTGGCTCCGATCGACAAGCTGAGCTTCCTCATTGCCATGTTCCTCGGATTCGTCATCTTGAAGGAGCCGGTCAGGCCCTTGACCCTGCTGGGGGCGGGATTGATCGGAACCGGCGTCGCATTGACGCTCCCCTCGGTCCAGGAATCGCTGCGCCGCCTGTTCTCCTGAAACGGTCGCAACGGTCGTTCAGACTGGGCCCGGACGCCTCGAAAATGGGGCTCATGCTCGCGACGTCGCCGGCCGATGGGAGAAGTGAACCATCGTATCGACCGACTCGACGCACCCCCCAGACGAGCACCGAGGTCCACCTTGATCGGCATCCCTGGAGCTTCCCGGCTCCAGTCGCCCATGCCCGTTCCGCGCATCGGCCGACGATTCCTCGTCGTCGCCGTCCTGTTCGTCTGCGGTTGCCGCGCGGTCGACGTGGGGCCGATGATCACGCCATCGGCCAGTTCGATCCCAACGGGCGAGTCGCTCGTCCCCCGCGCCTGCAAGGCCCGCCGAGAGGGACGGAAGCTCGAGCGAAAGGGAGATGACGCCAGCGTCGACCGCTTTTATGAGGCGACCGTCTACGCGGCGGCGGCCCTCGCTGCGACGTCGGCGGTGGGTTCGGTCGACACCGAAGAATTCACACGGATCCGAGATCTCTACAACGGCTGCCTCGGCGACTGTCTGCGGGCCGGGCAGAAGTTCGGCCGACTCGACCCCAAGACGTCGCTGGTCGTCAATACGCCGGCGGGCTCCCAGTCCATCCCGATCAGGCACAGCGGCTTCGTCTGGAAGGTGGATGATTTCGGCCAGGTCGTGGATCCCGCCGCGGTTCCACCGAATCCGAATGCTCACGCTCCGGCCGATTTCCCAGGCCTCGGAGCGAATCTAGCCGTCGAGCGCCCCAATCCGAAGCGAGACAGGCCGGACGACTTTTTGCCACGGATCGCGGTCTTCAACACCACGGCCATCTTGCGACCCGATTTGGACACCTGGTTAATGGGACCGACTCGGCGGGCCCCATCGGACGTTCTGGAATTTCATGACCCCTTGCGAACCCGGTCCGTCGCCTTCGGCGCGGACCCCGCCCTTCCGTTGCGGGCGGACCTGGGCGTCGCCAGCGCCCAGGCGAGGGCGATCCAGGAGGAGCGTGGGCCGTTCGCCCTCGCCGGCTTCGCCCGGCCCGAGTTGATGCTCGACAAGGCCGACATCCGGATGCTGGAGCCCTACCAGAAAGGCAGATCGCCGATCCTGTTGATCCACGGACTGCTCGACGACCCGTTCCTGTTCAACGACATGATCGTGGCCTTGCAGCGGACGCCGGGGTTTCTCGACCGCCACCAGATCTGGGTCTTCCGCTATCCGACAGGCGTCACCTTCATTCGCAGCGCGTCGATCCTCCGGGCAAAGATCGAAGAGATTTCCGCTGCGGTCGACCCGGGGGCCGCGGATCCAGCCATGTCCGACTGGACGCTGCTCGGCTACAGCATGGGTGGGCTCCTGACAAGGCTCCAGATCTCGTGGAGCGACGACGCCGTGTGGAACGTGGTGTCGAACCGGCCCGTCGACGGCCTGACGATGTCCGACGACGCGCGGAAGACGGTCCGCAACCTGTTCTTCTTCGAGCCTTCGCCGCGTGTCAAAAGAGCCGTCTTCATCGCCACGCCCCACGACGGCGCCTCGCCGGAGATCGCGGTGGCGAGCTGGCTGGCGACCCGGATCATCCAGCGGCCGGCCGACACGCGCCAGCTCGTCACCGAGATCGAAAACGCCAACCCCGGCGCACTCAAGCCCGGCCTTCGCGACCTCCCCAGCAGCGTCGATACGCTGGCGTCTTATAGCCCGCTGCTGCCGGCGATCCGCCGGCTGACCATCAACCCCGAAGTGACGATCCACACGATCGCCGGCACCGGACTGCACTCCCCCGAATCCGGTCGGGGTCGCGGCGACCTGGTCGTGCCCCTAACCAGCGCCCATCTTGATGAGGCCGTCTCCGAGCATCACGTCCGAGCGACGCATTCCGACATCTACTACAACCGGGACACGATCGACGAGGTCCGGCGGATCCTCGGCTTCGCTGATCCCTGATTTCTCAGAGGCCGGGCGGAAGGCTCACGCGTCGGCCGAGGCGGATTCGATCGCGGCCAGGATCGCCTGAAAGTCCACGGGCTTGATCATGTGGCGATCGAACCCTGCGTCGAAGGCGCGGCGGCGATCGACTTCGCGTCCATACCCGGTCAGGGCGACGATCAAGGCGGCGCGGCCCTCGGGGAAGCCGCGAAGTCGGGTCGCGACCTCGTAACCGTCCAAGCCGGGGAGGCCCAAGTCGAGGAACACGACGTCGGGCCGGAATTCGGCCACGGCGTCGAGGGCCCCGGGCCCGTTAGAGGCCGTCCGGACCTCGTGACCCGCCAGGCGCAGCATCCGGCCGAGCGACTCGACCGCGTCGACGTTGTCGTCCACGACGACGACCCGGCGCGGCTTCACCGACGATACGGTCGGCTGCCACGACGCGTTCGACATCGGATGAGGCCGGTCGAACGCCGGCAGGCGGACGGTGAAGACGCTGCCGCGGCCGGGCCCGGGGCTGGTGGCGGCGATCGACCCGCCGTGCATCTCGACGAGAGACTTGCAGATCGTCAGGCCGATCCCGAGCCCCCCCTGAGAGCGGTCGATCGAGCTCTCGGCCTGGGCGTACATGTCGAAAACCCGGGCGAGCACCTCGGGCGTCATGCCGACTCCCTGATCCTCGACGCGGACCATGGCTTCGCCGCCTTCGCGGCCGACGACGATCGCGATCGTCCGACCTTCTTCGCTGTACTTGGCCGCGTTTCCGAGGAGGTTCACGACCACCTGCTCCATGCGCGCAGGGTCGGCGACGACCGCCAGCGGATCGTCCGGGAGGCGGACCTCCACGCGATGCCGCTTCTCCTCCACCATCGGCCGGGTCGTCTCAACGGCCCGCTCGACGACGCCGCGAAGGTCGACCGGCTCACGCCGCAGGACGATCTTGCCCCGCGAGATCCGCGATACGTCGAGCAGGTCGTCCAGAAGTCGGGCCAGCCTGCGAGTCTGGCGCTGGATGACCTCGCTGCACCAGAGGACGTCGGGATCCTCCTGCCCCTTCATCAGGAGGATCTGGGCGGCGTTGCCGGCCGCGGAGAGCGGGCTTCGCAACTCGTGGGCCAGCATCGCCAGGAACTCGTCCTTGCGGCGGTCGGCGTCGCGTAAGTCCATCAGCAACCGCTCTCGCTCCTGCTCGGCGAGCCGGCGCTCGGTGACGTCGAGGAAGGCCCCGACGCTGCCGCGCGGGTTCCCCCGCTCGTCGAACAGGGGGGCGACGTGCTCCAGCAGGTGGACCACCCGGCCGTCGTCGAAGCGTACGTCGATTCCAACGTTGCGGAGGTTGGCCCCGTCCCGGGCCGAGACCTGCATGGGCAGCTCGTCGGTCGTCAGCTCGCGGCCGTCGCGGAAGAGCCGGAACGAGGTGGGGCGCTCGGGCTCAGGCGCCGACATCGAGACGTTCGCGCCCGTCGGCCGACGCAGCATCTCCGAGAGGGTGGGATTGGCGCGGATCGAGCGACATTCGGGATCGTCGGCGATGCCGATGCCGATGGGCAGAACCTCGAACACCGTCTGCAACTCGGCGGCCTGACGTTCGAGCGAACGGTTAAGGCGGAGGATCTCCTCCTCGGCCCGCTTCCGTTCGGTGATGTCCTCGGCGATGTAGCAGAACCGCTCGCGGCCCCCGGCGCCCGGGCCCACGTGCGACACGACGACCCCCAGCCAGCGGGGCCCGCCTCCCTGGTCGTGGCAGTCCTCGAAGTGGACAGCGTGTCCCAGCCGCTGGCTGGCGCGGTAGGCGGCGATCCACGTGTCCAGGGTCGACCGCGAGACGCCGAAATCGGCGCCGTCCCAACGGCCGGCGGTGGCGCCCAGGTCGAGTTCGAGCGAACGGCAGGTCGCGGGATTGTCGAGGACGTGAAGGACGTCGCGGTCGTCCGTCGCCAGCTCGACGATCCCCATCGGCAGCGGGGCGCAATGGAGGATCTGCCGGACCAGGGCGTCGTGACGGGCCTTGTCCTCGGCCGCCTTCCGCAAGGGTGTGACGTCCTGCCAGATCGATTGCACGACGCTCCGGCCCTCGGAGCGGATTCGACGCGAGTGCACCGTGACCTGGCGGACCTCGCCTTGCTTCGTGCGGTGTCGGGCCTCGAATCGCCCCTGCCCCTGCTCCATGACGAGGTCGATCCGCATCCGGATCGCATCGCCCTCTCCCGCGGCGTAGACGTCGGTGAGGCACAAACCGGCGAACTCCGGCCGCGTGTACCCCAGCGCATCGCAGGCGGCGTCGTTGAAATCGAGGAACGTCTCCGTCTGTGGGTCGACCACGACGACGCTCAGCGGCGACTGCCCCATCAGGGCGCGATAACGGGCGGCCTCGTCGGCCTCCTCGCTTCGGTCGGCGATCGGCAGGACCACGGAGGCCCGCCAGGGCTCGGCCTCGCCTCGGTCGACGAGCGAGACGTCGATCTCGACACGGAACCATCGGCCGTCGTTGCGGAGGAGCCTTTTCTGCATCCCGTAGTGCGACGACTCGCCGTCGAGCACGCGCCGGAACAGCACCCGATCGGCCTCGGCGTCGTCGGGATGACTGAAGTCCTCGACGAGCCGCCCCACCAGCTGTTCGCGGGGCATCCCCAGCAGTTCGCAGAGCCGGCCGTTGACGTCGACCCAGCGGCCTTCGGCGTCTACGAGGTCCGCGCCGATGAGCCGGTTGTCGAAGAGGGCGCGGAGATGAGCGGCGGCGATCGCGGGGCGTGCGATCGCCTCGCCGTTCGGCTCGGTACTCTGCATCGATGCCTCGGTCTTCATCTCGATGGGCCCCGGGGGCTCTCCCGCGCCCGGACTGCCGCGACTCCAATGTCGACGGCGTCCGCCTCGTCAATTTCACCGTCCCTCAGCGCCCGCTGGCGACCTCAAGTCCCGTCGCGCCGACCGCGTCGAACGGGCGGGTGGGCTCGCGGACGATGCTGAAGTCGTGGACGAGGAAACCGTTGCGGCCGACGAAGAAATCGAGGTTGTCGGCGACGTCCAGATTGTAGACCGGCCTTGCCAAGCCGGGTTCGATCGCCGCGACGAGCTGCGTTCCCCCCATCACCCGCACCACGTCCCCGACCCTGAGGTCGCGCGCCATGGTCCAGCCCCAGCTCGCACGCCAGAAACGGTGGATGCCGGTCGCCGTGACGGTCTCGGCCCCGATCGTCAGCTTCACCGTCGCCGCCGGCGGATTGTGGTGCGTGACCAGGACCGGCTTGTAGGTCACTGCGCCAGTCCGGACGTCCTGAGAGAGCACGAGGTCGCCCACCCGGACGGCCTCGATCGGGACCAGACCGGCCATCGTGTGGACGGGCGTTCCGGCGACGAAGCAGGATCCCGTCTGGACCGTCAGCCTCGGCACTTCGTAAGCGATCACCTCGGTGTAGGTCGGCTTCGTCTCGGACTGCGACGAACGGTATGCGTAGCCGAGCTGGTCGGACCACCACCCCTTCCACGAGTCGCCGGCGTCCCCGAAGTCCTGACCCGTGGCCTTTTTCACCAGCGGGAGGATGCGATCGTTGAGGTCCACGATGGCCCGGTTGCGCCGCTCGATCGACGCGACGTCTTCGCTGAGTCGCTGTCGGGCCTGCTCGACACGGGCGCGATCCTCCTCCAGCGCGATCGCGATTTGCTGGTCTTGCTGAACGGCCGACTGGACCAGCGGATCAGCCAGCGGCGAGGGCTTGGGGACGAGGGCGGGGGCCAAGAGTCCGGCGGCGGGGCCGGAGAGTCCCGGTATGGCAGGCAGGGCCGGCGGTGGCGTGGGGGCCTGAACCGCCGACGCCCAGGAAAGAGCCTCCGGGAGGAACGGCAGGGCGGCCGCTTGCAGCGGGATGTCATCCGTGAAGATGCGCCGCGGCATCCGCGCGGGGTCGATCGCGGGAAGGTTGTAGATGCGTTCGATGTTAAAGCTCTCGCCCTCCGCGAAAAGCCCTCCCCGCGTACCGCTCCCGACGATCGGGTTGACCGTATACTTGAATGGCTTGTGGATCAGGTCCAGCAGCGGGTCGAGGTAATCGCGGGGGTCGCGGCGGTCGAGCAGTTGGGCCGCCAGGCCGCGAACCTCGGCGATGGGGCTGAAGACGGCCAGCTCGGCGAGGGCGAGCGAGGCCGAACGGCCGTCGATCCGAGCGAGGGTCTCGGCGAGGCGACGCTGAAGGCGGGCGTCGTCGCGGACGAACACGGCCCAGAGCGTCGGCACGGCGGACGCTTCGGCGATCGCGTCGAGGGCCGAAGCGGCCTTCGCACGAGTTTGCGGATCCTTGGCCGTGCACTGGTCGCGGAGCTTCTCCAGGATCGGCTTCCAGCGGCGGACGGCGAGGCGGCGAGCCTCGGCCTCGGCCTTCTCAACCCTCAAGTCTTCCGGACGCGCCCAACGCCCGTCGGATCGTCGGTAGCCGAGTTTCTTCCAGACCGATTCGCGCGTGGGCTCCAGCCGCACCACCGCCTGGTAGTGCGCCGAGGCCTGGGCGTCGAGCCCGTTCTGGTTGCACCATCGGGCCAAACGGTGGTGGGCTTCGGCCGTATCGGGGGAAGAAGTCCGGCGTTCCAGGTATTCTCGCAGCAACGCTTGGGCGCGGGGGTCGTTTTCCAGTTTAGATCGGACGTCCTCGGGGCGCACCCATTTCCCGTCGCGGGCGATCATCCCCAGAAGGCCGCGGGCGGCCTGGTTCTCGGGATCGATCAGCACGGCCCTGGTCAGGTGCTTGAGCCGCTCGGCGGCGAGGCCGCGGGACTCGCACCAGAGGGCCAGCCTCACATGGGCGTCGGCGTCGCGGCCTAGTTCGGCGGCGGATTCGCGGTAGTCCTGGAGATCCCCGGCGGTGGGACCATGGCCGTCGGTCGGCTGCAGGACCACAGCTGCGCTGAAGAGTATCGCGACGATCATGGCCGCCCTCGGCGCAAGGGGTGGGAGAAGACGCTGGGCACGCCCGGTTCGACTAATCATAGAGGCGTCTCCCGGGGATTCGAAGCGGAAGCCCGAATTTTCACGTTTCCGGCGGTTCCTGCACGATCTCCGACGCGGCCTCGAACCCGGTTCGGCTCCTTCCCGCACGACCGACGGACTTGCGCGCCAGGTCGCAGTCCGCTTGACCGCCCGGCCGGCGAAACACTAAGATTCTGTTTGATTTAAGGTCCGAACGAGGGAGTCCGTCTCGCGGGGACCGCGAGCCGTGGCGCGAGGTGAGCAGGATGAAGAACGAACCGACCCCGCATCATAATCCCGGCGCCGCGTCGCCCGCCCGCCACCAATTCGAGCACGCGACGCCGACGGTCATCCACGACCCGGAACAGGACATGATGCTCCTGGCCCGCTGGGTGCACCGGGCGATGCAGGACCCGGCCCGCTTCTGGGGATGGGTCGGCGGCGTGACGGCCGCGGTCCTCGCCCTTGTGGTCGTCGTGAACCTCTTCGCGGCTCGGACCGGCGTGCAGAACAACGTCTGGGGCAAGCTCGACGAGGCCCGGACCGCCGACGACGAGATCGAGGTCGCCAAGGCGAACCCCCAGTCGCCGGCCGCCCCCTGGGCCCTGCTCCAGGCCGCTTCGCGACTCTATACGTCGGGCGTCTCGGACCTCCCCAGCAACTCCGACGCGGCGCTGCCGACGCTGAAGAAGGCGCTGGATCTATTCGATCAGCTCGGCAAGAGCGAGCCGAAGGATTCGCCGATCGCCGTCGCCGCCGCCTTCGGCAAGGCCCGCGCCCTGGAAGCTCGCAACGAGCTCCCCAAGGCCGTCGACCAGTACAAGTTCGTCGCTGACACCTGGCCCGACTCCGCTGAAGCCGTCGAGGCGAAGAAGCTCGCCGCCGCCCTCCAGAAGCCCGACGCGGCCGACTTCTACAAGCAATTGTACGCATACAAGCCCACAAAGGTATCTTTGCCGCCCGGCGGGTCCGAGTCGCTCGACTTCCCGGCCGTCGTCCCGGCTCCCCCCACCGACGCCGTGTCTCCCGGCTCGCTGGTGATCCCCCCGCCGCCGTCGGACGCCGCCAAGCCCGAGGCCCCCAAGGCGGACGCGCCGAAGCCCGAGGAGCCGAAAGCCGCGCCGAAGGTCGAGGAGCCCAAGGCCGAGCCCGCAAAGCCCGAGGAACCCAAGTCGGAAGCCCCCAAGCCGGAACCGGCGGCCCCGGCCGAGGCTCCCAAGCCGGAAACGACCCCAGCGCCGTCCGAAGCGCCCAAGGCCGAAGCGGCTCCGGCCCCCGCGCCGGCCGAAGCGCCCAAGCCCGAGGCTCCGAAGTCCTGAGCCCTTCCCGCCCGCCCACGCTTCGCGTGATCCCTCCGACGTCGCCTCTTTCGAGTGATCCACGGCCCGACCATGACGGAGACGCCGCTTTCGGAGACGCCCCAGGAGTTCGAGGTCAAGCCGCGCACCGACGGCAAGCGGATCGACGCCTACCTGGCCAGCCGATTCATCGACTACTCCCGGAGCGTCTTGCAGCGGATCATCGAGGCGGGGGCGGTCGAGGTCAACGGCCGCGTCGTGCGGGCCTCTTACAAGATCCGGGCCGGCGATCGCGTCAAGCTCTCGCTGCCGCCGTTGCATGACACGACCCCGACGGCCGAAGAAATCCCGATCGAGGTCGTCTATGAGGACGAGCACCTGACGGTCGTCAACAAGCCGGCCGACATGGTGACCCATCCCTCGCGCGGCAATTGGCGGGGCACGCTGGTCAACGCGATCCAGTTCCACTTCGACCAGCTCTCGACCGTCGCCGGTGAGGATCGGCCGGGCATCGTCCACCGCCTCGATCGCGACACCACCGGTCTGCTCGTCGTTGTCAAGAACGACCTGGCCCATCGCCGGCTGGCTCTCCAGTTCGAGCATCGCACCGTCAACAAGGAATACCTGGCGATCGTCTACGGCGTCCCCGAACGCGACAGCGATTACATCGAGCGCCCCATCGGCTTCCACCCCATCGTCCGCGAGAGGATGGCCGTCCGCACGATCGAAGACGGCGGTCGCGAGGCCGCTACGTTCTATGAGGTCGTCGAACGGTTCCGGGGTTACGCCCTGGTGCGCTGTAAGCCGAGGACCGGACGCACTCACCAGATCCGCGTCCACCTGGCCAGCATCGGCCACCCGATCGTCGCCGACAAGCCGTATTCGGGCCGCGACCGTCTCACCCTGGCCGACCTGGAAGTTGCCGGCGCCGTCGCCGACGACCCGGCCTCGCTACTGATCGACCGACAGGCCCTCCACGCCCACGCCCTCCGATTCGCCCATCCGATGACCGAAGCCGCCGTCGAACTGTGCGCTCCCCTACCCCCCGACATGGCCCGGACCCTCGACGCACTTCGCCTCCACCGGCAGCCGGAAATCCCGACGAGGCGACTGCGCTGAGATCGTCGCCGACTTCCAGGACCCGTGGCGAGGAGGACCTGGGCTTCGTCTGGCTTGACGCCGCGTGACGGGCGACCGATGATCGCCCATCGGCGAGGCGGGCGATGGCGGCCCGGATACGCAAAAACGGGGAGACGAGTCGTGTCGGGGAAACGATCGCTGGTCGTCCAATTCCTAGGACTGCTGGGCTTCCTGGCCCTCACGGCCGCGGCGGCGGGGATCGGTTCGTGGGCGACGATCCCGAACATTGATTCCTGGTACGCCCAAGTCCGCAAACCCTCCTGGACCCCGCCCAACTGGGTCTTCGGGCCGGCCTGGACGACCCTCTACCTGCTGATGTCGGTCGCGGCCTGGCGGGTGTGGAGACGAGTCGACGCCGATCCCGAAGCGCGGAAGAACGCACTGGGCTGCTGGCTCTTCCAACTCCTGCTCAACGCGGCCTGGTCCTGGCTCTTCTTCGGGATGCACGACACCGGCCTGGCGTTCGTCGAGTTGATCTCGATGTGGCTCGTGATCCTCGCCACGCTCGTCGCCTTCGTGAGGATCGACCGGGTTGCCGCCGTTCTGATGGCCCCTTACCTACTCTGGGTGACGTACGCCGGCAGCCTGAACGGGGCGATCTTCTGGTTGAACCGCTGAGCCGAAAGCGGGAATGGTTCGCGGATACGGCGTGCGAGGGATAGAATGAGCTGAGTCGCTTCAAGTCCCCGATCCCGACCGGAGTTTGCGCCTCATGCCCCCGATCGCCCTCAATCGGCGCCGATTCCTCGGCTGCTCGGCGGCCAGCCTGGCCCTGACTCAGGGGCCGGCGGCGCAGGCCGCGGCCGCGGGCTCAGCGGTCGGGCCGATCCGCGTGGGGCTGATCGGCGTCGGAGGCCGCGGAACGACCCTGCTGCGTACGCTCCTCGAACTCCCAGGGGTTGTCGTGCCGGTCGTCTGCGATCCCGAGTCCCGTCACCGGGCTCGCGGCGAGGGCGTCGTCGAAAAAGCCTCGGGCCGCCGACCGGAATCCGTCGCCGACCCCGCGCGGGTCCTGGAGCGAGGCGACGTCGATGCGATCGTCGTGGCCGTGCCGTGCGACCTCCACGAGAGAATCTCGACCGAGGCCATCAAGGCCAACAAGCATCTCTACGCCGAAAAGCCGCTGGCGATCACCGTGGAGGGCTGCGATCGCCTGATCGCGGAATCCGGCCGGGCTACGGGCGTCGTCGTGCATGTCGGCTTTCAGCGACGGTCGAACCCACGGTTTCAAGAAGGCGTCGCCCTGATCCGGTCCGGCGGACTAGGACCCTTGATCGAGGCCCGAGCCTCCTGGACGAGCAGCAACGGCCCGCTCACCGGCCACGACGGCTGGCTCGGCAGCCGCCGCCGCTCGGGCGACTTCATGGTCGAGCAGGCCGTCCACATCTGGGACGTCTTGAACTGGATCCACGGCTCGCCCCCGGTCTCGGCCTCCGGCTGGGGCCGACGCGGGCTTTTCGCCAGACAAGACCCCGGGCGCGACGTCACCGACCATTACGGGGTCGAACTCGCATGGGCCGACGGCTTCCGGGCCTCGTTCGTGCAGAGCTACATCGCCCCGGCCGACGAGAACTTCACCGGCTCCCACCTCCGCGTGCTGGGCGTCGACGGCGGCTTCGACTTCGGTTCCGGCGCGCTCACTTATCGTGATCGCGACCGCCCTCGCCGGGCCATCCAGCCCGGCGCTCGCAACGACACGAGGCTTGCCATCGAGGCCTTCCTGGCCGCCGTCCGCTCCGATGGCCCCACTCCGCCGCCGGTCACGCTCCAGGAGGCCCGCGCCGCCACGCTCACCGGGCTGCTCGTCCGAAAGGCCGTCGACGAAGGTCGGCTCGTGACGATCGACGAAACGGCCGGTCATACGCCGGTTTCCTGAGCAATCCCAGCTCAGCCTATCAGTTCGAGGACGCGCTTCACGAAGGCCGATGCGTACGCCACGGCCTCGGCGGGCGTCGGCTTCAGCCGCTGGGCCTGTTCGAACCGCCGCAGATGCTCGGCGTCCAGGTCGCCCGACTCGACGTAGAGCGACTCGCACGCCAGCAGCAGGCAGCGCAGGCCCATCTCGCGATACCCCCTGGCATAGACCAAGGCGCGCAGACAGCAGAACATGGACTCATAACTGAAGAAGAGCACGTCGGCCGGATCGCCCTGCCCCGATTCGTGGATGTTCGCCGCGGCTTCGAGTCGGTCGGCGGCCTTGGCCAGCAGCTCGCCGATTCGCGCCGAGGCCTCGGGATCCGCAACGAGGTAAGGACTCTCCAGGCATTTCTGGAACGTGTTGATGATGGCCATGGCCGCGACGTCTCATTCGGTTCGTGATGGGGGGGCCCAGGCGACGGGTCGTGGTCGGACGTCGGCGGCCGCCGCGGCCGGGGTCTCAAGTCTCGCCGCGGTCAGCATCGGCTGGGCGATCGATTTCATGACGTCGACCAGCGGCCCAGGCGCGACTCCCAACGCGGTCACGACGACGGCCGACAGCGCGATCGGCCAGGCCAGTGCTGCTTCAGCCGGTTGGAGGGGCTTGCCCTTCGGCTCACGCAGATAGATCGCTTTCAGCACCCGGACGTAATAAAAGGCCGAGACCACCGAGTTGAACAGGCCCAGGGCGACCAGCCAGGTCAGCACGATCCGGCTGCCGGACGGCCCCTGGCGGAGCGCCTCCATGAAGATGTAGAGCTTGCCGAAGAACCCTCCGAACGGCGGCACTCCGATAAGCGAGAGCATCAGCACCACGATGCAAAGCGCCAGGATGGGCGACCGACGACTCAATCCGTCGAGGTCGCCGATCGTATCGTCGCCGCGATCGCGGGCCAGCCAGGCCGCGACCGCGAACGCGCCGACGTTCGCGAAGGCGTAGACCACCAGGTAGTAAAGGACGGCCCCGGCCGCCGAGGGCCCTTCGGCCGAGACGCTCGCCGCCGCGACGCCCACGAGCAGGTATCCGGCGTGCGCGATCGACGAGTAGGCGAGCATCCTTTTGAAGTTCTTCTGTGCGAGGGCCGCGAAGTTGCCGTAGGTCATCGTCGCCGCGGCCATCACGATCACGACCCCCAGCCAGCCGGGACCCATCACTTCCTTCGACGGGTGCGACCAGCCGCCCAGGGCGTGGAGGAAGACCTTCAACAGGGCGACGAAGCTGGCGATCTTCGAGCCCGTGGCGATCCAGGCCGCCACCGGTGCCGGCGCCCCTTCATAGACGTCCGGGGCCCACGAGTGGAACGGCACGGCCGCAATCTTGAAGCCGAAGCCGACCAGCATCAGTAGCAGCGCCGCCCCGCCGACCAGGTTCCCCGCCAGGCCCGCGGGGCTGGGGCCGGACATCAAAACACGGCCGACGGCGTCGAAATAGGTCGTCCCGGTCAGGCCGTAGACGAAGCTCAAACCGTAGAGGAAGAGGGCCGAGGAGACCGAGCCGTACACGAAATACTTGAGCCCCGCTTCGGGCGAGCGTCGCCTCGTCTTCTCGAAGCCGGCCATGAGATAGAGGCAGATCGTCATCGTCTCGAGCGCGATGAACAGGGTCGCCAACTCCTCCGAGGCGGCCAGCAGCATCATGCCGACCGTGGCCCAGAGCAGGAGCGCGAAGTATTCGCCCAGGTCGTCCGTGAACGCGTAAGCGGTCGACATCCAGACGACCATCCCCAGCAGGACCAGGAACAGGACGTTGAGGACGTCGGTGGGCAGCCCCCGCGCCAGGGTTCCCACGAAGATCAACCCGTCCGTCCGGGCGAAATACGTCCCGAGCGAAGGCCCGAAGATCCACTCGAGTCGAGGGGAGTCCGACTGGGCCAGCGAGTCGATCCCGAGGAGGATCGACGCGAACCCCAGCGCGATTCCGACGCCCGTCAGCGTCAATCGGCCGAGGGCGAGCCGTCGGGCCGCTGCGTCGAGACGATGGAATCGGGCCAGGTCGGCGGCGACGACGACGAAGCCCCAGAAGGCCAACGCGAGGGCCGGGGCGACGCACCAGAAGTCTCGGTAATCCAGGAGGTAAACGTTCACGGTCGTCCTTCGAGCGTCCAGGGGGCGGGTCGCTTCAGCCCGACATCGAGTCGTAGCGGTCGACGTCCACCGCCCGCCAGCGGCGATAGCAGAGCAAGATGAGGCCGAGTCCGACGGCCACCTCGGCGGCGGCGATGGTGATGACGAGCAGGGCGATGATCACCCCGGGCAAGGGGCCCGAGCCGGCGGCGGGCGTGCCGTAGCGCCAGAAGGCCACGAGGTTGACGTTCGCGGCGTTCAGCATGATCTCGATCGCCATCAGCACGGCGATCGCATTGCGGCGCAGCAGCACGCCGACCAGCCCGGTCGCGAAAGCGGCCGCCGCGAAATAGAGGAACCAGCTCAGGGGGATGTCGTTCGCCATGTCGCCTTCAGGGTCGTCTCACAGGCTTCGTCGTAATGGATTCGGACGGATCGCTTCACGCTCACGAAGGGGCCGAACCGACGGGTTCCTCGACGGTCTCCTCGCGAGAATCGTCCTCCGAGCCGCTCGCCGACGGATGCTCGTCGCGATGAGCCAGGGCCACGGCGCCGACGAGGGCGGCCGTGAGCAACAAGCCGGCCAGCTCGAACGCCATCGCATAGCGGGTCATGAATTCCACGCCCACCACCCGCGCCATGTCGTCGATCGCCCGTCGCCGCTCTGATTCCCAGGCCGGTTCATCGTCTCGCGGGACGAGGGCCGGTCGAGTGGTGGTCTCGACCCAGAGGCCCTTCCCCGCCGGCGAGACGGCGTTGTTGATCCCGAAGACGAGTACGGCGAAGACGCAAAGGCCGGCCAGCAGTCCCGGCGTCCGCCAGGGGCCCGAGAGGCTGCTCGCGTCGTCGCCCCTCGTGTTCCGCGTGAGCATGATCCCGAACATCAGCAGGATCGCCACGGCGCCGACGTAGACCAGCACCTGCACGGCGGCCAGGAACTCGGCTTCGAGCATCACGAAGAGGCCGGCGACGCACAGGAAGAAGCCGACCAGGTGGATCGCGGCGTGGACCAGGTTGCGGGAGAGGACCGTCCCCAGCGCGGCGAGAAGTCCCAGGGCGGCGATCGCCAGAAACAGGATCCGGGCCACGACGGCGACTCCCATGCGGCGATTTCGCCGCGACGAATTCCACTTCAGCGGGCGGCTTCGGCCGCGCCGAGTTTCGGCCAGTCGGCGTCGATCGGGCCGGCGGCGGCGAGCCTGCGATTCGACCAGAAGACGAGTTGCACGGCGGCGACCACGAGCACGCCGGTCGCCGTCATCCCCAGCGCCCAGTTCGTCGCAGTCGGCCCGCCGGGACGCACGACCAGCTCATACCAGACGGCCGCGAACACGACGTTGAGAACGCTGAGCGGGACGAGGTATTTCCATGCGAAGTTCATCAGCCGGTCGATCCGGAGCCGCGGCAAGGTCGCCCGCACCCAGAACATCGTGGTGATGAACATCAGGACCTTGAGCAGGAACACGGCCAGGAGGATCGCGTCGACGAACAGGTACGAGGCGACCGAACCGGTGAGGAGATTCACCGGGAACGAGGAGAACGGCAAGGGCGTCCCGCCCCCCAGGAAGAGAACGGTCCCCACGCAGCTGATGGAGAAGAGGCTCAGGTATTCGGCCAGGAAGAAGAGCCCGAAGCGCATGCCCGAATACTCGGTGTGGTAGCCGGCGACGATCTCCGACTCGGCCTCGGGCAGGTCGAACGGCGCGCGGTTGACCTCGGCGAGGCTCGCGATGAAGTAGATCATCAAGGCCAGCAGGCCGGGCGGATTGAAGGCGTTCCAGCCGAACCTCGTCTGATGGTCGAAGATCGAGACGAGACTCAGACTCCCCGCCCAGAGCACGATCGGGATGGTGGACAGCACCTGCGGGATCTCGTACGAGACGAGCTGGGCGACCGACCGCATCGCTCCCAGGAGCGAGTACTTGTTGCGACTCGACCAGCCGGCCAGGAAGAGGCCCAGCGGGCTGATGCTCGAAACCGCGATCAGGTATATCAGGGCCGAGGGCGGGTCGATGGGGACGAGCCCGACCGCGAAGGGGACGACCGCCAGCGTGAGGAAAGCCGAGACCAGGACCATGACGGGAGCCAGTAGGTGGACGACCTTGTCGGCCGATCGCGGGACTAGGCTCTCCTTGATGATCAGCTTGATGGCGTCGGCGATCGGCTGCAGGAGGCCCAGCGGGCCGACGCGATTGGGGCCGATCCGGTCCTGGAACCGCGCGGCGACCTTGCGCTCGAGCCAGACCATGTAGGCCACGATTCCCGGGAAGACCGCGACGAAGCCGATCAGCAGCCAGGCCGTCCAGATCAATGCGGTACTCAGGCTCAGGTCGACGCGATGCGACTGGGCGATCAAGGCCGTCCCGTCCCCGAGCTTCCCGACGTCCACGCCCGCCCTTCCTTTCCTGCCGTCCTCGTCGACGGCGACCCCTCGCGCGATCCGCGCGGCTCAGACCCAGCGAAGCGCGCCCTTGGCCCAGGCGTAAGCCAGGCCCGCGAACAGCAGGGCGAGGAAGACCGCCATCTCCACCAGGGCGAACGGGCCCAGCGACCCGTATGCGACCGCCCAGGGGTATAGGAACACCGTCTCTACGTCGAAGACGACGAACATGATGGCGTAGATGTAATACTGGATCCGAAAGCGGACCCAGGTCTCGCCGTGCGTCCGCACGCCGCACTCGTACGTGTCCGCCTTGGTCAACGACCGCTTACGCGGCGCGACCAGGGCGACGATCGCCAGCGGGGCCGTCGCGAACCCGGTCGCAACCAGCAGCAGGAGCCCGACGAAGACGTAGTTGGTGGCGACCATGCTCGACGCGACCTTTCGCCCGATCACGGACTTCCGCTCAGACGGCGCCCGGGGAGAGCACGTCGACTTCAGTGTTCTCGTCGAGGGCGACGACGGTGATCTCGCCGTCGGCCCGGCGGATTTGGAGGGTCCCCTGATGGCAGGCCGACGCCTTGCCACCCATCTCGATGCCGCCGACGGGGCGGCGGCCTTCGCGCTCGACGACCCCTTCGAACTGCGTCTTCCAGCGGCGATGGCCGACCCGGACGAACTGGACCACGCGGACCGACGCGCCGGGCGTGTACTTGGGGGTGCGGATGGGGATCATGTCGGGATGTCGCTTGCGATGGCGGCTCGCGCCGCGGAGGGAGGTGCGGGTGCGAGGAATCGGCCGGCCCCCGCGATGCCGACGTGACGGGGCCTCGTGATGCGCCCGTCGCCTGATCTTAAGGGAGAGGACTCGTCGCGACAAGGCCCTCCCGCGCGTCGATCGGTCACGCCTCGACGGCTTGCGGGGACGCCTTGGCCGCCGTCCTGGCGACGCCTCCGAGGGCCTTCTGCAGCCGCTGGTCCTTCTTCTTCGCGACCTTGGCGCGCTCGGCCGTCTCCTCGGCCCCGGACCACGCTTCGGGATGCGTCTTGGAGTAATAGGCGCTCGAGACGAGGAGGTCCTGGAGGCTGAAAATGTGGGTCTGATGCCGCTCGTAGTTGGCCAGCTCGAAATTCTGATCCATCTTGATCGCGTCGAACGGGCAATACTCGGCGCACAGGCCGCAGTTCATGCAGACGTCCATGTCGATGAAAAAGTCCTCGGGGAGCGGGACGACGGTCCCCTTGGGGCTCTTCGCCTGCGACATCCAGATGCACTGGGGCGGGCAGACCTTCGCGCAGATGTTGCACGACGTGCAGCGGACGTTGCCGTCCTCGTCGTCGTACACGAGTACGGGCAGCATCCGGAACCGCTCGTAGACGGGGAGACGCTCCTCCGGATACTCGACGGTGAACAGGCCGTCGGTCGCCGCGTCCTGTCGGACGACCCTCTCCTCGCCCCGCGCCGGGGCCTGGAAGAAGTCGACGAGCAGGCTCCCGCCCGCCCGACGCTTGAAGGCGAAGCCGTCGCGGAAGTCCCTCGTGAACGTGAGTATGAATCGACTGAGGGTGACCCAGTGGCCCCGGAGCACCCCTTGACCTATGGACATGGAACTCCGCCCTTCCCTACCGATCGACCTCGCCCAGGACGATGTCGAGGCTGCCCAGGATGCCGACGACGTCCGCGATCGTGTGGCCCAGGCACATGCGCTCCAGGGCCGTCAGGTTGATGAAGCTCGGGCTGCGGACGTGATAGCGGTAGGCCGTGCTGGTCCCGTCCGACACGACGTAGAACCCCAGCTCGCCCTTGGGGTTCTCGACGCGGCCGTAGGCCTCGCCCGCGGGCACCTTGATCTGGTAGCTCTTCTTGCCGGCCATGATCGGCCCCTCGGGGATCTGTCGCACCGCCTGCTTGAGGATCTTGACGCTCTCGCGCATCTCCAGGATGCGGATGTAATACCGATCGTAAAGGTCGCCCCGGCGACCCGTCGGGATCGCGAACTCGAAACGGTCGTAGATGCCGTAGGGCGCCGCCCGGCGGACGTCATAGGGGACGTTCGACGCGCGCAGGACGGGTCCGGACGTCGAGTAGTTCACGGCGTCTTCCGGGCTCAGGATCCCGACCCCCTTGGTCCGATCCAGGAGGATCTCGTTCCCCGAGAGGTAGCGATCGAGCTCGTCGATCCGGCGGTCGATGCGGTCCTCGACGATCGCCCGACAGCGCTCGATCCAGCCCGGCGGGAGGTCGGCAGCGAGGCCGCCGAACCGGAAGTAGTTGCACATCATCCGGCTGCCGGAGGCCCACTCGAAGAGGTCGAGGATCAGCTCGCGCTCCTCGATCGCGTAGAGCGCCGGGGTGAAGAAGGCGCCGAGGTCGTTGAGCAGGAATCCGACCGACCACATGTGGCTGGCGACGCGTGTCAACTCGGCCATGATGACCCGGATGTACTCGGCGCGTTCCGGGGGCTTCGCCTCGTCGCCCATGAGCTGTTCGACGGCCAGGGCGTAGCCGAAGTTGTTGCCCATGCTGGTCAAGTAGTCGAGCCGGTCGGTGAACGGCATGTTCATCAGGAACGTGTTCCGCTCGCCGATCTTCTCGTGGTTCCGATGCAGGTAGCCCATCACCGGCTTGAGGCCGACGATCGTCTCGCCGTCGACCCGGACGTTCATCCGGAAGACGCCGTGGGTGCTGGGATGCTGCGGGCCCATGCTGACGACGAACTGGTCGGACTCCAACTCCTCGACCTGCACGCCCCCCGGCGGGACGGCCTCGCCCTTGGGATCGTAGCTACTCGACAGGCTCGCCCAGTCCGTGAAGGCTTGCGGGACCTTGAAGTTCGTGCCGTGGGGGTTGATCTCCTCGGACCGGAAATGTCGGCCGAAACCCTCGTCGACGCGGCTGGGGAAGACCTTCGTGGGAGCCTCGTAATACGGCTCCAGGTAGTCTTTTCGGAGCGGGTAGTAGGCGAAGCCGTCCCACATCAGGATCCGCTTCAGCTCGGGGTGGCCGGCGAACCGGACGCCCATCATGTCGTAGACTTCCCGCTCCTGGAAGTCGGCCCCGCGGTAGACCTGGTAGAGCGAGGGGACCTCGCCAACCCCCTCGGCCTCGGCGATGCGGACGCGGAGCAGGACCAGCGAGCCGGGCCTGCCCGTGCAGTCGAGGTGGTAGTTGACCTCGATGCAGTCCTCGTAATGGACGCTTTGGAGGCTCACCAAGTAGTCGAAGCGGATGGCGTTCCGGTCGCGAAGGAAAAGGGCCGCGGCAACGATCCTGTCGGCCGGGATCAGAAGGCCGGCCTGGACGATCTCGGCCGTCCCCGCGCCGATCTCGGCGTTCAGGCGATCGGCCAACTCGGCCAGCAGGCCGTCGCCGAGCCAGACGGCGCTGGGCCGGGCGATCGCCTGTTTGACCTTCTTGGCAGGCTTGGCGCCGGGTGCGGGGGCGGGTTCCGCGACTCCGACGCCGCCTCGGAGGGCGGGGATTTTCGAGGGTTTGGGGAGCCCCGCCTCACGCTTCTCCATCAGACCCTGGGCGGTGCGTTCGGCCGCCAGCTCGACGGTCCGGAGGTCGACGAGGTCCGGCCCCAGAGCCGGGATCGGCATGTCGCGCTCGACGTCGCCGCGATACCAGGGCGCCTGGACGATGGTCTCGCCGTCGATCTTCTTCTGGAGGGCGATGATGCCGTTGATGAGCGCCTGGGGCGTCGGCGGGCAGCCCGGCACGTAGACGTTGACGGGCAGGAACTTGTCCACGCCCGAGACGACGTTGTACCCCTCCTTGAACGGGCCCCCGCCCGAGGCGCAAGCGCCCATCGCCATGACGTATTTGGGCTCGGGCATCTGGTCGTAGAGCCGGACGATCTGGGGCATCATCGTCTTGGTGACGGTCCCCGAGACGATCATCAGGTCGGCCTGGCGGGGCGAGCCCCGGAAGACCTCGGCGCCGAACCGGGCGAGGTCGAATCGGCTCGACGCCGTGCAGATCATCTCGATGGCGCAGCAGGCCAGGCCGAAGCCCAGCGGCCAGAGGCTCGAACGCCGGCCCCAGTTGTAGACCGTGTCGACCATCCCCAGCAGGCCGTCCCAGTTGGTCACGAGGACGTAACGCTCCAGCTCTTTCTGGAGGATCGGATCGATGGTCGACGTCCACTCGGGGCGGACGATGGGCGAATTCGTCATGGCGGGGGTCTGCAGCGAATCGGCCCGGTCGTCCGGGCCCGGTGCGAATGGGACCGGCCGAGCGGCCGGTCGCGTCGCGCCCGCATCTTCGCGACGGGACGACGACGTGGGAGCGATCGCGGCGCGGGCCTTTTGGCCGGCGTCGAAGATCGATGGTCATCGTAAACGGCTCACCCCGCCGACGCCAGGGGGAGCCCGCTCCGCGTCCCGGCTCCGGCCCGCGTTCCGACTGGTCATCTCGGCCGTCGCCGGGGTATGATCGAGCCTGTCGCGGAGCCGAATCGTCTCGGCGGCGACCCTCTCGACGCCGGCCCCCCGCGCCGGCCCGCCGACGCCCTGAACGGGGTCTCGCGGCGTTCCTCCCACACGATCGATGACATGATCCTGATCTCCGCCCAGGGCCTGGGTCGACAGTACGCCGGCGACCCGATCTTCACCGACCTCGCGTTCGAGGTCCGCGCGGGCGAGCGCATCGGCCTGGTCGGCCCCAACGGCGCGGGCAAGACGACGCTCATGAAGTTGCTCGACCGCACCGAGCAGCCGGAGTACGGCCAGGTCCACACTCGGGCGGGCGTCCGGGTCAGCCTGCTCCGCCAGCAGCCCGATTTCGCCCCGGATCAGACCTTGATGGACGTCGCACGCCAGGGCCTGGCCTCGCTGCTGGACCTCCAGCGCGAACTGGAAGAGGCCGCCCAGGAGATGGCCGAGGCCGAGGACGAGGCCGACCGCCAGCGGGCCGGCCTCCGCTACGACCAGATCCACGAGCAGATCATCCACCAGGACGCCTACGACGTCGACTACCGGGTCGAGGAGATCCTCTCGGGCCTGGGATTCGTAGCGGCCGACCACGATCGGCCCGCATTGACCTTCTCCGGCGGCCAGCAATCGCGGCTCATGCTCGCCAAGCTATTGCTGGAGAGCCCCGACCTGATGCTCCTGGACGAGCCGTCTAACCACCTCGACATCGAAACCACCGAGTGGCTCGAGAACTACCTCTCGCGCCAGCCCGTCGCGATGATCGTGGTCAGCCACGACCGGTACTTCCTCGACAAGATCGTCACCAAGATCTGGGAGCTGAACGAGGGTACGCTCGAGAGCTATCCGGGCAACTACACGCAGTACTGGAACCTGCGGGCCGAGCGGGCCAAGGTCCTCGAACGCCAGGCCGAGCGATTCGAGGAGAAGACCGAGAAGCTCGAAGCCTACATCCGCAAATACGGGGCGGGCCAGCGCGCCAAGCAGGCCCACGACCGCGAGCGGAAGCTCGACAAGCTCCAGGCCGAGAAGGTCGAGACCATCCGCGACATCGTCGGCCCGGTGATGAAATTCGAGGAGGTCGACCGCTCGGGCGACATCGTCATCCAGGCCCGCGAGCTGTCCAAGGCTTACGACAAGCCCCTGTTCTCGGGCCTCAACCTGTCGGTCGAGCGTGGCCAGTGCGTGGGCGTCATCGGGCCCAACGGCGCCGGCAAGACGACGCTTTTGAAGACCTTGATCGGCCGCGAGCTGCCCGACTCGGGCGAGGTCAAGCTCGGCCACCGCGTCTCGGTCGGCTATCACGACCAAGGGCTGCAGTCGCTGGATTACGACACGACGGTCATCCGCGCGGTCTGGCCGGAAGACGACACCGACTGGGTCGAGGGCGACGTCCGGTCGCTCCTGGCCCGTTTCGGCCTCACCGGCGATCAGGCCTTCCGCAAGGTCGGCAAGCTCTCGGGCGGCGAGAAGGCCAAGGCCGCGCTCGCCCGCCTGTGCGCGACCGGCGCGAACCTGCTCGTCATGGACGAGCCGACGAACCACCTCGACATCTGGTCGTGCGACGCCCTCGAACGCTCGATCCGCGATTTCGAGGGAACGGTCCTGGTGGTCAGCCACGACCGTTATTTCCTGAACAAGGTGGCGGATCGGATCCTCGTCGTGGCCGACGGCAAGGTGAAGGTGATCGAGGGCGACTACGAGGCTTATCAGGCCCTCATGCAGCGGGGCAAGGAGGCCGAGAAGGCCAAGCCCGCGGCGGCCGCCCCGCCCCCGCCGCCGACTCCGCGGCCCGCGCCGGCCGCCGCCAACGGCAAGTCGAAGAACAAGAAGAAGTTCTCCTACCGGCCGGCGGTCGAGCTGGAGAAGGAGATCGCCCAGACCGAGGCCGAGGTCGCCGATCTTGAGGACAAGCTGGGCCAGCCGGCCACCTGGCGCGACCCGGGCACGGCGGTGCGCGTGCAGGACCGCCACGTCGAGCTGAAGGAGAAGCTGGAAACCCTCTTCCAGCACTGGGAGTTCGCGATCGAGTCGGAATGGTGAGGTCTCTGGAGGTCGCCGACAGAGTCGAACCGTCGACGGGAGGCGGGCCATGAGCGTCGACGTATCTCATTCCCGTCACTTCGGTTTAATCGCAGCCGCCGCCTCGATCCTGCTTCCCGGATGCCTGGCGGCCCAGCTTTTCGAGGGTCGTCTGCTGATCGTCAACACCTCGGGCGGGCCGCTGAAGTCGCTCAGGTTGTTCCACGGTCCGCCCGGAATCGACCAGAGCATCGCACTGAATGACATGGATGAAGCAGACGTGCAGATTCTTGATTGTCGGGTGGGTCGCCATGCGCTCTCCGATACAGGAATCTTCAAACTCTCGTTCATCGACCGAAGCGGCGTCGACCAAATCAGACCGATCCCTCTGGCTGAGGAAATCGCCGGTCATTCCGATGACGATTTCGTCGTCGAGGTGGAGTCCAGCAACGGAGTGCTGCTGAGACGCGTCGCGTCTCAAGAACCCTGGACGGTCTGGTATAAAGAAGTCGGTTCCTTCGCCGCGGCGGTCGGCGTCGGTATGCTCCTCGGACGATTCGCCTGGCCACGACGCCGATCGGGGCGGGAACCGCGCTGCGAGATCCGATCAGCCACTTTCCATCCTTGATTTTTATGGCCGACCCCAACAAGATCCTCGCCACCGTCCATAAGGCCGCCGACCTGTCGAGGCGTACGCCCGGCCGCGCCGGCTCGGTCGTAAGACTCGACGCCGATGAGGTGATGGTCGTCGGCGACCTGCACGGCAACCTCAGGACCTTCAAATGGGTCCTGGCCGAGTCGGCCCTCGACCGCAACCCGGGCCGGCACCTGGTGCTCCAGGAACTGGTCCACGAGATCATCAAGGACGACGACGACCGCCCCGACCTTTCGCACAGGTTGGTCGACGTGGTCAGCGCGCTCAAGTGCCAGTATCCCGATCGCGTCCACGTCATCCTGGGCAACCATGAGCTTTCCGAGTTGACCGGCCGGGTGATCGGCAAGGACGGGCGGACGCTGAACGAGCGGTTCCGCCAGGGAATCCGCCGCTCCTACGGCGAGGCGGCCGACGAGATCTACGACGCCTATCTGCGGCTCTTCGCCGACATGCCGCTCGCCGTCCGCACCCCGAATCGCGTGTTCGTCTGCCACACGATCCCGGACGGCGACTGGCTCGACGACCTCGACCTCGGCGTCCTCGACGCCGAAGCCTGGCCTCCGGAGGCGCTCAAGCGCCGGGGCGCGGTTTACGCCCTGACCTGGGGCCGCGACACCGCGGACGAGACCGCCGACCGTTTCGCCGAGATGGTCGACGCCGACCTGTTCGTCACCGGCCACCAGCCATGCGACGATGGTTACCGGCAGGCGAACCGCCGCCAGCTCATCATCGACGGCACGGAACCTTATCCGACCTACTGCCGCTTTCCGGCGCGCTCGCCGATCGGCATCGATGACCTCGTGAACGGGGTGAAGGTGCTGGGCCGCTAGCCAGGCCGGCCTCTCCGGGAAACGCGAACCGCCGCACGCGTCGGCATCTTGAGTCGGCCGACCTGCCCGATACGATGGGGCTCTCCCGGGCGTCGCTCGACGGCTCGGTCCCCGTCCCTGGTGCGGAGTGGTCTCCATGAAGCGTCTCGCACTCGCGTCCGCGTCCTACGCCCTCGCGTTCCTGGCGATCGGCCCCCAACCGCCGGCCCTTTGTGCGGATACCCCAAACGCAACGGACGCGATGGTCTACTCGGCGAGCGACATGCCGCGACTGGCCGACGGCATCGCGCTCGCGGCCGGGGACGAGAGGACGCTGCGCGTCTGGGCGCCGTCGAATCAGGCCTGGACGCTGTCTCGCGAGGACGATCTGGCAACCTTGAAGTCCTCCCCCGCCGCCGGCGACGCGACCCCGCGCTGGTTGGACCTCGGGAGGGTCCAGGGAACGATCAAGCTCGTCGTGGCCGGTCCGGTCTCCGCGGACGCGAAGCCCAAGGAGGGCGAGACGCCCCCGCCACCGCCGGCGCCCGCGCTGATCGTTTTCGAACCCGATCCCAAGGGCGACCCGGCGCGGTTGCTCGAGATCGCACGCGGCGTCGTCGATTCGACGGCCCCCTCCCCCGACCGTCGCCGGGAACAGTCACGCACGAATAAGGAGGGCGCCAATTTCCACGCACCCGCGACGGTCGAGGAGTGGCGCGAGCGGGGCCGTCACCTGCGCGAACAGATGAAGGTGTCGCTCGGGCTTTGGCCCGAGCCCCCGAAGACCCCGCTCAACCCGCAAGTCTACGGCCGCCTCGAACGCGACGGCTACACGATCGAGAAGGTCGTCCTGGAGACGCTCCCCGGCTTCACGCTCAGCGGCAACCTCTACCGGCCCAAATCGGTCGCGGCCGGCGGCAGTCTCCCTGCCATCCTCTGCCCGCACGGCCACTGGGAAGACGGCCGGCTGCGCGACGACGTCCAGCACCGCTGCATCCGCTGGGCCAAGCTCGGCGCCGTCGTCTTCATGTACGACATGGTCGGCTACAACGACTCGAGGCCGTTCACGCATGAATTCCTGAACGAGCGACTCCGTCGCTGGGGCCTCAGCCTCTTCGCGCTCCAGACCTGGAACAGCATCCGGGCCCTCGACTGGATCGCCAGCCTGCCGGACGTCGACCCGGCCCGGATCGGCTGCACGGGCGAGTCGGGCGGGGGAACGCAGACCTTCATCCTCACGGCGCTCGACGATCGAATCAAGGTCGCCGCACCCGTCGTCATGGTCTCCGAGTGGTTCCAGGGGGGCTGCGTCTGCGAGAACGCCGCGGGGCTGCGGATCGGCACCGACAACATCGAGTTCGCCGCGCTCTGCGCCCCCCGACCGATGGTCCTCGTCGGCGCGACAGGCGACTGGACGGCGAAGACGATGACGCGCGCCTTCCCCGCCATCCGCGGGGCCTATTCGCTGGTGGGCTCGCCCGATCGCGTCGAAGCCTCGGTGTTCGACTTCCCCCACAACTACAACCAGACGACGCGCAACGCCGTCTACGCGTTCATGGGTCGCTGGCTCCTGGGGCTCGATCCCTCGGTCGACACCCGAGAGGGCGAGCAGACCGTCGAGAAGCCGGAGGCCATCCTCACCTTCGACGCCCAGCACCCCGCGTCGCCCGACCGCAAGAACCCGCAGCAGCTCGAAGACCACCTGATTCACACGATCAGGGCTCAGCTCGAAGCCCTATCTCCGGAGCGCGGGCCGACGGTATGGCAAGCGGCCCGCCCCTTCCTGGCGACGAGCCACAGGGTGCGAGTCGGCGTCGCGATCCCGAGCCCGGAGAAAACCTTCGGTCGCGAAGTCCGGCGCATCAGCCGCGAAGGGCTGACGATCGTCCACGCCCAGGTCGGCAGGCGGGGCGAGGGCGACGCGATCCCCGTCGTCCGCATAACCCCAGCCCACACGAACGGCCGACTGACCATGATCGCCGACGACCGCGGCAAGCTCGCGCTCGTCAAGAAGTCGGGAGAACTCTCCGACCTGGTCCGCGCCCTGCTCGACCGGGGGCAGTCCGTCGTGGGCTTCGACCCTCTCTTCGTGGGCGAATCGCTCGACGCCGATCGGCCGGTCGGCCACCGCCCTTTGGTCGCCCACGGCCTGACTTACAATCCGGCCGTGGCCGCCGACCAGATGCAGGACCTGGCCACGGTTTTGACCTGGGCCGGCTCCCAACCCGACGTTCGTGAGGTCTCCCTGGTAGCCTCGGGCCTCTCAGGACGCCAGGCGCTGCTGGCCAGGCCGTTGCTCGGCAACCTGGCCCGAACCGTCGTCGACCTGGACGGCGGCGGAGACGACGACTACTACTCGGATAACGTCCCGGCGGCGATTGACCTGCCGGGTGTGCATCAGTTCGGCGGCCTCCGCGCCGCGGCGGCCCTGTCCGCCCCCACCCCTTTGCGGATCGTTCGCCCGGGTGAGGAGTTCGCCCAGGAGTGGCCGCAAGCCGCCTACGAACTCGCGGGCAGTCCTGGCGCCTTGAAGTTCGACACCGACCCGATCCCGGCCGTCGACCTCGCCCGCTGGATCGATGCGGGCGAATGAGCCGGATTTACAGGGTTCCTCGCCGTTCCAGGGCCTTGTAGTGGAAGAACGAGTAGACGACCGGGATGAAGACCGAGACGAGGAGCACGGCGAACGCGAATGGCAGCGGTGCTCCGCTCGCGACGATCGCCAGCCCCACAACCGCGCCGGCGACCATCAGCCAGGCCGCCAGCCGGTGGGTGTCGTTCCAGACGCGGTCGCTGGCGAGCGTCCAGGGGACGCGGATGCCGATGTAGAAGTTCTTGCGTACCTTGCCCATCACGTTCCCCATCAGGCCGAAGAAGACGAACATCCCCGCCATCAGGGCGCGGCCGAGGTCGATCCGCTTCGGTCCGCCCCCCAGGTCCTGGAACGTCGTGGCCAGGATGATGATCTGGAGATAGGCGAACAAGCCCGCCATCGCGGCCAGGATGAAGAGATAGGTGGATCGGAACGAGTCGACCTCGAACGGCTTGGGCGACAGGGCCGGGAGCACCGCGAAGAAGGCGAGGAGGGCCGTCGCCACGCCTGGAATGAGGAAGACGGTCGCCCGGCCGCCGTATCCGTCGACCTCGCCGTGGATGTTCCAGTGCGTCGGGATGGAGGCGGGCAGGCTGGGGTAATACCAGGCCGAGAGCCCCCAGGTCATGGCCGTCAGGCCGATCGCGATGATCCAGTAGCCCCGCGTCATCGTCCGCTCTCCTTCGAGTCGTCGCCGCCGAACAGGTCCCAGATCCGGGCCATCACGTCCTGGAGGACCGTCGTGTTGAGCGCGTAATAGATCTGCTGCCCGTCCCGCCGGCTCGTCACCAGGTCGGCGTCCTTCAGGACCGCGAAATGGTGCGACATCGACGGCTTCGACATGTCGAAATGCGTCGCCAGTTCGCCCGCCGTCATCTCGCCCCGGCCCAGGAGCTGGAGGATGCGCCTCCGCGACGGGTCGGACAGCGCCTTGAATACCTCGTTCATCTCATCCCCATCCGTGTCTTCGTCGCCGACGGGCGGGTATTTAGAACAACGTCTAATTCTCCGGCGTCCGGCGGCGGACGTCAAGTCGGCCGTGTGAAGGCTCAGGCCTCGTCGGCTGAGATCTTCGGCGGCATGGCCGGCGGGCTGTACGCGAGGAGGTCGGACACGAGCGCCTCGGGATCGGTCGAGACCAGCAGCGGGTCGAGAAAACGGCGGCGGATGAATCCGGCGTCGGCCCCGAATTCGAGGAGGGCGAGGAGCGGGTCGAAATAGCCCTCGACGTTGAGCAGTCCCATGGGCTTGTGGTGGATGCCCAGGCCGGCCCAGCTCAGGATCTCGAAGAATTCCTCATACGTCCCGATGCCCCCGGGCAGGGTCAGGAACGCCTGGGACAGGGCGGCCATGAGCGCCTTTCGCTCGTGCATCCCGGGGACGACGTGCAGCTCGGTCAGGCCGTGGTGGGCGATCTCGTGCGTCGCCAGCCCCTCGGGGATCACCCCGATGACCTCCGCCCCGGCCGCGAGCGCCGCGTCGGCCACGACGCCCATCAGACCGACCCGACCGCCCCCGTAGACGAGGCCGATCTTCTGGCGACCGAGGGCCTCGCCGACCCGGACGGCCTGTTCCCGGAAGGCCGGCGAATGCCCGAACGAGGAGCCGCAGTAGACGCAGATGCGTGGACGTTCCGACATGGGTCGAGCGGATTCCTTTGGCGATCTACGAGCGGGCCGCGGTCATCTTGGCGTCGGTCGTGTTGCGGAGGACGGTGCTGTAATAGAGCGCCAGCAAACCGATGACGTAGATCAGCGCGACGCCGATCCCGACGCCCAGCGGCACCGCGACCTCGGGTCCGCCCTCGCCCGGGTTGAGGGAGTCGGGCGAGCCGGTGGGCAGCGTCGAGGCCGTCGATACGGCGAGCCGACCGTAGGCGAACATTGCGGCCGCGAGCCCCGCCGAGGCCCCGCCGAGGACGACCACGAGCAGGTGCATGATGTAGAAGATCGAGAGCGGATTGACGCGCTCGACGCGCTTCGCCGGCAGCCCCAGCAGGGCGTTGAGCTTCGTAACTTCGTAGATCAGGCCGATCCGGGCCCGGATCAGCAGGAAGCTGATGAACACGGCCAGGATCGCCAGCGTCGTGAACGTGACGGGAAGGCACCAGTACTGGACCACGCGGAGCGGGATGATCGGGGCGACGTCGGTCTTGACGTTCAGGAGCCCCGTGGCCGCCGCGACGAGGATGGACGCCACCGCCAGGAAGATCCCCACCGACCGATTTCGATCGGTGACGAGCTGGTGGATCGTCCGCGAGATGTGAAGGAAGCGGACCTCGGGCGCGAGCGGCACGTGCGTCGCGGGCTTCCATCCGATCGCGGCTTCCTCGCCCAGCATCTCGATGTCGGCCAGGCGACGATCGATGGCCTCCTCGCCGGCGATTTCGTTGTTCAGGCCCTCCACGTGGTCGCGCACGCTACCGTCGATCGTCGCCCCCGTCACCGCCCGCGAAGTCGACGCCGGGATCGGTGACGGAGAGGCCGTCGTAGGTCCGCCGGCCTCGTGATCTTCGGGAGGGATGCTCATGGCGTCGATCTCGCTAGGCGGAGAGGAAGGAGGCGACGGAAACGCCTCCTCGATATCATGCGGCGGCCGACACTCCCCTGCAAGACTAGGCGGGGCGGCCGCGGGTACTCCCGCCCCGAGTCAGCCGCTATCATGGTGGCCTGTCGGTCGAGAAGGTTCGCGCCCAGGAACGAGGTCGACGCGTCATGCGGGCTGCATTCATCGAGAAGACAGGGACGCCCGACGTCATCCAGGTCGGCGATCTGCCGAACCCCGAGCCCGGCCCCGGCCAGGTCCTCGTGCGCGTCCGGGCCGTGGCGATCAACCCGTTCGACCTCTACCTGCGCGGGGGAGTCGTGGCCATGCCCATGACGTTCCCTTACGTGATCGCCAGCGACTTCGCGGGCGTCGTCGAGGATATGGGGCCGGGGACGACGGGCCATCAGGTCGGCGACCGCGTCTGGGGCTCGAACCAGGGTCTCATGGGTCGGCAAGGCGTCGCGGCCGAGTTCGCCGCCATCGATGAGGAATGGCTCAACCCCATCCCCGCCCGGCTCCCCGACGCCGACGCCGCGGCGATGGCGATGGCTGGGATCACGGCCCACCTCGGGCTCTTCGAACGCGGTCGACTGAAGCCGGGCGAGTCGGTCTACGTGCCGGGAGGTTCCGGAGGCGTGGGCTCGATGGTCGTCCAGATGGCGAAGGCCGCGGGGGCGCGGGTCGCCACCTCGGCGGGCGGCCCGGAGAAGATCGATCTCTGCAAGCAACTCGGCGCCGACCTCGTCCTGAACTACAAGACCGACGACCTGGTCGCAGGCCTTCGCGACTTCGCGCCCGAGGGGATCGACGTCTGGTACGAGACTCAGCGCGAACCGAAGCTCGAAACGAGCGTCCCACTCCTCCGCAAGCGAGGGCGGATGATCCTCATGGCGGGACGCTCGGCGACGCCGGCGCTGCCGCTCGGTTCGTTCTACCCGCGCGACGGCTCGCTCCTCGGCTTCGCGATGTTCAACGCCTCCGCCGAGGAGCAGAAATCGGCCACCTCGGACATGGTCCGCTGGATCGAGGAAGGCAGGCTCAGGCCGCTGGTCGGCCGCGTCTTCCCCCTCGACCAGGCCGCCGACGCCCACCGCTTCCTCGAATCCAACACCCTGGGAGGGGCCGGTACGCTCACCGGGAAAGTCGTCCTTCAGATCGATTGAGCCCTCCCGCACCAGCCGCGACGACGCCGTTCGACACGCCCTGCGAATCCCTACCGAGGTGCAAAGCCCGATGAACCTGCTGACGACGTACGCCGGCTCCCTGATGGAGGGGTTCCTCCCGGCCGGCTGGGACCTCGCGAAGATCGACGCCTGCTGCTCGCAACCCGCCGCCTCGATCGCCGACCGTCAGCCCTGGTGGCATCCTCGGTTCGAGCCGATCTCGTGCCGCGACGTGGCCGATTTCGACGTGATGATGGGCCACGAGATCGCCTCGACGATTCGCGACGCCCGCGAACGCGGCAAGCCCGCCGCGTTCATCCTCCCGGTCGGGCCCATGGGCATGTACCGCTGGGCCGTGTACTTCCTGAAGGAGTGGAAGGTCTCGTGCGACCACGTCCACGGCTTCAACATGGATGAATGGAGCGACAAGGACGGCCGGACGCTGCCGGCCGACGATCCCGGGGCGTTCCAGAACGCGATGCAATCCGCGTTCTACGGCCCGCTGGGAGAGCTGACGGTGCCGACCTCGCAACGCTGGTTCGCCACGCCCGACAGCCTGCCGCACTTCGCCGAGCGCATCGCCGCGCTGAAGGCGAAGGGCGCCGAGCTGACCGTGGTCTTCGGCATCGGCCGCGTGTGTCACATCGCCTTCTGGGAGCCTCACTTCGCGGCCGAATACGCCTCCGTCGAGGACTGGAAGGCCGCCACCCACCGGCTGGGCGCTCGGCTGCACCCGCTCACCATCGAGCAGAACGCGATCACCAGCTTCAAGAGCCGGACGACGCTCGTGCCGGCCTTCGCCAACACGATCGGCCCGGGCCTGTTCCTCCAGGCCGACCGGATCATCGGCGGCGCCGAGGGGATCTGCGGCCGCGGGATGCAGTGGCAGGGGGCGAGCCTCTGGATGACCCTGCGTTACGGGCCCGATCCCTGGATCCCCAGCACGTTCATGCCCACCCTGCCGGGCCGCCTGTTCTACGTCCAGGAACTCGCCGGCCCGCTCGTGCCCGAGATGAACTGAGACGCGCGGCGTGCGACAGGATCAACCGCGTCGCACGCCGCCTCGGTCGCTCAGCGGCCGGCCTTCTCGCGGGCCGCCTTGATCTTCGCGATCGCTTCCTCGCGCTGCTTCGTGAAGATGTCGTGCAGGTCGTCCTTCTCGCCGGGCCGGGTCAGGTCCTGGCCCTTCTTGGTGACGGCGATGAAGCCGATGCACATCTCGTCGGTGGTCGCCTCGCCCCACGTGACGCGCTGGGGATCTTTGGCGTTCGGGTTGTGGGGGTTCGACGCCGAGTTGTCGTAGTGGGCCACGGCCTGCACGACCGATCCCCTGGGCAGGTCGATGGGCTCGTCGAAGTAGTACTGCGACTGCCAGTTGAAGTCCCAACCGTCGATGCGGATGAGGTCGCGAGTACGGCCGTCGGGGAAGGTCACGAACATGTGCATGTCCTTCCCGAGCAGGTGCATGTGCGGCGCGACCGCGCGGGCCTCGGCGTCGACGGGGACGGTCCACTTGGCGCGGACCTCGATATTGGATTCGCCGGGCGGCAGGTCGAGGCCGTAGTTGAACGCCCCGTTCCAGTGGAGCGTCTGCTTGACCGGCTTGCGGGCGAACTTGAGGCCGAGCCGGCTGCGGTCGGTCTCCGGCTTGCCGCAGGGATGATAATGGATCTGGACGATGACGTCGGCCTTCTTCGGCAGCGCGCGGCCGACGCCCTCGGCGAGGATGCTCGGGGCAGCGCCGGGGGCCCAGCCGCCCAGGTCGCCGATGATCTCGACGCCGGGGCCGGAGAAGCTGGTGTAGCCCGGCCCCTCTTCGGCCTCGTCGCGCTTGCGGGCCTCCCCGGAGACGTCGACGTAGCCCAGGATGTGGTGGACGACGCGGGCGTTGCCCGGCTTGTACTCGACTCCCGACACATAGACGTCCTCGGGCAGGTCGGTGCGGAGCACGAAGCAGCGATAAACGTCGTCACCCGAGGCGGCGATCGGGAAGTCGCCGCCGATGTCGAGGACCAGGTCGGGCCCACCTTCCATCGCCCACTCCTCCGGGAACGCCCGCGGGGCGGGGAGATCTTTGGGGTCGCCCTCGGGTGCGCCGGCCTCGGCCCAGGCGGAGATGGTCTCCACGTCGGCCGTCGAGAGGGAGCGGTCGTGCTGGAATTTCGGCCCGACCCCGGGCGCAGCCTTCCAGGGCGGCATGGATCGGTCCTCGACGACGTTCGCCAGGTCGCCCGCTCGTTTGCGGGCCTGTTCATACGTGTCGAGCGCGAAGGGGCCGAGCTGACCCTTGCGATGGCATTCGCGGCAGCTGTTCTGCAGGATCGCGGCGACGTCCTTCGAGTAGGTCGGCGCCTCGGCCGCTTCGGGCAAAGGGCAGCCGACCGCCTCGACGAACGGAGCCTTGACCTCGCCGCCGGCCAGGACCGCGGCCAGGGCCGGTCGTAGCTCGCCTTCGCCCGGGGCGGCCTTGCGGACGCCGCGCGCGGCGAACTGGTCGTCGATCCGCCCGTGGTAGCGAAGCCGGCCCCCACCGTCCACGACGAACGTCTCGGGCGTGATCTTCGCGCCGAGCCGCCGCGCCAGCCGACCCTTCCGGTCGACGGCGATCGTGGCCTTCAGGCCGAATTCCTTGGCGTGGGCCGCGAGGTCCGCCGCGCTCACGTCGGGGTCGACGCACACGGCGAACCACTTGACGCGAGGCGGGCCGAATTCGCCGTAGAGCCGGTTAAGCGCCGGATTGATCGCATTGGCGATCGGGCATTCGGTCGAGTAGAAGACCAACACCGTCGCACCGTCGGCCGGCGGGGTCGGGTCGAGGGAGGCCCCGTCGAGCCCCTGGAGCCGTCCGATTCTCGCCAGGACGTCCGTCGAGGCGTCGTCACCCGCAGCCGCGGCGGCGGTCGCCGCAAGCAACAGCACGGCCGACGCCATGAACCGGTCTCGCCATCGTCTCGATCGAGCGTTCAACCTACGTCTCCTGGAGATGTGGTCGCGTGTCCCCGGCCACATGCCAGCGTAGCGCCCGACGCCCGTGGTGACAAGCTTGAGTTTGCTGATCGAAACCAGGCCGCCCCGTCCGTTCATGAGGACGGGGCCGCGGCGGCGACTAGAAGTAGAGCTGGATGCGTGCCAGGAACAGGTCGTTCGTCTTGCTGGACTGGCCGACGTTCGTGAAGACCGGGTTGTTGAACTCCGAGTGCTCCCAGTCGAACATGAACTTCACGTACTGGTTGACGTGCCAGTTGAAGCCGAGGTCGGTGATGAACAGCCGGTTGGCCCAGAGGTTCGGGTCGGAGAGGCCCTGGCTGAAGACCTGCTGGCCGATGTCGAGATGCTGGTAGCGACCGGTGAGCTCCCAGGCGCCCAGGCCGAACTTGTCCGGATTGAGGTTGAACGGATGCAGGGGTTTGACGATGCCCAGGCCGCTGCGGGTCTCGCCGGTGAGCAGATACCCCGCCTGCACGTAAAACGCATCGATCGGCAGGCTCGTGCGATAGCTCAGGCGGTTGTTGAGGGCGTAGTCTTGCGTGCCGCTCGCCCACTCGCCGATCACCGCGAGCCGGCGATAGAACCAGGCCGCGTGCAGGTCCCAGAAGGTCATCGGGCCGACCTCGCGGACGTTGTTGTTGAACGCGAGGAACGGAACGCCCGCGACCGAGTTGCCCGAGGTCGGCACGATCGTCCGCAAGACCTGGGGGAACGGCAGGTTGTCGTTCGTCCCGCCGAACACCGAGCCGCCGACGTTGAAGTTCTCGAGGGCCGATCCCTCGGCGTTGTTGAACGGCTTCCAGTTGATGAAGGCCGAGACGAACTTCGAGTCGGTGTTGGCCACGTAGCCGTTGCGATTGCCGTTGAAGACGCCGGCCGCGTAGTCGACCGTCTTGTTGAAGAGGCGGCCGAAGCCCATCACGCCTTCGTCGCGGTTCTGGCCGAAGTTGTTGAAGAAGACCGAGCGTTCGGGCTGGATCAGGCCCTGGATCGGGTCGACGAGGAACTCATAGGTGAACGGCGTCTTGAAACGACCGGCCCGGACGCGGAATCTCGGATCGAAGTCGAAGTCGAGGAAGACGTCGAGCATGCTAATCGTGTCGAAGCCGTTGGCGAACGACAGGAAGTAGCCGATCGGCTTGGTCATTCGACCGCTGAACATCCACCACTGGCGAGGGATCAGGAAGCTGTCGCGCTCGGTCTGGTGGCCGCCCTGTTCGTAGCCGCGATACTCGAACTGGGTGAGGTTGTGGAACTGGAGGATGTACTCGTCGTCGTCGCTCCGCAACTCGAAACCCGGGCCGAACTTGACGTTGACCTTCTTGCTCTCGAGCGTCGCCGGGACGTCGAATCGTGACGAGGGGGGCGGGTTCGGCGGCAGCGACTGGCCCGGGGCCGAGACGCCGCCGGAGGCCGACGGGGCCGTCACGGTCGCGGGCACGCCCGTGTCCGGGGCCGCCGTGCCCGGCCTGCTGCTGACCCCGGCCGGTTCCATCGCGCCACCAGCGACGCCGACACCCGACGCCGTTGCTCCGGAAGCGGGCGCAGAAGCCGGTAAGGTCTGCATCCGGGTGGATAGGCGTTCCACCATCTGTTCAAGCTGGCGGACACGCTCTTCGAGGGCGGCTTCGCGAGGGGTGCCCACGGCGGCCTCCGGCCCCGACGGGTCGGGCGCGGGCGCCGTGGGAATCGAGGCCGCCGCGTCGACGGCCTCCTGAGTCGGGGCCTGCCGGGCCATGGCGTTCGAGGCGAAGAAGAGCCCGAGCGACGTCACGCACGCCGGGATTACACCCGAATTCCTCCCCTTTTGAAGACGGGGCATCATCCTCGTGTCCTCCACGGAGACCGCTCTCAAGACGTTCCTGGCACCAGGAAATCGCAACGGCGGATGTGTTCTCCTTCAGATCGGCGGTTGAATAGACGGTCTGTAGCGATAATTCCGATTCCTCCGGGCCGTCTCGGCCGAAACCCTTGAATCCCTTCCACTTCTCTCGATTCGCAACTCACGAGAAAAGTGATAGACTCTTCATAAATCGAGAGAAGCTCAGACGCGTCATAGCGCCAATCCACTGGGTTTGACTTCTCAAGCCACCACACCTCGGACGCTGATGTCCGATCCTTGTCGCGGAGCGACTCCCACAAGATCCACGCCGAGCGAGGTCGCCGGCGCGACCGTACCGGGGGGGAGGTCGCGGAGATCGCGGCCGATCGTGGTCCCCTTGGCGGCGGGGGCCCTGCTGGAGGCGGAGCGTGCGGCGCAACCCGTCGATGCCATCATGATGCATCCCAAAATGAAGATATGGGCGGCACCCGGCCTACAAGCGGGACGAACTGCGGATTTCATGACTCGATGCTCGCATGAGGAAAGAATCGGGCCCGAGACCGTGATCATGAGATCGACGGGCCTTACGCTCGGCTTGACGACGAAGCCGAAGCCGTCATGATCCTTCTCGTTCAAAGCATCTCGAGCGTCGACGTCCCGGCCATCAGGAGGAAGCCTGAGAGGAGGGCCGCGGAGAGCTTCAGCCGGTCGTGCGAGTGGAATTGCAGCTCGGGGAGCAGGTCGCTCAGCGAGATGCAGAGGAAGGTCCCCGCGGAGAACGCCAGGGCGATGGCCGTCAGCGCCTCGGCGTTGGAAGGGGCGAGTCGGTCGACGCCCACGAAGAAGAGTCCCGCTCCCAGCGGGATCATGAGCGCGAAGCCCAGATTCACGAGATGGGCGAGCCGGACCGGCACCCCGGCGCGGATCATCAGGGCGACGACGGTCATGGCGTCGGCCGGCTTGTGCAGGACCGTGGCGAGGAAGACGCCCCAGGCCATCCCCCCGACGCGACCCTGTTCCTTGTAGTCCGCGACGACGGCGCTGGCCAGCGCCACGCCGCCCACCAGCGAATGGACCGCCAGCCCGAACGTCGCCGTCCCCCACGAGAGGGTCTGGCCGACGACCTCGTCATGATCGTGGTGTGAATGATCGTGCCCGTCGACCTCGGCGGACTCGTGCTGGTGATACGAGAAGAACCGCTCCAGCAGGAAGAGGGCGAGCAGGCCGACGGCCGCCCAGCGGACGGTCCCCGGGCCCCCCATCTCGACCGATTCGGGGAGCATGTGGAAGAAGGCCGCACCCAGCATGGTGCCGGCCGAGAAGCTCAGGTAGGTCTGGAGCCGGGTGTGGGTCAGGACCAGGGCCAGCGGCGCCAGCCCCCCGAGCAAGCTCACCGCGACGATCAGGGCGCAATACGCCGTGAGGATGATGGGCATGGCCATCGGGGGCTCGAGCCTCGGGGAGAGGGCGCAGGATCAAACAAAATCCCCGACCAGAGGGCCGGGGATCGCCTGAACGCAGGGGACGAACGAAGGGGACGTCCGCTTACTTGGCCGCCGGACGCTTCGGGCCCGACTGGCCGGGGGCGAGGCGGCGCGACTTCGTCTTCGGCAGGTTGTACACCGCGCCGCCAGGAGCCCAACGCTCGTCTTCCTGCAGGAGGGCCAGGCGCTCGGCGCGGGTCAAGACGTTGCGCTGACCGGCCAGCCCGCTCGCCTTCTTGAGACTCTTGTCCATCGACATACGAACGACTCCAACAGCATTGCCGTCCCGTTTCCGTTTCCCGGGATTTTGAATCTCGAATCTTACCGCCCCCGCCCTCCCGACGCAAGTCAAGCTCGCGAGGCCGCATCGGCCGACGCGTCCGTCCCGGCCGGCCCCGTCGGATCGGTTCGGAGCGTCTCGATCAGCGACGAGTAGGCCGAGGTCAGCTCGCGGCGGCTCAGCAGGCCCACGAGGCGCGAGGGGTCCGCCGGGTCGACCACCGGGATCTCGTCCAGGTTCGATTCGGTCATCCGTCGGAGCGCCGTGTGCAGGTCGTCCTCGATCGTCACGGTGGCGATCGGCCGGGAAGCCAGGTCGTCGGCGATGACCAGCGGGCCCCATGATTTCGAACCGAGCAAAGCCAGTCGCAAGTCGCGGAGTGTGAAGACCCCGGTCAGCCGACCCTGGTCGTCGATGACCGGGAAGAGGCTCTCCGTGGACCCCGCCACCTTCCGGGCCACCTTTTCGAAAGGGAGCGAGGCGACCATAGGTTCAACTCCCACCGTCCGGACGCCGGCCGCGCCGACCTTGATCCGCGAGAGGACGTCGACCAGGAAATCGCCCTGGTGCGCCGGGCTGTCGATCGGCGTGGGCACCTGCTCCTCGTACAGTGTCCATCTCCGGGAGATCGCCATGTTCAGACCGCAGGCGAGCATCAGCGGGACCAGCAGGCTGTACGATCCGGTCATCTCGCTGACCATGACGATCGACGTGAGCGGCGTCTTCGAAACGCCCGCGAAGAAACCTCCCATGCCGACGAGCACGAAGGCCGACGGCTCGGTCGCCAGGCCGATGCCCAGGCTGTGCATCAACTGGCCGTAAGCGCCGCCGAGCATGCCGCCGATCAACATGGACGGACCGAACACGCCGCCGCTGCCCCCGGAGCTGATCGTGAAGCCTGTCGCCGCGATCTTCGCGACCGCCACGGCGAGCAACAGGCCCATCGACATGTTGGGGACGAAGGGCGACTCGCCCCGTCCCAGCAGATTCGGCGGCTCGCCGATCGCCCCCCACTGGACCCAGCCGTAGCCGCCCGCCATGACCTGAGGGAAGGCCAGGGCCAGCAGGCCGAGCATCGCGCCGCCGACGGCCGGCTTGAGCTGACGGGGGATCGGCAAGGGCTTGAAGGCTCGATCGCGTAGGCCGTAGAACGACCTCGTGTAGAGCCAGCCGACCGCCGCACAGAGGATCGTCAATCCCACGTACATCGGCAGGTCGGCCAGGCCCTGGAAATCCAAAGGAGGCATGGCGAAGACGGGCCGCGGCGTCACGAACAGGGCGAACGTCGAATAGGCCACGATGGCGCTCGCCAGGCAGGGCAGAAGCGCGGCGGATTCGAAGGCCGTCGAGGAATACAGGACCTCGCCCGCGAACAGGGCTCCGCCCAGCGGCGCGCGGACGATGGCCCCGACGCCGCCCGCCGCTCCGGCGAGCATCAGGATGCGTCGCTCGTCCGTGGGCAGGCGGAGCACCCGAGCCAGGAACGACCCGAATCCCGAGCCGATCTGGGCGATGGGCCCTTCCTGCCCCGCCGACCCTCCGGTGCCGATCGTCACGATCGACGCGATGGCCTTGATGAACGGCACCCGCGTTCGGATGAGCCCGCCGCCCTCGTGGAACGCCCGAATCATCGCGTCGGTCCCGTGGCCCTCGGCCTCGGGCGCGAACGTGAAGACCAGCCATCCGGAAATCAGGCCGCCGATCGTCGGGATCAGGATCACCATCCACCAGGGCCAGGGATAAGCGACGGCGTGCGCCTCCCCTTCCGGCGTCGGCGGCATCGCGAGATGCATCATGCCGCCGAGCACGTGCGTGTACATGAACTGCAGGGCGAGCAAAAACCCCACCGCACCCAGCCCCGCGACGAAGCCCACGGCAGGGCTGCAAAGGCCGGCCCGGCCGACGCCGGGCGTCGCCCAGAACGTCGCGAGCCGCCGCAGGGCCGCAGTGACCCTGGAAGGGCGACCCTGCGGGGCGGATGGAAGTGGAGAGACCGGCTCGGCGTCACGCATCGCGGATTCTCGTCAGCCTCGGGCCGCGGCCGGCTCGTCGCGAGACCGATGATCGCCGTCGTCGCGGCGAAAGGCGTCCCAGATCATGAAGACGACGACGCCCAGGACGAGCGACCCCAGGCCGTAAGCGATGATCATCCATTTGGAAGTCCCGAAGACGAACAGCCAGCCCACGAGCGCCACGATCGCCGGGATCGGGAAGAAGGGCATCCGGAACCGGAGCCGGGCCATGACCTCGGGGTTGCGCCGAAGCCAGAAGACGGTGGCGATCTGGCCGACGAACTGCACGAGGATCCGCGAGGTCAGGAGCGCCGCGATCACCGTCCCCAGGTCGGCCAGGCAGGCCAGCATCCCCAGGCCGCCGATCAGCATCAGCGAGCGGTGGGGGAAGTCGCCCTCGGCGTGCGTGGCCGCGAAGAAGCGTGGAAAGTGCCCGGCCTTGGCCGACGCGTAAGGGACCCGGCTGTACCCGAGCAGCGCGGCGAAAGTCGAGGCGAGCGCCGTCCAGATGATCATGACCGTCAGGAAGCCCGCGGCGCGGGAGCCCAGGACGCGTTCCATCATGTCGCTGGCGACGTGCGTCGACCTCATGGCGTCCTGCCAGGGGAGCACGCCGAGGATGCACACGTTCATCGTCAGGTAGATGGCGGCGATGGCCAGGACCGAGATCAGGATCGCCCGCGGGATCGTCCGCGAAGGGTCCTCGACCTCGTCCCCCAGGTAGCAGATCTGGTAGTAGCCCAGGAAGTCGTACATCGCGATCGCGAGCGCCATGCCCAGTCCGGTCGCGTTGGCGCTCGTCGCGTCCCACGCGTGTTCGGGGAACGAGAAAGCCAGCCGGGCGTCGAAGTGGGAGAGGCCCGTGGCGATCACCCAGCCCACGGTGAAGAGCATGCCGACCCAGAGGACGACCAGGAGCCGGCCCGCGACCTCGATCCGGCGGTAGGCCAGGAACGTCACCAGCCCCATCACGGCGACGCCCAGGACGTTGAACCAGGGCACCGGCGAATCGAGGCCGGGGATGATCACGCCCCAGTTCCAGGCGGGCTGCTGGAGCTGGGGGAAGAAAAAGCTGACGTACTGCGCCAGGCCGATCGCTCCGGTGGCGACTTCGAGCGGCCCGCTGAACAGGAACTGCCACACGAACAGGAACTTGAGGGACCGCCCCAGGAGCGACTCGCCGTACGCGGCGTCGAAGAAGTGGTACGTCCCCCCCGACCCCGGGAACGCCGACGCCAGCTCGCACCAGACGAACCCGTCGGCGAGCGCCACCACGGCGCCCAGGATCCAGCCCAGCATCGCCTGGGGTCCGCCCATGGTCGCGATGATGGCCGGGATGGTGATGAACGGGCCCACGCCCACCATCATCGACATGTTCAAGCTGACCGCCTGGAGCAGGCGCAAGCGACGTTGCAGCATCGATACGTCCCGGTCGTCCTGGTTCCCCTGGCGTCTTCGAGCTTCCCATCTTGGGGCGGCATGGCCTTTGCCGCAATCCCCGGTCGACGGACGTTCGCCGAGGCGACGATTTCGACACCAGGATCACACCCATGTCAGGCAAGATTTCCGACCTCCACGGCTTCGTCCCCGACAAGGCCGACGGGGCGCTGCTGCTCATCGACGTCGTCAACCGGTTCGACTTCCCGGACGCCGAGGAACTGCTGTCCCAGGCCCTACCGATGGCGGATTCGCTGGCGACGCTCGCCGATCGCGCCCGCGCCGCGGGCGTGCCCGTGATCTACGTCAACGACAACTTCGGCCGCTGGCGGTCGGACTTCGCGAGCCTCGTCGAACACTGCCTGGAGGCCGACGCACCGGGCCGGGAATTCGTGTCTCGGCTCAAGCCGGAGGAGTCGGATTACCAGGTGCTGAAGCCCAAGCACTCTGGGTTCTTCTCGACGACACTCGGGACCCTGCTCGAATACCTGGGGACGAGGACCCTGATCCTCGCCGGCGTGACGGCCGACATCTGCGTGCTCTTCACGGCCAACGACGCCTACATGCGCGACTACCACCTGATCATCGCCGAGGACTGCGTCGCGGCCGTCGACGAGGAGGACGCCCGCGTCGCGCTGAAGCTGATGCGACGCGTCCTCAAGGCCGACGTGAAGCCTTCGGCCGAGATCGACCTGGAAAGCCTGGCCCATTTCGGAAAAAACGGCGCGCAGGTGCGATATTGAAAACGTACAATCAAGAACGCGGGCGGCCATCGAGTGCCGTCGTCGCCGTCTCTGTCGTGTCGTTGCGGAGTTCTACGATGAAGATGCTCCTGCGGACCGGACTCGGGCTCTTCCTGGCGGCGACGCCGCTGGCCTCGTGGGCGGGCGACTTCCTGGCCGAATCGGACGCCGCCGGCGCCTGGCAGTATTACAACAACATGGGGTGGCACGCCTTCTACGACGGGGACATGGACCTGGCGCGCGACCGCTTCGCCAAGGCGATCGAGACGGTCCGGCCCTACGAGAAGAAATTCCCGAGGCTCATGTCGCGCAGTTGCCACGACCTGACTCGCGTGCTGTGCGCGAAGAAGCGTTACGCCGACGCCGAGCCGATGGCGAAGTGGGTGATCGAGGCGCGTGAGCACGATGCATGGACCCGCGACGACGTCATGTTCGACAGCCTCTACCTGCTGGCCGTCATCCATCGCGAGCAGCATCACGAGGCCGACGCGGTCCCGGTGCTCCGCAAGGCGATGGCGATCGAGGAGAAGCACGTCGGCCCTTCCGACGCCCGGCTGGCCCTGACCATCAAGGAACTCGCCGACCTGGAAGCGAAGATCGGCGACTATCAGGAAGCCGAGGCCCACTACCGCCGCGCGATCCACATCCACAAGCGACACGCCGCGACGAACCTGGACCTCGCCGAGGCGATCGGCGGCCGGGCCGACGTCCTTGAACGGCTAGGTCGGGTCGCCGACGCCCGGGCCGCGCAGGCCGAGGCCGAGACGATCCGGGACGAATGCGCAGGCGAGCCCAGGTTGGCCGATCACCTGACGACGCCCCTGGCCGCGCGGGTCGTCAGGCCAGCAACTCGTTGACGACCTTGCCGTGGACGTCCGTCAGGCGGAAGTCGCGGCCCTGGAAGCGGTACGTCAGCTTCGTGTGATCGAAACCGAGCAGGTGCAGGATCGTCGCGTGCAGGTCGTGGACGTGGACCTTGTCCGTGGCGACGCCGAAGCCCAGGTCGTCGGTCTCGCCGAAGCTGACGCCCGGCTTCGCTCCGCCGCCGGCCATCCACATCGTGAAGGCGTTGGGGTGGTGGTCGCGGCCGTCGGAGCCCCCCTGCACCATCGGCGTGCGGCCGAACTCGCCGCCCCACACGACCAGGGTGTCTTCCAGCATCCCGCGTTGCTTCAGGTCCCGGATCAACGCGGCGCAGGCCTTGTCGGTGTCGGCGCAGTTGTGCTTGAGGTCGGCGACGAGGTTGCCGTGCTGGTCCCAGGCCTCGTGGAAGATCTCTACGAACCGCACGCCACGTTCAAGCAGGCGGCGGGCCATCAGGCAGGTGCCGGCGAACGACCCCTTGCCGGGCTCGACGCCGTACATGTCCAGGATATGCTGCGGCTCCCGCGTCAGGTCCATGACGTCGGGGGCCGACATCTGCATCTTGAAGGCCGTCTCGTACGAGTTGATCCGCGTGGCGATCTCGGGGTCGCCCATCGCGTCCAGACGCATGGCGTCGAGCTTGTGGACGGCGTCGAGCGAGTCGCGCTGGATCTCCTGATCGACGCCTTCGGGGTTCGAGAGGTAGAGGACCGGGTCGCCGCCCGTCCGGAACTGGACGCCCTGGTAGACGGTCGGCAGGAAGCCGCTGCCCCAGTTCGAGTTGCCGCCGCTGGGCCCCTTCTTGCCCGTGCTGAAGACCACGAAGCCGGGCAGGTCGTTCGCCTCGCTGCCGAGTCCGTAGCAGGTCCAGGCGCCCACGCTGGGGCGGCCGAAGATCATCGAGCCGGTGCTCATCATGATCTGCCCCGGCGCGTGGTTGAACGCGTCGGTCGACATTCCCTTGATCACGGTCAGGTCGTCGACGACTTTGGCGAGATTCGGCAGCAACTCCGAGACCTCGATACCCGACCGGCCGTGTTTCGCGAACTTGAACTTGGGGCCGAGCAGCTTGGCGTCGGGATTGATGAACGCCGCGCGATAGCCCTTCAGCAGCTCGGGCGGCGGCAGCGTGCCGTCGAACTTGGCGAGCTGGGGCTTGTTGTCGAACATCTCCAGGTGCGACGGCCCGCCGGCCATGAACAGGAAGATCACGCGCTTCGCCTTGGGGGCGAAATGGGGCGATCGCGCCGCCATGGGGTTCGCGCCCGCCGGCGACGTCGCGCCGGCCGATCCCGCGATCAGCTCGCGGAGCGCCATCGCGCCCAGGCCCACGCCGCACTGGCCGAGAAACCATCGCCGCGAGACGTTCAGGGGATCGATCCCCCGATGCTGACGATCCTGGCAGTTCATGGGAGGGCTCCCGGGCTCATTCCTTGGTGATCGTCTCGTCGAGATTGAGGAGGACCCGCGCGACGACCGTCCAGCTCGCGTGCTCGGCGGGCGAGCCCCCCCCCGCGCCCGAGAGCTTGGCGGGGTCGATCGCGCCGGAGGCGAACCGTGCGGCCTGCCTGTGCAAGAGGTCGGTGAGGACCTGAACCTCCTGCTCGGTGGGCTTCCGGGAAAGACACCGGCGGAAGGCGTAGGCCAGACGCTCCGCGTCGTTCGCCCCGCCCTCCTTGAGGGTGAGGGCCGCCAGCGAGCGGGCCGCGTCGAGCGAGACGGGCTCGTTGAGCATGGCGAGGGCCTGCAGCGGCGTGTTCGAACGGGTGCGGCGGACGCAGGCGAAGTCGCCGTTGGGGGCGTCGAACGCCTGGAGGATCGGATAGGGGATCGACCTGTACCGGAACGTGTAAAGCGCCCGACGATACTTCGCCTGGCCGGTCGCCTCGGGCCACGGCTTGGGGCCGTAGCTCGCGGGCGGCAGGAACAGGAATGCGGGGGCCGGCGGATTCACGCTGGGGCCGCCGATCGTCGGGTCGAGCAGGCCGCCCGCCGCCAGGACCACGTCGCGCACGACCTCGGCGTCGGCCCGGACGCGGGCGCCGCGGGCGAGCAGTCGGTTATACGGGTCCTTCGCCGTCAGCTCGGGCGTCGAACGCGAGGTCTGCCGGTAGGCGTTCGACTCGACGATCAGGCGGTGCAGCTGCTTCAGGCTCCAGCCCCGATCCATGAACTCGACGGCAAGCCAGTCGAGCAACTCGGGATGAGACGGCGGATCGCATTGAGATCCCAGGTCCTCGCTCGTCGACGTCAGGCCGGTGCCGAAGTACGCCTGCCAGATCCGGTTGACGATCGAGCGAGCGGTGGTCGGAGCCTTGCGATCGACGAGCCACTCCGCGAACGTCAGTCGCGACGGCGAGGCATCGGACGGCGGCGGGTTCAGGAAGGTCGGCATGCCCGGCTGGACGACCTCGGCCGGCTTGAGGAAGTCCCCGCGCTCGAGGCGATGGGTCTCGCGCGGGCGATCGCGAAGCACGAGCTGCGACGATCCCTCGGGGTGCTGCTTCCAGAGGGCCTCGATGCGGTCGTTCGCCTCCTTCCATTCCGGCACGGTCGTGCGGAAGTGGCGGAAGACGGCGGCGGTTTGTTCGGGAGTCCGCTTTTCGGGAACGATCGCCAGGATTTCGCGGACCGGGGCGGGGGTCGGGTCGGCCTGGGCGTCGGCCGCCTCGGTCACGGAGAAGCGGAAGCGGCCGAGGTTGTTGTTCTGGTTGTCGTCGCTGTTCCACCCGCCGTGCTGCTGGGCCAGCCGGAACGTCAGGATCACGCCGGCGGGGAATGCGACCGGCTTGTCGAGGACGAAGACCGCCTTGCGCGGGACGTTGCGACGGCCCTGCCCCACGTCGATCCCCCAGGCCGTCTCCACCTTCCGATCGAAGGCGAAGGCGATGGGACCGGTGACGCGTTTCTTGCCGCTCTTGTCGTCGAAGATCGGATCCAGGACGGCCTCGGGGGGCGCGACGTCGGCTGTGGCCCGGACGATGGCGATCTCTTTCCGCTCGTTCGGCCTGTCGGCCGGCGCAGCTTCGACATGGAACTCGGTGAGGGCGAGCAGGCCCTTGGTCGAGCGGCCCGGCCCGGAGAGCGGCAGGCTCGGGTCGTTCAGCAATTCGAGCTGGACGGCCGCAACGGCCGGGACCGGCTTGAGCGCCGTGAAGCCGTCGGTGTGGATCGTCGGGGCGTAGCCCGAGGCCAGGATCGAGCCGTCTTCCAGGAGCGTATGTTTCTGGCCCGTGCCGTTGTTGGCGTCGACGTCGGTCCGGACGACGCTCCACTTCGGCCCCGGGTCGCGGACCGAGTCTTCCCACGAACGCATCCGCTCGGCCCAGTCCGGGTGGGACTTGCGGAGGTCGTCTTCGACCTGCGCGACCGTCGCGACGATTTCATCGCGCTTCTTCCGTTCCTCGGGCGTGTAGACCGCGACGGCGGACTCGTCCACGTTGTTGAGGAAGGCGAGCATGCGATAATAATCGGTCTGCTTGATGGGGTCGTACTTGTGGGTGTGGCACTGGGCGCACTGGATCGTCAGGCCCAGGACGGCCTTGCCGACGGCGTCCATGCGGTCGAACATCGCCTCGACCCGGAATTGCTCGGGATCGACGCCCCCCTCCTCGTTGATCATCGAGTTGCGGAGGAAGCCGGTGGCGACGAGCTGATCCTGGTCGGGGTTGGGCAGGAGGTCGCCGGCGAGCTGCTCCACGATGAAACGATCGTACGGCAGGTCGCGATTGAGCGCCTGGACGACCCAATCGCGGTAGAAGTGGACGATGCGGGGCTTGTCCTTCTCGTAGCCGTCGGAGTCGGCGTAACGCGCGGCGTCGAGCCAGACGCGTCCCCAGCGCTCGCCGTAATGGGGGGAATCCAGCAGCCGGTCGACGAGGCGGTCGTAGGCGTCGGCCCGGTCGTCGGCGAGGAATGCGTCGACCTCGGCGATCGTCGGCGGCAGGCCGATCAGGTCCAGGCTCAGCCGCCTCAGGAGCGTCACCTTGTCGGCCTCGGGGGACGGGGCCAGGCCTTCCCCGTCCAACCGCTTGAGGATCCACGCGTCGATCGGATTTCGGACCCACCCGGGCCGCGAGACCTGGGGCGACTCGGGCCGGGCGGGGGGGATGAACGCCCAGTGGCCCTCGTACTCGGCCCCCTCGGAGATCCATTTCTGGAGCGTCTGCGTCTCATCGGCCGTGAGCGGCTTGCCGGTCTTGGCCGGAGGCATCCGCTCCTCGGGATCGTCGGTGGTCGCGCGGCGGATCAGCTCGCTCTTGTCGGCGTCGCCGGGGATGATGGCGGGATCTCCGCTCGACGCGGGGGCCGTGGCGAATTGGAACGTGTCCAGCCGGAGCTTCCCCTTGCGCTGGGATTCGTCCGGGCCGTGGCACTGGAAACACTTGTCCGAGAGGATCGCCCGCACGTCGCGGTTGAAGCCGACGGTCTTGGTCGCGGGCGAGGTCCCGCCCGGCTCGCCGGCCTCGATCGGCCTCGGATGCGCGGCGACGAGGACCGCGACGGCGATCCCGAGTGACGGCCCGAACCGGCGACGCCCGAGTCCCACGATCCGCCCGAATACCTTCATCATCGTCCGTCCTCGCCACGGTCACGAACGGGAAAGCCCACGCATCGGCGGGATGACGACCGGACCTCCCGACGCGGGTGATTGTACCCGCTTCGCCCGGGGGTTGCGAACGTGTTGATTATCGCCCTGGACCGCGAGCCTCGGCGCGTCCCATGGATAAGGATCGGGCTCCGTCTCTCGGGACCGAGGCGCTGCCGGCCCGCGACTCCGTATTCGCTCGGATTGGGCCGGAAGGTACAAGCATGTTTCGCGCCAGGGCGAGGTTGTCGGGACGCCGTCGTTCGCGTAAAGTGGGCGGTCCCGTCACATCGCCGGAAGTAAGGGTCATGGGTCGTGTTAGAGATCGTTCCGGGAGCCCCGTCCATGAGCGTTAGCGATCCCGTCGCAGGTCACGTTTCGGGCCCGGGCGAGCATGGCCACGGAATATTCCGGCCGCTTTCGCCGCTTCCGACCGCGTGGCGCTCGCTTTTGCACGCGTTCGTCATCCAGGCTCGTCGGATCCCCGGCCGAATCGCCATGCGCGACAGCACGGGGGCCAAGCTGACCTATAGCGAGACGCTGATGCGTGCGGCGGCCCTCAGCCGGGTCTTCGCCCGCGAGCTTGGTGAAGAGGAATACGTCGGCCTGATGCTGCCGCCGATGGTCCCGTCCGCGGTGGCGAACCTGGCGCTCGGGCTCCTCGGCAAGGTCGCGGTCAACCTGAACTACACGACGAACCAGGCGATGGTCGACTCGGCCGTCGAGCAGTGCGGCATCCGCAAGGTCATCACGTCGGCGCGGGTCCTGGAGAAATGCCACATCCGACCGAAGGTCGACCTGGTGATGCTGGAGGACGTGCCGGCCAAGGTGCGGACGACCGACAAGATGTTCGCGGCCTTCACGGGCAAGCTCGCGCCGATGGCCCTGCTCGAGCGCCTCATGCCGGGCCTGGGGACGCGGAAGCTGGACGACCTGGCGACGGTGATCTTCACCTCGGGCTCGACCGGCGACCCCAAGGGGGTGATGCTCACCCATCGCAACATCCTGAGCAACGTCCACCAGGTCGAGGAGCAGATCCACCTCGACGACCAGGAGGTGATCCTGGGGATCCTGCCGTTCTTCCATTCGTTCGGGTACACCATCGGCCTGTGGACGGGCCTCGTCCTGGGCAAGACGGTGGTCTACCACTTCAACCCGCTCGACGCCCGGACGATCGGCAAGCTCTGCGACGAGCACGACGTCACGCTGGTCGCGGGGACGCCCTCGTTCACCAGGATGTACCTCAAGAGCTGCAGCCCGCAGCAGTTCCACGCCTTGAAGCACCTGCTCTTGGGCGCCGAAAAGCTCAAGGACGAGACCTATCGCGAGATCAAGGAGATCCTCAAGATCGAGCCCATGCAGGGCTACGGCACGACCGAACTCTCTCCCGTGGTCGCGGTCAACGTGCCGGCCCCGGCGAAGCTCCCCGACGGCCGGACGATCTATGCGAATCGGCCGGGCACGGTCGGGCTTCCCGTCCCCGGGACGGCCGTGAAGACCGTCGATCCCGAGTCCGGAGCCGACCTGCCGCCGGGCGCGACCGGCTTGATCTGCGTGAAGGGCCCCCAGGTCATGCCGGGATACCTGAACAAGCCCGAGGCCACCGCCAAGGTGCTCATCGACGGCTGGTATTCCACGGGCGACCTGGGCTTCGTGGATCAGGACGGCTTTTTGACGATCACGGACCGAATCAGCCGGTTCTCGAAGATCGCCGGCGAGATGGTCCCTCACGTGGGCGTCGAGACCGCGATCATGGCCGCCGCGGGCGTCGACGAGCACGCGGTGGCCGTGACGGCGATCCCGGACCCCAAGCACGGCGAGCGGCTGTGCGTCCTCTACACCAACCTGAACGCCACCCCCGACGAGATCCATCGCCGGCTCGTGGCCGCGGGCGTCCCCCGGCTCTGGATCCCCTCCGTCCGCGACTTCGTGTCGATCGAGGAGGTCCCCATCACCGGGACCGGCAAGATCGACCTTCGCGCCCTCCGCGAACTGGCCGTCAGGCAGCCCGTCGCCTGATCCGAAGGTGCCGGAAAGGGGCGGCCCTCCGCGTCGAAGGATACATCTCGGGGCCCGAATCTGGTAGAAAGGATGACGGCGGTGAGGTTGAGGTGCCGCGTCGGAGAGCCGCATGGACCTGCTGCTGCGCGTGACGTCCGGGCCGCATTCGGGTGAGGAGCAGCGGATCGATCGGTCCGACCCCTTCATCGTCGGCCGCTCCTCGCGTGCCGCCTTCCCCATGGTTCGCGACCTGCTCCTCTCCCGCGACCACTTCCGCATCGAGAAAAAGGAACAGGTCTACCACCTGATCGACCTGGGCAGCACCAATGGCACCAAGGTCAACGGCCTCCGAGTCGAGCGCGTCATGCTCCGCGAGGGGGACGTGATCACCGCCGGCCAGAGCGCGCTCGAAGTCCTGGTCTTCGGGTCCAACCCCGGCGGGACCGTTGCGGCGTCCTGCGTCGGCTGCGGGGCCCGGATCTCCCCGCCGCTCCTCCCGGCCGAATCCGGCTCGGGCGAATCGACTGGCGTCATTCCCCCCGGGGACATCGACGCCCTCGACGCCAACCTCTGCTCGGCCTGCCGGGCCATGCGGCGGAGGTTCCCCGAGACGGACCCCGACTTCCTGATCGACGAGCTGATCGGCGAAGGGGGCATGGGCGAGGTCTATCGCGCCACCCAGCTCTCCACCGGCCGCCGCGTGGCGATCAAGATGATGCTGGCCAACGCGACGGCCGACGACAAGGCCTTCAACTACTTCCGGCGCGAGATCCACGTCCTCAAGAATCTGCTGACCCCCGGCGGCAAGGGGCATCCGGGGATCGTCGAATTCTACGACTTGTTCGAGGTGGACGGACACTACCAGCTGATCATGGAGTTCGTGGACGGCCGGAACGCCCTGGAGTGGGCCCGTCTGTTCCAGCCGCTCCCCGTCGCGACGGTGGCGCTGATCGGCCGTCAGCTCCTGTCGGCCCTGGCCTATTCCCACGGCAAGGGTTTCGTCCATCGCGACGTCAAGCCGTCGAATCTGCTGGTGATGGGCCCGGTCCACCGGCCGCGCGTCAAGTTGTCGGACTTCGGGCTCGCCAAGAGCTTCGCCGAAGGCAACCTCTTCTCGACGATGACGCGGCAGGGGGACGTGGGCGGCTCGACCGGGTTTCTCTCGCCCGACCACATCCGCGAGTTCCGCGACGTCAAGGAGCCGGCCGACGTCTACAGCGCGGGGGCGACGCTCTACTACTTGCTCACGAACGAATACCCCTATTACGGCTTCAACCCCCGACAGGCCAATTCGTACGAGCTGATCCTCGAATCGCCGCCGATCCCGCTGCGGGCGTTCCGCCCCGACGCCCCCGAGGAGCTGGAGAACATCCTCCAGAAAGCCCTCCAGAAGCAGCCCAGGGCCCGCTGGAAGTCGGCCCAGGCGATGAGCGACGCCTTGCAGGAGCTGGTGCTGATCGGCCAGTCCTGAGGCTGCGCGCGCAGGCCGGCCCCTGCGAATCTCTCTCGTTTCGCGCCGGCGATGTCGCTAAGATGGACGGACCGAATCGCGGGGCCGCATGGCTTTCCGAACGATCGAGCCGGTCGTGCGGCGTAGGAATCCTGGGGCGGGGGTCGAGTCTTGGATCGTCTGGGAACTGTGGCCGTCGTGGGGGTCGGTCTGATCGGCGGTTCGATCGGCCTGGCCCTGCGCGCCCGCGGACTGGCGGCCGAGGTGGTCGGCGTGGGCCGCGACCTGGCGAGTCTTCAGCAGGCCAGAGAACGAGGAGTGATCGACCGGGCGACGACCGATCTCTCCCGCGGCGTGGCCGAGGCCGACGTCGTCGTCGTCTGCACCCCCGTGGGCCGCATCGCCGAGGACGTCCGACACGCCGCCGAACTTGCACCGAGATCGGCGCTCATCACCGACGCCGGCAGCACGAAACGCGGCATCGTCGAGGCCGTCGAGCGCTCCTCCCCCCGTGCGGCCGAGATGTACGTCGCCGCGCATCCCCTCGCGGGCTCCGAGCGTTCGGGATCGGCCTTCGCCCGGGCCGACCTGTACCAGGACCGCGTCTGCGTCCTCACCCCGACCGCCCGGACCGCGTCCGATCGCTTGCGGCGGGCGCGCGAGTTCTGGGCGGGCCTGGGCTGCCGGATCGTCGAGATGGGCCCCGCCGAGCACGACGAGGTGGTGGCCTACACCAGCCACCTGCCCCACGCGCTGGCGGCGTCGCTGGCCGCCGCCGTGCCGGCCGACTGGCATCCGCTGGCCGCGGGCGCGTTCCGCGACGGGACCCGCGTGGCCGGGGCCGACACCGAACTCTGGACCGCGATCTTCCGGGACAACCGCGGCCCCCTGATGAACGCCGTGGCCAAGCTCCAGGACCGGCTGTCGTCGCTCAAATACGCCCTCATGAACGACGACGAAGAGTCGATCCGGCGCTGGTGGAGCGACGCCCGGGCCCGTCGCCTCCTGTTCGAAGCCCAGCAGCCGCCCGAAGCCTAGTCGCGCCGAATTCGACAGGAGGTCGGACGACCGCCTCGGCGGCGAGCCCGACGAAGCCTTCGCAGCCGACCCTCTGAAAAACCTTTTCAATTGTTGAAATTAAGCATGCTCTGGCATCTCGACATCGCCCCCGCGTCCGATCGGCCCGACTCGACCGGCCTCCGCATCGCGCAGGACGCCCTGGAATCGGGCCTGGCCGGCCCGTGGCGCATCGCCGCCAGCCGAGGGTTCCTCGTCGAGGGGCCGCTCACGGCCGCCGAACTCGGCGACGCGGCGCGGCAGGTCCTCGTCGACCCCGTGGTGGAATCCTTCCGCGTCGAGCCCTGCCCGGCCGCCGATGGGCTGGCCGCGACCATCGTCCACGTCTTCCCCAAGGCGGGCGTGACCGATCCCGAGGGCGAGAGCGCCCTGGCCCTGTTGCGAGACCTCGGGTATGCGGTCGACGGGGCGCGGAGCATCCGCAGCTACCGCGTGGAAGGTCCGGCGGACCTGGTGCCGCGGCTGATCCAGCGCGTGCTGGCCAACGACGCCGTCGAGCAGGCGGTCGTCGGCCCCCTTCACCTCGATCATCTGGGGGAGGGTCGCCCCTACGACTTCGCCCTGATCGTCGTCCCGATCCGGGCGATGGACGACGCGACGCTCGTGAAGACCAGCAAGGACGGCCAGCTCTCGCTGAGCCTGGCTGAGATGCACACGATCCAGGCCCACTTCCGTGAACTGGGACGCGACCCCACCGACTGCGAGTTGGAGACGCTTGCGCAGACCTGGAGCGAGCACTGCTCCCACAAGACGCTGCGCGGCCGGATCGACTTCGACGGCGCGCCGATCGCGAACCTGCTCAAGCGGACGATCTTCTCGGCGACCCAGGAGCTGGACCTCGACTGGCTCGTGAGCGTCTTCTCGGACAACGCCGGCGTGGTCCGGTTCGACGACGAGTACGACGTCTGCTTCAAGGTCGAGACGCACAACCATCCCTCGGCCATCGATCCCTACGGGGGATCGAACACCGGCATCGGCGGCGTGATCCGCGACGCCCTGGGCACCGGCCTGGGTGCCAAGCCGATCTGCAACACCGACGTCTTCTGCGTCGCCCCGCCCGACATGTCGCCCGACCGGCTGCCGGCGGGCGTCCTGCACCCCAAGCGCGTCCTGAAGGGCGTCGTCGCCGGGGTCCGCGACTACGGCAACCGGATGGGGATCCCCACGGTCAACGGCGCCCTCGCGGTCGACCCGGCCTACCTGGGCAACCCGCTGGTCTTCTGCGGGACCGTCGGCGTCCTGCCGCGCGGGAAGGCGTTCAAGAGCGTCGAGCCCGGCGACCGCATCGTCGCGCTCGGCGGCCGGACCGGTCGCGACGGGATCCACGGGGCGACGTTCAGCTCGGTCGAGCTGACGAGCGAGAGCGAGTCGATCTCGGGCGGCGCCGTGCAGATCGGCAACGCGATCACCGAGAAGATGGTGCTCGACGTCATCGTCCGGGCCCGCGACCTGGGCCTCTTCCGCGCCCTCACCGACTGCGGCGCCGGCGGCTTCAGCTCGGCGGTGGGCGAGATGGGCGCCGACACCGGCGCGGTCGTCGACCTGGAGAAGGCCCCGCTCAAGTATCAGGGCCTATCCTACACCGAGATCTGGATCTCCGAGGCCCAGGAGCGGATGGTCCTCGCCGTCCCCCCGGAATCGTGGCCCGAGTTCCGCGACCTCTGCGAGCTGGAAGGCGTCGAGGCCACCGACCTCGGCGAATTCGTGGACACCGGCCGCCTCACCCTCCGCTACCACGGCCAGGTGGTCGGCGACCTGGCGATGGACTTCCTCCACGAGGGTCGGCCCGACGTCGTCCGCTCCGCGACGTACAAGGCTCCGGAGCCCCGGGCGATCGACGCCCCGGCCTCCGCCGACTTCACGGCCGATCTGCTGGCGATCCTGGGCCACTGGGACGTCTGCAGCAAGGAATGGATCGTCCGCCAGTACGATCACGAGGTCCAGTCGCGCACCGTGGTCAAACCCCTGGTCGGCGAGCGCGAGAACGGGCCCGGCGACGCGTCGGTGATCCTGCCCGTCGTCGGCTCGAATCGCGGGCTCGCGGTCTCGTGCGGGATCAATCCCCGGTACGGGCGGCTCGACCCCTACGCGATGGCCGCCTGCGTCATCGACGAGGCCGTCCGCAACTGCGTCGCGGTGGGGGCCGACCCGGATCGCATCGCGCTCCTCGACAACTTCTGCTGGGGGAATCCGGAACGTCCCGAAACCCTGGGGACACTCGTCAGGGCCGCGCAGGCCTGTCGCGACCTGGCGCTCGCCTATCGGACGCCGTTCATCTCGGGCAAGGACAGCCTGTACAACGAGTACGCCCACGAGGGCAAGAGCCTCGCGATCCCCCCCACGCTCCTCATCAGCGCCATCGGCCAGGTGCCCGACGTCCGCCGTTGCACGACGATGGACTTCAAGGCCGCCGGCAACCTGATCGTCCTGCTGGGGACGACCCGGCTCGAATTCGGCGGTTCGTTGTTCGCGGAAGCCCGTCGTCTCGAAGGCGGCGTCGTGCCGGCGGTCGACGCCAAGCTCGGGCTGGCCATCTTCAAGGCCCTCCATCGGGCGATCTCGCAGGGACTGGTTCGAAGCTGCCACGACCTCAGCGAGGGCGGCCTGGCCGTCGCGCTCGCCGAATCGGCCTTCGCCGGCCGGATCGGCGCCGAGGTCTCCCTGCGGGACGCGCCCCGGGACGCCGGGGCGTCCTCCGACGCCGCCCTGCTCTTCTCGGAGTCGCCCTCGCGATTCCTGCTGGAAGTCGAACCCGCCCGCTTCGAAGCGCTCGCCGAGGCGCTCGCCGGGCTGCCGTTCGCGAAGCTCGGCTCGACCGTCGCGGCGCCCCGCCTCGTGGTCGACGGCCTCGAGGGGGGCCGCGTCCTCGACGCCTCGCTCGACGACATGGAAGCGGCCTGGCGCCGCCCCCTGGACTGGTAGCCGAACATGGAGCGCCCGCCCCGGGGGCGCATCGTTATGGATGAATCTTTAAATGATATAGTCGATATGTTGAGGGGATTGGGATGATGTTGAGGTTCGTCACCTTCGTGGACGGTTCGAATCTGGACGGCGTGTTGAAGCATCTGAATCTGAGGGTCGACGACTACGGCGCATTCTATCGGCACGTGTTCGAACAGAGCGTCCACTACTGGGGCCGGACGTTCGCCGAGGGCTCGAACTGGCCCACCGCCCAGCACTCGCGGATCTACTGGTACGTGGTCGGCAAGATGGACGAGTGGGACCTCAACGATCCCAAGGCCGAGGCCCGGCTCCGGGCCCGCTTCGAGGTCAACCCCCGGCTTCGCGACGCGTACGTCGAGGACGTGGTCCGGCGCCATCCGGACCTGTCGCCGGAACGGCGGATGGAGGAGGCCTGGGGCCTCTGCTTCGCCGAGACCCGCGAGTGGTACGACGGCAAGCGGCGGGCTCTCGAACGCAAGAAGCGGTTCTACCACGGCGTCCAGTCGGCCACCGACTTCGTCGAGATCCGCCAGGAAGGCCACTGGAAGGTCGACCTGCTGCATCACACGGTCAACGAGAAGGGGCTCGACACCAGCCTCGCCGTCGACATGGTGGCGCTCCAGGACACGTACGACATCGCCCTCCTGATCTCGGGCGACGCCGACGGCATCCCGGGGATCAACTACGTCAAGAGCCGCGCCAAGCACGTCGGCGTCGCCGAGTTCCGCAAGGGGTCGCCGGCCGATTTCCCCGCCAAGGGGACCTCGTCGCGGCTGAAGATCGCGGCCGACTTCGTCGTCCAGGTCTACGAATCCGAACTGCTCCGACGCAACCTCGCCTATCGCGCCGCCGAGCCCGACTACCAATCGTCGTCCTCCTACGGGTCGGCCGATCCTTCCTACTGACCCGACATCCTCCGACCGTTCGACGGCGACATCGAAAGGGATCCAGACCGTTATGGCCACGCCTCGCGTGATCGTGCTGAGGGCGCCCGGGACGAACTGCGACGAGGAGACGGCCGAGGCCTGGAGCCGCGCCGGGGCCCGGCCCGAGACCTGGCACGTCGGCCGCCTGCTGGAAGAGCCGCATGCGCTCGACCTGTTCCAGATCCTGACCATCCCGGGAGGCTTCTCCTACGGCGACGACCTGGGCGCCGGCCGCATCCTGGCCACGCATTTGGCTCGCGGGCTGGGCGACGCCTTGCGCCGGTTCCACGACCGCGGCGGCCTGATCCTGGGGATCTGCAACGGCTTCCAGGTGCTGGTCCGATGCGGACTGCTCCCCGGCGGCGAGGCCCCCTGCCCCGCGACTCTCGCCCACAACGAGTCGGGCCGCTTCGAGGCGCGCTGGATCACTCTCTTGCCCCGGCCGGGCCTTTCGCCGTTCGTGTCGTTCACCGAGCCGCTCGACCTCCCGGTCGCGCACGGCGAGGGACGCTTCCTGCTCGCCGATCCGGCGGTTATGGGAAAGCTCGACGACGCCGGCCGGATCGTCCTGAAATACGCCGACGCCCGACGCGAGCCGACCCAGGATTATCCGGCGAACCCGAATGGCTCTCCTTTTGCGGCCGCGGGAGTCTGCGACGAGACCGGCCGCATCTTCGGCCTCATGCCCCATCCCGAGCGCTTCGTCTCCCCGCTGCACCACCCCCGCTGGACACGCCTGGGCGACGCCCTGGGCCCGGAAGGACATGGCCTGAAGATCTTCCGCGGGGCCGTCGCCGCCTTGAGTTGAGGACGAGACGCGTCGGCCAGGGTTCGAATCGCCGAGGAGGCCTCAGCGATCCGTCTTCGCCGCCAGATCGAGGATCGCCTGATCCATGCGCCGGCCGGCCAGGTCGAGGAAATCGTTGTGCTCGGCCTGGTCGATCACGAGCCTCGCCGGCGGTGACTTCGCCGCGGCGGCGAGGCGCTCGAACATGCGGAACGGGACGAGGGGATCGCGGCGTCCGTGCCCCAGGAGGATTGGGCAGGTCAGCTTGGGGATTTTTGACAGGCTGTCGAACTTGTCGATGAACAGGAAGGCGGGCGGCGGCAGCGGGAAGAAGGTCCGGGACATGCCCCGGACGCTGGTGAACGTGCTGAACGCGAAGAGCCCGCCGACGGTCCGCCGCGAGGCCAGGTCGATCGCCACCGCGCCCCCGAGCGACCAGCCGCCGACGACGATCCGTTCGGCCGGGAACCCGCGTGACCGGAGGAATTCGTAGCAAGCCTCGGCGGTCTGGCGACAGCCGACCTCCGACGGCTTGCCGCCGCTCATCCCGTAGCCAAGGTAATCCGGGATGATCACGTTCAATCCCAGCCGCCGGAAACGGTCGAGCTCGAGCGACGAGTAGGCCAGGCACATCGCATTGCCGTAGAAGAAGACGAGCGCGGGCCGCGACGCGGCGTCCGCCAGCGGCATGCCGTCGGGATCCTGGGCCGGGCTGAACAGGGCGACGACCTGGCCGCCGGGCGTGGGCAGCTTGACCAGTTCCTCGCCGACCCCGGCGCGGACGACGGACTCGGGCTTTCCCTGGGATGATGAGCCGGGGAAGATCAGGCTCGCCTGGAAGGCGTACAGGGCGGCGAAGAAACCCAAGAGGATCAGCCCCGTCAGGAGTAGGAACCGTTTCGCCAGGCGAAAGAGCCGCACGACGGTGGTCGGCGCGGGCGGCGAGGCGGACGGATCGCCGAGGTTCTCTTGGACGGTGAGCGTCGAATCCGTCGCCATGTGGGTGCCTCCGCGCCAGCGGACGAGCCGGGCTCGATGACGCGTGCGACGTTCGTCGTCGCCAGCCATCGAATTATGGGCTTCCGGGACCAGGCGACGCCATCGAAAACGAAAAAAGCCGGGGCCGACGCCAGCCTCGACGAGGCTGAGGTCGGACCCGGCTTGGGGGCTTCGATCGCGGTCGGTGGGTCGACTCAGAGGCCGTTGCCGAACGTGCCGTCGCGGTGCTGCTCGGAAGCGATGCCTTCGGGCGTCCCTTCCTTGCGATGGGCGACGTGGGGGCCGCGGAGGATCGACTGGCCGGCCCGCGAGTGCTGGGTGTGGCCGCGGAGCGGGCCGCGACGGAGCGGGGGCTCGCCGGCGTGGGCGGCCGGGGCGTGGCCGTCGAACGGCATCTCGAAGTCGTCGGTCTCGTAGTCGTCGTAGCGCGAGACGTAGCCCGGCATCTTGGCTCGTTCGAGCTCCTCGGCGTAGGAGGCGAGCACGGCGGCCTGGATCTTCTCGCGGCACATGGAGTTGATCGGGTGGGCGATGTCGGCGTGGAGCTTGGCGCGCCCGTCCGCGTCGCGCAGGGCGCGGTTCTCGTCGAGTCGGCATCCGCACTGGTTGCAGAAGCGGCTCCGGAGGTGGTTCTTGGTGCTGCAGTTGTGGCAGCGGTCGGTGAGCTTCCGCGAGGGCATGGCGACGAAGAAGCCCTTGGCGCCCTCGATGATCTTGAGGTCCCGGATGACGAACATGTCGTCGAACGTGATGCTGCAGAAGGCCTGCAGCCGCTCGTTGCTCCCCGAGTTGTCTTCCATGAGCTTGATGCGAACTTCGGTGATCTCCACAGCCGGTACTCCTTTACGAGGCGTTCTCTGCTCAGGGGCCGCAGGTCACGGCCCGGACCCATCCTAGTCCGAGCGGCTTGAGGACTTCCGCGGCGCGTTCCGCCGCTTCGCGATCTCGGCCGAGGCCGAAATAGGCGGAACCGCTGCCGCTCATCAACGACCCGCACAGGTGCGGATCCAGACCCGCCAGGGCGTCCCGCACGCGGGCGAGCTCCGGACGGATCGACTCGGCGACTCCCTGGAGCCGGTTGAACAGGCCGCGACCCAGCTCGGACGGGGACCCGAGGGCCAGCGCGTCCAAAATCGGTCCGATCGACCTGGGCTCTTGGGGCGGTTTCAGGCGACGGTAGACGTCGGCCGTGCTGAGGCCGACGGTGGGGGCGACCAGGACGAAATGCAGGGGGATCGGGAGGGACACGTCTTCCACCAGCTCGCCCCGACCGCGGCAGACCGCCGCCGGACCGTGCAGGAAGAAGGCCACGTCGCTGCCGATCCGTCCCGCCATCTCGGCGAGCCGTCCCGGGGGCGTCTTCAAATCCCAGAGGCGATCCAGCGCCGCCAGCGTCGCCGCCGCGTCGCTCGACCCGCCGGCCAGGCCCGCCTGGGCCGGGATCGCCTTCTTCAAGGCGATCCGCACCCCCGACCGATGACCCGACTCCGACTTCAGAAGCTCGGCCGCACGCACCACCAGGTTCCGGCCGTCGACCGGCAGGCTCGGGTCGTCGCACTCCAGCGCGACGCCGTCCCCCTCCTCCTCGCGGAAGGTCAGCTCGTCGAACATGTCGACGGCCACCATCAGCGATTCGACCTCGTGGTAGCCGTCGGGCCGACGCCCCGGCACCTCCAGGAACAGGTTCAACTTCGCCGGCGCGAGGACCTCCACGCCCCCGGCGATCGAACGGACGATCATCGGCCGAGCACTCCTTCATCCATCGCCCGCCCCAGGGCGGACGAGCCGGATTCGCGAGCCTCGCCGCGAACGACGGATGCCGGGAAGACCCGCGTCGAGGCCGCCTCGCTTACGTTCCAGTATGGTCGGCGGGCGTCGGCGTTCAAGGCGGTCTTCCTCGGCTTATCGTAGCCCTTTCGGGCCCCGTTCTGCGGAGTTTCTATCCCCTCGTCCGGATCCCGGCAAGATCGAAAAACCGCTTAAGTCGAAATCGCGTCGGCATTCGCGACGCGAGACTTTTACTTTTTTTCAAAGCCATCCGATCGACCCCGGTCGAGCCTTGAAATCCCGCGCCGGAGGCGATCTCGCGACGGTCTGGACTCGCGCCACCCGTTGTCGTCGTCGGCCGCGCCGTGGCAGAATGGCGGCTCGCCCGACGCCGCCACGTCCCTGCGCCTCGCCGACGTTCGCTGAACCCGGAGGCAGGCATGATCACGGTCGCCTCGCCCGACGCCCCGCTGCTGGAGAAGGCCCTTCGCGCGGCCCGCGACACGCGACATCTCGCGGTCGGCGAGGGCCTCCGCCACATCGCGGCCGAGAGCTTCGCCTCGGCGTTCGGGTCGGCCGCCGCCGTGATCGTGGCCGACGCCAACACGTTCGAGGCCGCGGGCCGCGACGTGCTGGCCGCCTTCCAGCGCGAGGGCGTCTCCTATGAAACGCCCTTCCTCTTCGGGACGGACGTGCGCGCAGACTTCGAGGACGTCGAGCGGCTGGAGGCCGCGCTGAGGGAACTGGAGGCCGTCCCCGTCGCCGTCGGCTCGGGGACGATCAACGACCTGACCAAGCTGGTCGCGCATCGTCTGAGGCGACCCTACATGACCGTCGCCACCGCGGCCTCGATGGACGGATACACGGCCTTCGGGGCGTCGATCACGCATCACGGCTCGAAACAGACCTTCGACTGCCCCGGCCCCCGCGCCGTCGTCGCCGATCTCGAAGTCATCGCCGGGGCCCCCGACGGCATGAACGCCTCGGGCTACGCCGACCTGCTGGCGAAGAACGTCGCCGGTGCCGACTGGACCCTCGCCGAGGCCGCCGGAGTCGAGCCGATCGATCCCGACGTCTGGCAGACGGTCCAGGGCCGGCTCAGGTCCTGGATCGGCTCGCCGGCGGGAGTGGCGTCCCACGATCCGGACGCCCTGCGCGGGCTGGTCTCCGGGTTGCTGATATGCGGCTTCGCGATGCAGGCCCATCAGACCAGCCGCCCGGCCTCGGGGGCCGAGCACCAGTTCAGCCACCTTTGGGACATGCAGGATCACATCTTCCGCGGCGTCGCGCCGTCGCACGGCTTCAAGGTCGGCATCGGCACGCTGGCGTCCCTGGCGTTGTATCAGGACCTGCTCGCTCGCGAGTTGGAAACAATCGACGTCGGCCGCGCCGTGGCCGCCTGGCCCACCTTCGAGCAGGACGATCGGCGCATCGCGAGACTCTTCGTCTCGGACGCGCTCGCCGGCAAGGCGGCCAAGGAGACGAGGGCCAAGCATCCCTCGCCCGACGAACTCGCCGATCAGCTCCTCCGCCTTCAGCGCGAGTGGCCCGCCCTGCGAGAGCGTCTGGCCCGGCACCTGATCCCCTTCGCCGAGGCTCGCGACCTCCTTCGCGCGGCCGGCTGCCCCGATCGGCCGGAGGCGATCGGGATCTCGTCTCGTCGGCTTCGCGATTCATTCGAGCAGGCGTACTTCATCCGCCGCCGGTTCACGATCCTGGACGTCTTCCGTAGGTTCGGGATCCTCGAAGACGCCCTCGAATCCATCTGGGCTCCGACAGGTCCATTCGGTGACGCACCTTAAATTGAAAGCGTAGTGAGGGTCTTAGGCGATCGCCGGGCCGCGGGGCGTCGTCGGCTCCGGCCCCGCCTTCACTCGCCGGCGTGCGTGTACTCCGTGGGGGCGAACCAGGGGTAGATGGAGGGGAGCACCAGCGAAGTCAGCAGTGTCGACGTGAAGAGGCCGCCGATCACGACGGTGGCCAGGGGCCTCTGAATCTCGGCGCCGGGCGTGGTCGCGAGCGCCATCGGGATGAACCCCAGGCCGGCGACGAGGGCCGTCATCAGGATCGGCCGCAGCCGCACGATCGAGGCCTCTCGGGCCGCCTCGTGCGCCTCCAGCCCGTCGGCCCTCAGGTGTTCCACCGCGCTCACCCAGACGAGTCCGTTGAGGACGGCCACGCCGAAGAGGGCGATGAAGCCGACCGCCGCCGAGATCGAGAACGGCAGCCCGCGCATCGCCAGTGCGAAGATCCCCCCCGTGGCGGCCGTGGGCACCGCCGTGAAGATCAGGAGCGACAGCCGGACCGAGTGGAACGAGCTGTAGAGCAGCAGGAACAGCAGGACCAGGGCGACCGACGCGACGATCAGGAGGCGCTTCTCGGCCGACTCCAGGTGCTCGAACTGCCCGCCCCAGCGGACGAGGTAGCCGGGGGGGAACGTCACCTGCGTGGCGACCGCGCGCTGGGCCTCGTGCACGAAGCCGGCGAGGTCGCGGCCGCGGACGTTGACGCCGACGTAGGCCCGGCGCTCGATGTTGTCGCGCTCCACCTCGCTCGGCCCCTCTTCCATGGCGATGTCGGCCAGGTCCTTCAGCGGGATCGGCCGGCCCATCGCGTCGACGATCCGGATCGAGCCGATCCGCTCGGCGTCGTCGCGCCAGGCGAGCGGCAGGCGGATCTGCAAGGGGCGGCGGATCTGGCCCTCGAATACGGTCCCGACCGTCGTGCCGCCGAGGGCCGAGACGACGTCGAGCACGTCCGAACCCTTGATCCCGTAGCGCGCGAGCTGGTCGCGGCGGACGGCGATCTTGAGCAGGGGCAGGCGGCCCGCCGAGGGCACCTTGACGTCGTGCGCGCCGGGGATCTTCGCCAGCACGCGCTCGACCTCGGCCGCCTTGCGGCGGAGGACGTCGAGGTCGGGGCCGTAGATGAGCGCGGCGACGTCGCTCTTGACGCCCGCGACCAGCTCGTTGACGCGCATCTCGATCGGCTGGCTGAAGCCGAACTTCACGCCCGGGACGTTCTCGCCCAGCAGGGCGTCCATCTCCTCGATCAGCTCGTCCCGAGTCAGGCCCGCGCGCCACTCCTCGCGCGGCTTGAGCATCGTCCAGACGTCGGTCTGATGCACGCCCATCACGTCGTTGGCGATCTCGGGCCGGCCGGTCTTGCAGTAGACGGTCCTCACTTCGGGGAACGTCCTCAAGAGGTTCTCGATCTGCGTCGAGATCGTCACCGACCGTTCGAGGGGGGCCGACGGGATCTGGACGGCCTCGATCAGCAGGTCGCCCTCGTTGAGCTTGGGCATGAATTCGGCGCCCAGGTTGCTGGCGACCGGCAGGCTCGCGATCACGAGCGCCAGCGCCGTCCCGAGCGCGAACCAGGGGTGCGCGAGGAAGCGATCCAGGACGGGGGCGTAGGCTCGCTTGAGCCAACGGACCAGCCAGATCTCCTTCTCCTGCGGCTTCGAGCCGAGCCCGAGGGCGGCCATCACGGGCATGAACGTCAGCGAGAGGACCAGCGAGCCCGCCAGCGCGAAGACGACCGTCAGCGCCATGGGGCGGAACAGCTTGCCCTCCTGGCCCTGCAGGGCCAGGATCGGCAGGTAGACGGTGGTGATGATCAGCTCGCCGTACATCGTCGGCTTGCGCACCTCGACGGCGGCGTCGCGGACGATGTCCTCCTTGGGACGCGTCCCCCCTTCGTGGGCGAGCCGCCGCACGCAGTTCTCGACCATGATGACGCTGGAATCGACGATCAGGCCGAAGTCGATCGCGCCCAGGCTCATCAGGCTGGCCGACACGCCCGTCAGGTACATCACGTCGGCGGCGAAGAGCATCGAGAGCGGGATCGCCATCGCCACGATCAGCCCCCCTCGCAGGTTCCCCAGCATCGCCAGGAGCACGACGATGACCAGGACGCCTCCCGCGGCCAGGTTGTGCAAGACGGTGTCGAGCGTGTCGCGGATCAGGTGGGTGCGATCGTAGAGGGGCTCGATCGTCACGCCCTTGGGGAGGGCTTTCTGGATCTCGGCGACCTCGGCCTTCACGTCCTGGACGACCCTGCGGCCGTTCTGGCCGATGAGCATCATCACGAGGCCGACCACGATCTCGCCCTGGCCGTCGCGGGTCGCCAGGCCGGAGCGGATCATGGGCGCCGGATGCACCGAGGCGACGCTGCCGACCGTCACCGGCACGCCGTCGCGCTCGTCGACGACGATCGCCGCGATGTCCTCGGCCGATCGAGCCTGGCTCACGCCGCGGATGTATCGCGCCTCGCCTTCGTGGACGAGGTAGCCGCCGCCCGCGTTGGCGTTGTTGTCGCGAAGGGCTGCGAACAGGTCGGTGATCGAGAGCCGGTACTCGCCCAGCTTGTCGGGGTCGACCTCCACCTGGTACGTCTTCAGCTCGCCGCCGTGGGCGTTGATCTCGGTGACGCCCGGCACCTTGCGGAGCTGGTAGGAGACGAACCAGTCGAGGATGGACCGCAGCTCCATGGCCGAGATCGACGAGCCGGCCTCGGCCTTGACCTGGAACTGGAAGACCTCGCCGAGCGCCGTGGCGATCGGCCCCAGGCTGGGCGTGCCGTAGTTCGTCGGGATCGACTGGGCGGCCCGGGGGATGCGCTCGCTGACGAGCTGTCGCGCCCGGAGGATGTCCGTCCCTTCGTGGAACACGATCGTCACGACCGAGATGCCGAACTTGGAGACCGAGCGGATCTGCTCGACGTCGGGCAGGCCGCTCATGGCCGATTCGACGGGGAAGGAGAGCAGCGACTCGACCTCCAGCGGCGAGAGCGCGGGGGCCTCGGTGATGACCTGCACCTGGACGTTGGTCAGGTCGGGGATGGCGTCGATCGGCAGGTTGAGCGCGGCGTAGACGCCCATCGCGGCGACGAGCGCGGTCCCGACCAGGACGAAGAATTTGTTCTTGAGCGACCACTCGATGACGGCGTTGAGCATGACCTTGCAGGAGCCTCCAGGCGGGGGTGAGGGCGGATGCGACGACGACGGCGGTCCGTCAGTCCTCGTCGCCCTCGTTCTGGAGGATCAGCTCGCTCTTGAGGACGAAGGCCCCTTTGGCGACCACGGCGTCGCCCTCCTTCAGGCCGGACTTGACGACGATGCGGTCGCCGAGCTGACGTCCGATCTCGATGTGATGCAAGGCGAACGACGGCGCTTCGGATGCCGATCCCGTCGGCCGGAAGACGGCCGGACGGCCTTCGATCTCGACGAGCGCGCCGGCCGGGATCGTCAGGGCCGCCTCGTTGACCGGGCCGTCGAAGAGGATGCGCGCGAACATGCCGGGCCGGAGCAGGCCTTCGAGATTCTCCGTCCGCGCCAGCAGGGGGACCGTCCGCGTCGTGGGGTCGAGGATCGCGCCGACGGAGAGGAGCCTGGCCTCGAACACGCGGTCGGGGTAGGCGGTGGCGGTGAGCCGGACGGGCCCGCCCTCGATGGTGGGGATCTTGGCGAGGTCCGACTCGGGGATGTTGGCCGTGACCCAGACGTCGCCGAGGTCGGCCACCGTGAAGAGCAGGTCGATGGTGTCGGCGCGCTGGCTGGGCACCGCCGACTTGGTGATGATCGTGCCGTCGAAGGGGGCGTTGATGCGATAGGCGGTGACGTCCTCGTCCTTGGCCGCCTTCTGGGCGTCCTCGGCGTGGTCCAGGAGCGCCTGGATGTCCTCGTCGACGCCGAGGATTCGCAGCCGCTGGCCGGCGTCGACGACCGCCGACTCGGCGAGCTGTCGGGCCTGCTCGGCCAGCCGCCGCTGCTGCGCGGCGTCGAACTTGGCCTGCTCGATCGTCGAGAAGAGCTTGGCCTGCAGGCCCTGCCGGGTGTGCTTCGCCACGACCGCGGGATGCTCGCCGATGACCTGCTCGCTGCGGAGCTTGAGCGTCTTCTCCTCCTCGTGGCTGGCGATGTCGAACTCGGAATAGGTCTGGAGCAGGAGGCCGCGGAAACTCCCCAGGGGCTTGTCGGCGTACTCCCTCTCCAGGACTTCGGGATCGACCCCTTTGCTGATCTCGGGGATGAGCTGCGCGACGGTGCCGGCGATCTGATCCTTCCAGCCGGCCTCGATGCGCGCGGTGAGCAGCTCGCGCTGGCGGGCGCGCAGGTTCAGCCGGGCGGTGCCGATGTCGGGGCTGTCGAGGGTCGCCAGGAGCTGGCCCTTCTTGACTTTCTGCCCCAGGAGCGCGTGGACCTCGCGGACGATCCCCGGGGCGCGGGAGCGGACCTCGACGCGGCGGTCGGCGTTGACCTCGATCTTGCCGGCGACGCCCAGCTCCGTGGGCAAGTGATCGGCGCGAACCTTGTCCGTCGTCACGCCGGCCGCCTTCAACTTCACGTCCGACAAGCTCACCGTCCCGGGCGATGGCGAGGCCTCCGGTGGACTCGCGGCTGCGCCGGCCGCGACCGCGTTCGGTGCGGCGCCGATCCTGGTGAGATGTCCGGGCAAGTCGATGGTGAGATGGAGCACCAGGACGATCAGCAACACCACGGCGACGCACCAGGGGACCAGGTACGGCCGGGGACGCCTACCGGTCGCGAGACGTTGCGAGAGCGCAAGGGACATTGAAAGGGACTCCGCAGGGATCGCCGAGGTGACCTCAACCACATCCAGTCGTCGACGGGCGCACGGATCGGGACCGATCCCGCGCGCCGGATGGGCCGGCCGCTCGCGAGAGCCTCGTCGCGCCGTCGATCGCGTTCAGCGAACGATGCGCGCACGCGCCGTCGCGGGGCCGAGAGGGGTCAGCAATTCCAGCGGACGAGCCGCGAGAGGGCCGTCACGCACGGTCTTCCGTCCGCGGGCCCGCCGCGTCGAGATGACGAGGCCGATGGATGAGGCGGGTCGTGGCCGATCCAGGCGAGGTCGGCCGATAAGGAGGCGATCCCCGAATCGAGGTCGCAGCGGCCGACGTCTCGACCGCGATCCTCGCCGACGATCATGGGCGCGGCGGCTCGATCGGGGGAAGCGGTCTCGCCGTCGTGGGCGTGGAGCGCCGGCAGGGCGCGGCCATCGGCGTCGAGCGCGGAAGGGTCGAGATACTTCGGCAAGAGCCAGTGCCAGTGCAAGACCGCGACGGCCTCGCCGTCGCCGGCCTGGGGATGCCACCGCAGGAGGTGGTCGTGCTGGGCGCAGACCTCGCCCATGCCGTGGCGGTGTCGGACGATGTGGAAATCGGCCTGGGGGAGCGGAACCTGGAGCAGGCCCGGGATCAGTAGGATGATCCCCAGCACTCGGGCTACCAGGATTCTCGGCCGATGTCCCCGCGTCACGACCAGGCCCCTCCCAATTCGGGAAAACTCCCGAGACTTTCAACTTAGAAGGTATTATGGAAGGCCCAGGAATTCCGGTCAAGTCGACGAGCCGAAGCTCGGCGGCGAGTGGTCCCAGCGCCGAGTTCGCAACATGCCCGATGCCCCGACGCCCGCTCCGCCCGACCGGTCGCTGCTGGTCAGCGACTTCGACGGCACCCTGACGCGCGAGGATTTCTATCAGCTCGCCATCAAGGAGCTGCTGCCGGCCGGCCTGCCGGATTACTGGGGAGACTATCGCGCGGGTCGATTGACCCATTTCGAGGCGCTCCGGGCGTACTTCGCCCACATCCGCGAGGACGAGGAGACCGTGCTCGACGTCGTCCATCGGATGGGCCTGGAGCCCCGGCTCGCCGAATGCCTCGGGGAGCTGGATCGGGCCGGCTGGGACGTCGTCGTGACGTCGGCGGGCTGCGCGTGGTACATCCAGATTCTGCTCGGCGAGGCGGGCGTCGACATCCCCGTCTACTCCAACCCGGGCCGCTTCGTGGCCGGTCGAGGCCTGCTGATGGAGCTGCCCCCACCCGGGCCGTTCTTCTCGCGCGAGCTGGGCGTCGACAAGGCGGGCGTCGTCCGCCAGGGCCTCTCCGAAGGCCGTCGAGTCGCGTTCGCCGGCGACGGCTTCCCGGATCAGGAGGCGGCCCGGCTCGTCCCCGAGGACCTCCGCTTCGCCCGCGGCGACCTGGCGAGGGTGTTGAAGGAGGAGGGGCTCGGGTTCGTGCGGTACGAGCGCTGGTCGGACGTGGCACGAGCCCTATGCCGGCCGGCGGGGAGCCCGCGACCGTGAGGACGCAGATCGCCATCCCGTCGCTGGTGCGCGTCAAGTCGGGGGCCCTGGATCGGCTGGGACTCTACCTCAAACGGAACGACCACCTCCGCACGATCGTGCTCGTGAGCCAGGGAATGGTCCCGGCGTACGTGGAGCGCGTGCGGGCGAGCCTCGTCGAGAACGGCGTGGCTTGCGACGACTGGATCGAGGTCGACGACGCCTCGTTCGAGCGGGCGGCCGAGTTGTTCCAGGCCGTCCGCAAGGAGACCAAGGCCGTCATCGGCCTGGGCGGCGGCAAGGCGCTCGACGTGGCCAAGTACGTCGCCTTCCTGGCTCGGCTCCCCTACTACGCCACGCCGACCTCGCTTTCGAACGATGGCTTCTGCAGCCCGCAGTCGAGCCTGACGGTCCAGGGTCGCCGGAAGTCCCTGGCGGCCGCCCTCCCCTTCGGGGTGATCGTCGACCTGGACGTCTGCAAGGACGCGCCCAGGCCGCTCTGGCTGTCGGGCGTCGGCGACCTGGCGTCGAAGATCACCGCGATCCACGACTGGAAGCTGGCCTTCCACGCCGTCGGCGAGCCGGTGGACGACTTCGCCGCCCTGCTCTCCGACGCCACCGTCTACCAGTACCTCGGCCAGCCCTCGTTCGACATCCAGGGCGCGCGGCTGCTGAGCACGTCGCTGATGTTCAACGGGATCGCGATGGAGATCTGCGGGTCGTCGCGGCCGGCCAGCGGCAGCGAACACCTCATCTCGCACGCCCTCGATTCCCTCTCCAAACGACCCCGCCTTCATGGCCTCCAGGTGGGCGTGGCCACGTACCTGATGAGTTTGGTCCAGGTCAACGAAAGCTCGAAGATCGACGAGCTGTTCGAGCGAACCGGCTTCTGGACCCTGATCCGCTCCGACCCTTTCTCGCGCGACGAGTGGATCCAGGCCATCCGCATGGCACCCTCCATCAAGGACGAGTTTTACACCGTTTTGTCTCAAGAGCGGGCCGTCGAGAGGGCGATCACACTCCTTGACGAGGACGGGCCGCTCCGGGGTTGCTTCCTCTCCTGATCCCGGCCGAGCGATTGGACCGCCCACTGAGATTGACAGCCGGCGCAAGTTAGGCAGACTGTCCCGTCATTCGACCAGGGATGGATCGGCCAGCCGGACGGGACGTCCGGCGGAGAAAGCCAGGGACGGCCATGAATCAAGCGTTGCGAAGCGTTTTCGCGGGCGCGTTCGCGCTCGCCCTGATGTCTCACGCCCCGGCCCTCGCCGGGGACGAACTTTCGGGCATGACGCGAGGGGCTTCCGAGGCCCCGGCCTCGCACGCGCGGGTCGCACGTTTCGAGATCGGCACCGGCCCTCGATCCTACTGGATGTACGAGCCGGCCGAGCCGAAGCCTGCGCGCGCGCCTGTGGTCGTCTTCCTGCACGGCTGGTTCTCGGTGAACCCGGCGATCTACGGGGCCTGGATCGATCACCTGGTCCGCAACGGCTCGATCGTCATCTTCCCGCGCTATCAGAACGACGTGGGAACCCTGCCCCGCGACTTCCTGCCCAACGCGTTGTACGCCATCCAGGACGCGCTCGCCGTCCTGGAATCCGGCAAGGGCCACGTCCGCCCCGACCTCGATCGCTTCGCGTTGATCGGCCATTCCGCCGGCGGCAACCTCGCCGCGCAGTTGACGGCGCTCTCGGCGAATCCGAGAAACCTCCTGCCGCCGATCAAGGCGACCATGGTCTTCTTCCCGGGCGAGGTGCTGCCCACCCGGGAGCCCTCGTTCAGTCGGATCCCGGCGTCGACGCTTTTGATCGTCGCCGTCGGCGAGGAAGACGTCCTCGTCGGCGATTTCCGCGGCCGCCAGATCTTCTCGCAGGCCACGGCCGTGCCGCGTTCGCGGAAACGGTTCCTCCTCTTCCGCTCGGACCGACACGGGTTCCCGCCGCTGATCGCCGAGCACACCGCGCCTTCGGGGGCGAACCCCAAGATGGACAACGGCGAGGGCATCCTGCGGTCCTTCCAGATGAGCAAAGGGGAGGTCAACGCGCTCGACCGCGCAGGCTTCTGGCGGGTCGCCGACGCCACCCTCGCCGCCGCGTTCGCCGGCGAGACGCTCGACGAGGCCGCGGCCGACGCCGAGGCGTTCACCCACCTCGGCTACTGGAGCGACGGCCGCAAGGTCAACCCGCCCGTCATGAGCGCCGACCTCGACGCCGTCCCCCGCGTCCTCCTGACCAACGGCATCCGCCTCATCCCCTGGGACTGGAACGTCAAGACCGTGGCGCACGACTCGGACGCCGAAACCGCTCGGCTTAAATAATCCATGCCGCCCGGTTTGTCGCGTCCGCGCCACGGCGCCGAGCCGTCGCGACGTGCCCAGCTTTCCCTGTCCTTTCGCGGTCCTCGACGATCGCTCCGGACGCGTCGACAAAGTGATTTCGACGCGAAAACGAGCCGATACGAAAGGTGATCGTCAACCCAGGACAGGAGGTCGCCGGGCCCATGCCGCGCAAGACGAAGAACCCATCGGAAACCGGCGTCGAGACGGCGACCCCCGAGGCCGACGCCCCGATCTCGACGCTCGACCAGATCGAGGCGCTCCGCCGCCAGGTGACCGCGCTCCAGCGGATCAGCAGCCTGGGGATCCTCGCCGGCGGCGTGTTCCACGAGCTGAACAACGCCCTGACCCCGATCCTCAACTACGCCAAGCTCGGGCTCCGCAACCCCGACCCCGAGTATCGCGAACGGGCGCTCAAGCGGATCCTGGAGGCCGCCCAGCGGGCGACGACGATCACGGGGAGCATGCTCGGGCTGTCTCGGCCGGGTCGCGACCCGAACCATCGCGAGCCCGTCGACCTGGGCCGGCTGTTGGACGACGTCGTGATGCTGATCGGCAAGGACCTCAACCGCCACAACGTGCGCCTGGACTTGCGGGCGGCGGACCGGCCCTTCGCCAAGGTCAACGCGACTCAGATCCAGCAGGTCCTGATCAACCTGCTCATCAACGCCCGCCAGGCGATGCCCGACGGCGGCGTGGTGCGGCTCAAGCTCGAACTCGACCCTTCGGGCCGGATGGCCGAGCTGAGCGTCACCGACCAGGGGGTCGGCATCGCGCCCGAGCATCTGAGGCGGATTTTCGAGCCGTTCTTCTCGACCAAGAGCGGTCCCGACGCCGCCGGCCTGGGCGGGACCGGGCTCGGGCTTTCGGTCTGCCGCGACATCGTCGAGGCGCATCACGGCCGCATCCGCGCCGAGAGCCGGCAGGGCCGCGGCTCGACGTTCACCCTCCTGCTCCCCGCGTGCGCCCCCGGCGCCGAGGCCGCGACGCACGTCGGGGCCGCTTGATCGCCTCCCTCATCCCGCCCGGCCGCCCGGCCTTTTGACGAAGTCGTTCTGGTCGACGATCCTCGGGCACGGGGGGAGCGAGTTCAGGAACGTCTTGCCGTAGGGCTTCGTCAGGACGCGGGGGTCGAGGATCGCGACGATCCCCCGGTCGGACTTGCTGCGGATGAGCCGGCCGAAGCCCTGCTTGAGCTTGATGACCGCCTCGGGAATCTGATACTCGACGAACGGGTTGCCCCCGCGTCGTCGGATGTCTTCCAGCCGCGCCTCCAGCAAGGGGTGGCTTGGCACCGAGAACGGCAGTCGGACGATGATGACGTTCGACAGGCTCTCTCCCGGCACGTCGACGCCCTGCCAGAAGCTGTCCGCGCCGAAGATGACGCTGTTGAGGTCGCTCTTGAACGCCTCGACCATCTTCGACCGCGGCATGCCGTCGCCCTGGGCGAACAGGGCGATGTCGCGCTCGGCGAGCCAGGGCGTGAGCGCCCGCGCGGCGGCCTCGAGCATCTTGTACGAGGTGAACAGGACGAACGCCTTTCCCTGCGTCTGCTCCAGGTAATGGGCGATCGCCCCGATGACGTCGCGCTCGAAGTCCTGGGGCTGCACCGAGGGATCCGGCAGGTTCCGGGCCAGGTGGATCTTGACCTGATTCCGATAGTCGAACGGGCTGCCGAGGGCCAGCGTCTCGGCGCGAGTGAGGCCCAGTCGCGACTTGAGGAAGTCGAATCGCGGCGGCGAGCCCACGCAGAGCGTCGCCGAGGTCAAAATGCACGTCGACGTCTTCTCGAAGAGCATCTTCCGGAGGGTCGGCCCGACGTCCAGGGGGGCCGACGCCAGCCGCACCCGGCGTCGGGGGCCGGCCTCGGATTCGACCCAGTAGACCTGATCTTCGATGCCCTGGCGGACCCACCCCTGGACCTGGTCGGCCAGGGCCTCGCAGCGCTCGCCGGCCGCGGACAGCTCGACGTGATGCTCGGCCGACTCGATCCCCTCGGCCCCGCGGTCGATGGCCGTCGAGAGCTTGCGCAGCTCTTCCGGGAGCGCGTCCGAGACCTCGATCGGCCGACGGACGCGGGCCGTCGCGGTCCCCTGCCGCGCATGCCACTGCGAGACGGCCTCGAAGAAGTCCTCGGCCGCCGTCCGCGCCCGCCGGACCTGGGCGACGGCGTCCGTCATGCCGTAGAACGCCAGCGTCCCCTTCTTGGTCCGCTCGTTGTAGAGCCGCGCCAGCGTGTAGTCGACGCCGACGTTCGAAAGCTGGATGCCGAGGTGCTCGCCGGCGACCGCTTCCAGCGTGTGCGCCTCGTCGAAGATCGCCACGTCGTAGTCGGGCAGCAGGCCGTAGCCGGCCGAGCGCATCGCCAGGTCGCTGACGAACAGGGCGTGGTTGACGATCAGGATGTTGGCCGTCCAGACGCGACGGCGGGCCTGGAAGTAGAAGCACTCCTTGTGGCGCGGGCATTCGCGGCCCAGGCAGTTGCCGTTCTCGCTCTGGACGGCGTCCCAGACCGAGGGGAGCGGCTTGAAGTCGAGATCGGACCGGGTGCCGTCCTGGGTCCTCGCAGCCCAGAGCCGCATCTCGGCGAGCTGGTCGAACTCCTCCGGCTTGTGGAAGGTCGACCCGGCGCGAGAGGCCGCGACGTCCATCCGCCGCAGGCTGACGTAGTTCCCCCGGCCCTTGACCAGGACGGCCGAGAATTCCTGAGGCATCACCGAGCGCAGGAACGGCACGTCCTTGCTCAGGAGTTGTTCCTGGAGCGCGATCGTGTGGGTCGAGACGACCACCTTCTTCTTCATCTCGACGGCCGCCAGGATCGACGGCACGAGGTAGGCGAAGCTCTTGCCGACGCCCGTCCCGGCCTCGACCATCAGGTGGCCGCCGCCTTCGATCGCGCGCGCCACCGCGTCGGCCATCTGGAGCTGTTCGTCTCGGACTTCGTAATGCGGGAGCCGCCGGGCCACGGCGCCGTCGGGTCCGAGGATCGAGGCGGGGTCCAGTGCCATGCGGCGCGTCGTCCGTGCTAGGGGAGCGGCCCAGGAGGGCGAGGCTCGAAACGAACTCAGTTCCGCCCGATCAATCCCTGGGTCGGGCTCGACGCGGTCGCATACAACTTCTTGGGGATCCGGCCGGCGCCCGCCGCCAGCCGACCGGCCTCGACGGCCAGCCTCATGGCGCGGGCCATCCGCAGCGGGTCGGCCGCGCCGGCGATCCCGGTATTGAGCAGGACGCCGTCGCAGCCGAGCTCCATGGCGAAGGCGACGTCGCTGGCCGTCCCGACGCCGGCGTCGATGATCACCGGGTAGCTGGGGTCGTCGCCCTTGAGGTCTTCCAGGATGATCCGGATGTTGTTGGGGTTGAGCACGCCCTGGCCGCTGCCGATCGGGCTCCCGGCGGGCATGACCGACGCGGCCCCCGCCTCCTTCAGGCGACGGGCCATGATCGGGTCGTCGCTGGTGTAGCAGAGGACCTGGAAGCCCTCCGCGACGAGGACCTTGGTGGCTTCGAGCGTCGCCACGGGATCCGGGAGCAGGGTCCGCGGATCGGCGAGCACTTCCAGCTTCACCCAGTCGGCCCCGGGATTGCCGAGCCCCTGAAGCAACTCGCGGCCGAGGCGGGCGGTGCGGAGGGAGTCCTCGGCGTTGAAGCAGCCGGCGGTGTTGGGCAGGATCGTGAACCGCTTCGGATCCAGGAAATCGAGCAGGCTGCGGCCCTCGCGGTCGACGAGCCGCTCGCGGCGGACGGCGACCGTCACGACGTCGGCGCCGCTGGCCTCGAGGCACTCGCGCATGAGTTCCAGCGTGGCGTATTTGCCGGTCCCCACGAACAGGCGGCTGCGGACCGTGTGGGAGCCGATCGTCAGCGGGGACGAACCGGGTTCGTCGGCCTCGGCCGAGCCGCCGCCGACGAGCGTGACGATCTCCACCGCGTCGCCGGCCGAGATCGGCGTGCCGGCGTGTCGCGAACGCGTCACGAGGTCGCGGTTCAGCTCGACCGCGACGTGTTCGGGCTTGAGTTCCAGGAGTCCGAGGAGTCGGGCGACCGTCAAGGCGTCCGGCACGTCGCGCTTCTGGCCGTTGAGCGAGATCTCCACGATCGATCCACCGCCTTGCGACCCGCCGCCCGTCGACGAAACCCTGAGAATCTCCGCTCTCAAGCCCCCCGCGCCGGCGGCCCGCCCCTGATTGTCGAAGGAAGACCGGCCCCCCGCCCATGTCGACTTCGGTCTCGGGGGGCGACCGATCCATCGTATCCCCGGGGGCGCGGGAGGGTCAAGCGCATCCGCCGGGGAGGGCGCGGCCCCGCAGCCGCGTCATAATGCCGGCACGGCGGCCGAATCCAGACGTGAAAATCTCGGTCGGATCGAAGATTGCTCGATATTTTCATCAAGAATTCGTCGAAGTGACATCCTTTACTTTGGCTTGAAATCACGGGTGAATGGTAAAATTAAACTTCGCATTTGGCGTCCAGAGCAGCTTGCGGCCTTGATCTCATGAAATTTCGCGTGCGTGCGGCCCTTTTCGATCAGTCATGGTGACCTCTTACCCGAGGGATTCGGGCTCGCCCGCTCCCGGCCCGTAAGGTTCCGGGAGTCGCGGCGTTGTTAGTTGTCGTCCGGTCGTGCCGGCTCGAACCTTCGATCACGATCTCGGGTCGATGAGGCGTCGCCGCCCGGTGGCGGAAGCGGCCGAGGTTGGCGCGACGCCGCGTGCGATCGCAGACAGTGCGGGTGGACTCTCCATGGGAACTCCGATCATGCAACGCCATCGAATGCCTCGGCCGGGATTCACCCTGATCGAACTGCTCGTGGTGATCGCGATCATCGCGGTCCTGATCGCCCTGTTGCTCCCGGCCGTCCAGGCGGCCCGCGAGGCCGCCCGACGTTCGCAGTGCGCCAACAACCTGAAGCAGCTCGCACTCGGGGCGATCAACTACGAATCCGCCGCCGGCAGCCTGCCGTTCGGCCGCCGGTCGATATCGAGGACCCCCTACTCGCCGGCGATCCCGGAGCCCTGCGACTTCCAGGCGCAGCTGGCCCACACGACCTTCTGCTACATCCTGCCGTTCCTGGAAGGGGCGAACGGCTACAACGCCTTCAACCTGACCCGGGTCTACAACAACCGGGTGAACATCACGGCCGGCTCGATCGTCGTCGCGAGCTATCTCTGCCCGTCCGACTCGACGTACACGCGGCCGGGCGAAACCTTGTTCCCCTATCCCCAGGCCTCGTACGCCACCAGCAACGGGCTGGAGGATCAGTACCTGACGAGCTGGGCCAACACCTCGACGCTGCCCGACCCGACCGGCCAGTTCCCGCAGATCTGCAACCAGGTCCCGGGCGACGGCGCCTTCGGCACGAACTGGACCTTCCCGATCTCGGCCTTCGCCGACGGGACGAGCAACACGTTCCTCTTCGGCGAGTCCTCGCGGTTCCGCGACGAGCCGGGGGGGTCGTCGTTCTACACCAATTTCGTGGGCGGCTGGTGGGACGGCCCAGGCCAGGTCGCCGGTTCGCTCTACGACTTGCGCATCACCGGCGGGGCGACGGCGGTGCCGCGGCTGAACGGCAAGCACGACCGGGGGATCGACGGCCTGATCGACTGCCTGGGGACGGCCTTCTACCCCAACGACTGGATCAACGTCCCGGCCTGCGTCGACTACGGCAACATGGGCTTCCGAAGCATGCACCCCGGCGGGGCCCAGTTCGCTATGGTCGACGGGTCCGTCCGCTATATCCGCGACCAGATCGACAAGGCCGCGTATCGCGCCCTGGCCACGCGGGCGGGGGGCGAAGTGGTGGGCGCCGACTCTTACTGATTGCGGCCGCCCCGTCCGCCCGACCGCCCGATTCACGGAAAGGAATTCGATCGATGAGACCGCGTTCGCTCGCCATGTTCGCCGCGACGCTCCTCGGCGCATCGCTGTCTTCAGGCTGCCTCGAAAGCACGCCCTCCGAGCCGACCTCCGGCGCGACGAGGATCCTGGCGACCTCCGGACCCGCCAAGTCCAAGCTCGGGAGACGCACGAAGACGACCAGGAACCCGCGCCAGCCGTTCAAGGCGTCGGCGTCGGCGTCGGCGACCGTCATCGACGATTGAGGCCCCTTCGGCCTGAGGCGAAGGCCGGAACGGGACTTCCGGGCCCATCCCCTTGATTCCCGCGCGGCCGGTCGGGGATCATCGCAGAGCGATCCGACGCTCGCGCGACGTCCGCGCCGGCCGGCCGACTCGCGACGTCGAGGGGGTGTCACGATGAGCGAGATCTTGCAGAGCCTGGCCAGGGCGGCCGGGGTCGACTCGGGCTCCGTCGAGAAGATCTTGGGGGGCGTGCTCGCCCTCCTCAAGGACAAGGTCGACCCCGAGGCCTATGCGGCCGTCGAGTCGAAGATCCCCGACGCCCAGCGGCTCGCGAGCGAGGCCTCCGGCCCCTCGGCCTCCGGCGGCATCCTGGGCCAGTTCGCCGAGATGGCGGGCAAGGTCCTGGGCTCGGGTTCGGGCGGCGGGGAATCGGCCGACCTGCTGGGCCGGTTCCTCAAGCTCGGGATCCCGGTCAGCACGCTGACGGCGGTCCTGCCGCAGATCCTCAAGTTCCTCTCGACCCATCTCCCGGCCGACATCCTCAGCCAGGTCGCCAAGGCCTTGCCGGCGATCCCCGGGGTGGATGTGAGCGCGTTGCTCGGCGTGCCCGACGTGAAGCCCCCGACCGATACGGACGCCGATCTCGAGGCCTGAGCCGGCCGTCCGCTTCAGGGCCGCGTCGCCAATCGCGTAAAGCATCCCATATTAGAGGGTGGGAGGTCTCGCCGCGCGCGGAAGCCCACCTAAGGATTTCGGAAGACGTTAAAAACCTGTCGAGACTCCCGGTCAGGCTCCGAAAACAAAAAAAATTCGACGACCGAAGCCAATTTTTCGAGCCCTCTTTTCGACTTAAGTCTTGATTCTACAATAATTTCCAGACCATTGGCTTCCATGGCGCCGGGAGCGAAAGAAGCCGATTTCCGGAGGCCGTCTCGTCCTGAGCCGAGGGGTGTGCGGCAGCGTCTGAGCCATGGCGGAGGGAGGCGGCGAGAGGTTATGCTGAGGTCGTCGGCCGGGAGGACGGGCGACCGGCCGATCCCCGATCCTGGAGAGCCATAGGTGACGCCGTGGGCGCGAGCATCGTGCTGGCCGAGGACGAGCCCGACCTGCGGGCCATCTACGCCGAATGCCTCCGCCGGTGCGGATACGTCGTGTGGGAGGCGGCCGACGGCGCCGAGGCGGCGACCCTGGTCCGCTCGCATCGGCCCGACCTGCTCCTGCTGGACCACTGGATGCCGGTCCTCAACGGCCTGGAAGTCCTCGAACAACTCCGCGACGCCCGCGAGGCGATCGGCCTGAAGGTCGTGATGCTGACCCATCAGCGCGACGCCGAGACCCGGCTGGAGGGCTTCGCCCTGGGGGTCGCCGCCTACTGGACGAAGGACCTCTCGCTGGCCGACCTGGGCTCGAAGATCCAGACCCTCCTGGATCATCCTGCGAATTGAACCGACCTCGACCCGGCCCCCGACGCCGGCCGAGGCGAACTCGACCCCATCGGACCCGCCATGCCCGACGCTTACCAGGACTGTCTCGACTACCTGTATAGTCGGCTGAACTACGAGCGCGAGGGGATGCCCAAGGGGCTCGCCGACCTCCGCCTGGGCCGCATGCGTCGGCTCATGGCCAGGCTGGGCGACCCCCAGCAAGGGCTGCGGATCGTGCACGTCGCGGGGACCAAGGGCAAGGGCTCGACGGCCGTGATGATGGCCGCCGCGCTCACGGCGTCGGGCGTCTCCACGGGCCTTTACACGTCGCCCCACCTGAATCGGCTCGAAGAACGCTACCTGATCGACGGCCGTCCGGTCCCGCCCGACGCGCTGGTCGCCCTCGTCGACGAGGTCCGCGGCGTGGTCGACGAGATGGAGGCCGACGAGCGTTGCTCGCGGCGATTCGGCGCCACCTTCTTCGAGATCACGACCGCGGCCGCGCTCCTGCACTTCGCCCGTCGCCAGGTCGGCGCGGTCGTGCTGGAGGTCGGGATGGGGGGGCGGCTGGACTCGACCAACGTGGTGCGGCCCCTGGTCTCGATCGTCACCAGCATCGCCCTCGATCACACGCGGCAGCTCGGCGACACCCTCGGGGCGATCGCCGGCGAGAAGGCCGGCGTCTTCAAGCGGGGGACTCCGGCCGTGAGCGGGGTCCAGGAGCGTGAGCCGCGCGAGGCCATCCGCCGGGTCGCCCGCCAGCGGCGATGTCTGCTCCGGGAGATCGACGTCGACTTCCGGTACGAGGATTTCCAGCCCGTCCCTCCCCTCGAACGACCGACGCCTGGCCGGGCCGTCGTGAGGACGTGGCGGACCGACTGGGGGATGCTCGACGTGCCGCTGCTCGGCCCCCATCAGGCGCACAACATGACCGTGGCCCTCGCGGGGCTCGACTGCCTGGCGGAAGCCGATGCGTCGCTCGCGGTCGAACGTTCGGCGGTGGTGCGAGGTTTCGCGGGCCTGGAATGGCCGGCGCGCGTGGAGGTCATGGGGGCGAGGCCCTGGCTCGTGGTCGACGGCGCCCACAACGTCGCCTCGGCGATCGCGCTGGCCGACGCCCTCCGCATCAACTTCCCGAAGGTCCCGCGCACCCTGGTCTTCGGGACGACCCGCGAGAAGGACGTCGAGGGCCAGCTCCGGGCCCTGCTGCCGCTGTTCGAGACCCGGATCGCCACGAGGTACGTCCACAACCCCCGGGCCGTCATGCCCGAGGAGGTCGCCGAGACGGCCGAGGCGATCGACGGCCGGCCGATGATTATCGCGCCGGATCCCGAGGAGGCCCTGGCGACCGCCCGGAAGCTGACCGGGGCCGAAGGGCTGATCTGCGTGACCGGCTCGCTGTTCCTGGCCGCCGAGGTCCGCGCGATCGTCCTGGGCCGCCGGCCGACGTCGGCCGTCGGCCCCGCCTCGGCCTGAACGGCGCATCCATGATCCAGCAACGACCGACCGGAAAGGGAATCGCGATGAACGAGGGATTCTGGCTGAGGATCGGCGCCGTCTGGGGCTTCCTGGCCGTGGCGATGGGGGCCTTCGGGGCGCACGGGCTCAAGGACCGGCTCGATACGCTGGGGCAGTCCGCCAACTTCCACACGGCGGCCCAGTACCACATGTACCTCGCCCTGGCGCTCGTCGCGGTGGGCCTGATCCAGCTTCTGGGCCGCTCGTCGGCGTCGCTCCAGGTCGCGGGCTGGACGTTCCTGCTCGGCTCCGCGGTCTTCTCGGGTACACTTTACGTCCTGAGCCTGACGGGGCTGAGGTGGTTGGGGGCGATCACGCCCATCGGCGGCGTCCTGATCCTGGTCGGCTGGGCGGCCCTGGCCGTCGCGGCCGGATCGGGAGGTTCCCGGTCCGCCAGGACCCCCGGCGAGCCCGTCGCGGCCGCCTCCCTCGAAGAATTTTGATGAAAGGCGATCGAAATCCGGCCATGAGCAGTTACATGATTTCCGTCACCGCCGCCGACCGCGTCGGCATCGTCTACTCGGTGACGGGGGCCTTGCTCGACCTGGGCGGCAACGTCCTGGAGCTGAGCCAGACGGTCATGCGGGGTTACTTCACGATCATCCTCGAGGCCGACTTCCCCACCCCGCGGACGCGCGACCAGATCGTCGAGGCGATCCACGAGCGGGGCCGGCGGTTCGACCTCCAGGTGCAGGTCACCGAGATCAAGGAACCTCTGACGGAGCCCCTCGTCCCCGCGGGCGAGCGGTTCATCCTGACCGTCCTGGGAGACGACAGCCCGGGGATCGTCCACAACATCGCCGGGTCGCTCGCGGCCCACGGGGCGAACATCGTCGACCTCCACGCCCGCGTCGAGGGATCGCGATTCTCCCTGGTGATGGAGGCCCTCATCCCCCACGACCTGACCCCGGCCGCGATCCGCTCGGAGCTGGAGCGCTACGGCCGGGCTCACAAGCTGGAGGCGTTCGTCCAGCACGAGAACATCTTCGCCGCCACGACCGAGCCCAGCCCCGTCCGCCTCGGCGCGGCGCTTCGCAGCCAAGGAGACAGCCTTGCATCGCACTGAAGACGTCCTGGCCACGCTCAGCATGATCCGCCAGCACAAGCTGGACGTCCGGACGGTCACGATGGGCATCGACCTGGCCCCCTGCGCCTCGCCCGACGTGACGGTCCTCTGCGACCGCATCCGGACGCGACTGATCCACTACGCCGGCCGCCTGCGGGCCGTCTGCCGCGACGTGGAGAGCCGCTACGGCATCCCGATCGTCAACCGCCGGATCGCCGTCAGCCCCATCGGCCGCGTCGCCGCCGGCCAGAAGTCCGAGGGGCTGATCGCCGTCGCACGGACGCTCGACGAGGTCGCCGCCGAGGTCGAGGTCGACCTGGTGGGGGGCTTCACCGCCCTGGTCCAGAAGGGCTGGACCGACAGCGAGCGGCGGCTCATCGCCGCGCTCCCGGAGGTGCTCTCGACGACCAAGCGGGTCTGCTCCTCGGTCAACGTCGGGACGACCGCGGCCGGGATCAACATGGACGCCGTGGCGGCCCTGGGCCACGTCCTGCTCGACACCGCCGAGCGGACCCGCGACCACGACGGCTTCGGCTGCGCCAAGCTCGTGATCTTCGGCAACGCCCCCAACGACAACCCGTTCATGGCCGGAGCCTTCCACGGCGCGGGCGAGACCGACTGCGTCATCAACATCGGCGTGAGCGGGCCGGGGGTCGTCAAGGCGGCCGTCGAGGACCTCGTCGCGCATTCTCCCACCAAGCCGACCCTGGGCGACATCGCGGAGGAGATCAAGAGCACCGCCTTCCGCGTCACCCGCGTCGGCGAGCTGATCGGTCGCGAGGTGGCCGCCCGGCTGGGCGTCGCCTTCGGCATCGTCGACCTCTCGCTCGCGCCGACTCCCCAGGTCGGCGACAGCGTCGGCGAGATCCTCCAGGCGATGGGGGTCTCGCGTCTCGGCGGGCCGGGCTCGACCGCCGCGCTCGCGCTGCTCAACGACGCGGTCAAGAAGGGCGGGAGCTTCGCCAGCTCCAGCGTCGGCGGGCTCTCGGGCGCGTTCGTCGCCGTCAGCGAGGATTCGGCCCTCGCCCGCGCTGTCGAGGTCGGCGACCTGACGCTCGCCAAGCTCGAGGCCATGACGGCCGTCTGCTCGGTGGGCCTCGACATGATCGCCGTCCCCGGCGACACCGACGCCGAGACGCTCTCGGCCCTGATCGCCGACGAGGTGGCCATCGGCGTCATCAACCACAAGACGACGGCCGTCCGGGTCATCCCCGTCCCGGGTAAAAAGGCCGGCGAACGCGCCGTGTTCGGCGGACTCTTCGGCGAGATGGACATCCTGGCCATCCACGCCCCGGGGGGCTCGACCGAGTTCGTGCGCCACGGCGGACGCATCCCCGCCCCGCTGTCCAGCCTCCGGAACTGATTCCGGCGAGGGGCGGCGGGGCCGAGTTTCCCGCCGCTTCCCTCTTGGCAGGCCGGACCTCCGGAGCTAGACTCCCGGACGATGAAAATCGGGCCGGTGAGGCGGTCCGGCAGGGACGGCATGCACGCACCAAGGAAGGATCCTAACATGATTACGCCGACGGGCATCGCTCGTGGTCTGGGAGTCCTCGGGGTCATCGGCTTCATGGCCCTCGCGACGACGTCGTCGTCGATCGCCACCCCCGGCCTCCGCCAGGAGCCCGGCGCGACTCCCGCGCCCGCCCACGACGAGCCGGCGAAGATTCCGGCTCCGACGTCCCCCTCGCCGGCCGACGCCGCGCCCGTGCCCCTCGAGCCCGAGCCGATCAAGGAGCTTCCCCCGGCTCCCGACGAGCCGGCCCTCGAGCCGGTGGTCCCGCAGGCCTCGTCGGAGGTCGCCCCTTCGACGCCGAAGCCGACGGCGGCGCCGGCCCTGATCGTCGCGCCGGCGGAGGAGCCGGCCAACCCGCTCCCCCCGGCTCGCCAGCTGGAGCCCAAGCCGATCGTCGCGCCCGCGGCGCCGAGCGAGCCGGCCGCCGCGGCTCCGGCCCCGATCGACGATCCCGACGCCCGGGCGCGGTCCTTCGTGGAGCGGAACCGCAAGGAGGCCGAGGGCCAGCTCAAGGCCCTCCGCGAGGAGTCGGCCCAGCTTCGCTCCCGGCTGGCCCGCGTCGAGGCCGGCATCCGCCGCTGGGAGGCCCTGTCCGAGGCGCTCGACCGCAGCCAGGAGAAGGCCGTCGTCCGGCCCCAGGACGGCCTCGAGCCGGCGGCCCGGCCCCGAGTTCGCGGCGACATCCAGTACATGATCCCGGGCCGGACGTCCGGCGTGGTCATCCAGTCGCAGCCGGTTACCCGCGCGGATTTCGTCCCCGCCCCCCTGCCCCGCTGACCGACACCCGCTCGACGATCAGGCGGCCTGGGCCTCCGCGAGGAGGCTCCGGGTCGCTTCATGCGCCGGGGCTTCGAACACCTGAAGCGGCGGACCGGACTCGACCACCCGGCCGTCGCCGAAGACGTGGACGACGGTCGCGACCTTGCGGGCGAAGGCCATCGCGTGCGTCACGACGATCATCGTCTGACCTTCGCGGGCCAGGTCGGTCATCACGGCGAGCACCTCGCCGGTCATCCTCGGGTCGAGCGCGCTCGTGGGCTCGTCGAAGAGCATGATCTCGGGCTCCATCGCCAGCGCCCGGGCGATGGCCACCCGCTGCTGCTGGCCCCCGGACAGCTCGCGAGGCCGGGCGTCCAGTCGATCCGCCATCCCGACGCGGTCCAGCAGCCGTCGCGCCCGCTCGACCGCCTCGTCCCGTCGCAGGCCCAAGACGTGGATCGGCGCCTCGATCACATTTTGAAGGACCGTCTGGTGGGGGAACAGGTTGAAGCCCTGGAAGACCATCCCCATGCGGCGGCAAACCCCTCGGACCGCCGTCGCGTGCTGGGCCGGCGACTGGACCGCATTGAGCACCAGGTCGCCGATCGCGACCCGACCGCCCTGAAAACGCTCAAGCCCGTTGAGGCAGCGCAGGAAGGTGCTCTTGCCGCTGCCGGAAGGCCCGATGAGGCACGCGACCTCGCCCTTCGCGATCATCAGGTCGACCCCGCGCAGGACGGCGACTTCGCCGAACCGCTTGACCAGCCCGTCGACTGCGATCATGCCAACGCCCCTTTCACGCCTTCGGCGCCCAGACGTCGCTCCGACCATCGCGAGAACCACGACAGAGGCAGGCTCATCGCCAGGTAGATCGCGGCCGTCGCCGCGGCGAATTCGAGGACCGCGCGCGTGCTGTTGGCCAGGATCGAATACTCCTTGGTCAGCTCGACGAGCGTGATGACCGAGCAGACCGACGTGTCCTTGAACAGCGCGATGAAGTCGTTGGAGACCGGCGGAATGACGATCCGGACCGCCTGCGGGATCACCACCCGCCGCAGCGCCATCCACTTCGACATCCCCAGCGCCAGTGCGGCCTCCATCTGTCCTCGCGGCACCGCCTGGAGCCCGGCGCGGTAGATCTCGGCCTCGTAAGCCGAGTAATTCAGGGCCAGGCCGGCGATCCCCGCCACCCAGGGGGGGAGCTTGAACAGGAAGAAGAGGACGTAGAGCTGCAGCATCAGCGGCGTGCCGCGGATCAGCTCCACATAGCCCGCCAGCACGCCGCGGAGCCAGCCGGGGCCGTACATCCGGCCGAGCGCCACCATGAGGCCGACGGCCATCGCCAGCGGCATCGAGCCGAACGACAGACCGATCGTCACCCGGGCCGCATCGAAAAGCCTTCCTCGGAACCGGGCCACGGCGGCCCAGCCCCGAGCGTCGCGCGGGCCCGCCGCGGCGGCGATCGGACCCTGGAAGCTCGTCAGCTCGCCTTGCAGGTCGTTCCAGATCCGGTACTTCTCGTAGACGCGTCGGAGCCCGCCCGACGCGGCCAGCCGGCCGATGCCCGCGTCGAGGGCGTCGCGGAGGGCGACGTCGGTCTTCCGCGCATAGATGACGTAGTAGCCGCGGGCGACGGGAGGGCCGACGGTCGCGAGGCCGGGGAAGCCGTCGATGTAGAACGAGGCCGCGGGCCCGTCCTGCAGGGTGAAATCGTACTGGCCGTTCTGGACCGCGAGCATGGCGTCGGTCGCGCCGTCGAATCGGACGACCTCGATCGATGCGCCGGCGTGCTCTTGCGCGTAGTCGTCGGCCGCCGACGCGGTCAGGACGCCGACGCGCCATCGCCGGCCGTCGGGCCTGGGTCGCTCCAGCTCGGCCCAGGAGCGGATCGAGCCCCCCTTCGGTCCCATAAGCTGAAGCTGATAGATGTAATAAGGCCGGGTCGCCAGGTACTCCTCGGCGCGGGCGTCGGTCCATTCGTAACCGTTCACGACGACGTCGAAGCGGCCGGCGTCGAGGACCGAGAGCAGCTTGTCCCACTGCCCCTGAGAGAATTCCGCCGTCGCGCCCAGGTCGCGGGCGAGGAGCTGCATGAGCTCGACTTCGAAGCCCGTGACCGACCGCGGCGCGGCCGGATCGGGATAGGCGTAGGGCCCGCCACCCTCCATGTCGCTGCCATAGCGGAGCACTTTGCGGGCGCGTACCTCGTCCAGCGCATCGCCCCGAGCGGGCGTCGCGAGGAGCGGCGGGAGCAGGATCGCCAGGACGGCCGCCAGGAAGGGTCTGGGGGTGGCGAGAGGCGGCCTGGCGAGGCGGCGGGACGACGGGCGGACCATGACGGCATCGGATTCCGATGCGTCGGGCTCTTCCTCCATCAAGGAGATCCTCTCCGACCCGAGGGCCGCAAAGTACGCGGGGCGTGCAACCTTGTTAAGACGATGTTCCAGAACGCATTCTTACAGAATGATCCCAGGGTGGGAACCCGCGGGACGGCTCATTCCGGCGCGTGCGAATCCTCGGACGGGAGCCGAGGAGGGATCGTCGCGTCGGGTGGCGGAGTCGCGGACTCGCCGCGAGCCCGCGGGGGGCGAGCGCCGCGGGGCGTCGCGTCCGGGAGCAGGCGGGTCAATCGGCCCACGTAGAAGCGATGCCCGCGCCACTGGACGTGGCTGTTGAGGAGGGCGTCGAACCAGAGCGGCAGGATCATCAGATCCTTGATCGGGCTGTAGATCAGGTGGCGGAGCTTCGGGAACGTGCCGCGGAGTCGACGCGTCTGGACGGCGTCGCGGGCCATCCCCAGGCCGACCAGGCAGAGCAAGCCGCCCCAGGCGATCCCGGACTCTCCCGAAAAGGCCCAGACCAGGCCGATCGTCGACAGGTTCGCCAGCGGCTCGGCCGCGAACGCGGGCAGGGCCAGGCGGCGACGGATCTTGAACCACCGGGAATGGCGGTTGAGGAACCAGATGAAGCCGCGGCGGCGATTGACGTTCTCGATGACGTGGTGGCTGAGCCGGATCGAGTACCCGGCCTTCCTCACCCGCATCCCCATCACCTGGTCCTCGGCCAGCAGGTTGCGGACCGACGCGAAGCCGCCGATCGCCTCCAGCACCGAGCCCCGGAGCATCATCGACTTGCCGACCACGCAGGTGACGCCGAGCATCGAGGCCAGCGCCATGCCGCCGGCGATATAGCCGTTGATCTGGAGGTTCTCCAGGACGGCGCCGGGATAGACCTCGCCCCGACCGACGAACAGGTTCGTCACCATGCCCACGCTCGGCTCCGCCAGGTAGCCGGCGGTCTCCCGGAGGTACGAGGGACGGGCGCGGACGTTGGAATCGCTGATCAGGAGGACGTCGTGACGGCGATACGGCTCCATCGCCGCCAGGCTCTCGACCTTCGGATTGAGGCCGAACGGCGGACAGCCGACGACCAGCCGGGCGTCACGCTCGGGATGCCCTTCCATGAGCTTGCGGACCACGACCGCGGCGGGGTCGGCCGCATCCGCGACGCAGAAGATCAACTGGTAGGTCGGGTAGTCGATCTCGAAGAAGCTCGCCAGGTTCTCTTCAAGCTCCTCGTCGAGGCCCTTGAGCGGCTTGAAGATGGTGACCGGGGGCGTGTGGTCCGGCAGGCTCCGTCGCCGAAGCACCCAGAACAGGCAGCAAGTGGACGCCAGCGTCGTCGTCACGGCGGCGACGGCAACGAGCCCGAGCAACAGGTCGGCGGTCTGGGAGGACGTCATCCTGTCTCCCCGAGTGCGACGACGGGTCCGGCCGTCGTCCGCAAATCCAGATGGGATCGGGGTCGGCCCGTTCGTCCTACGCACCGACGAGGTCGTCGGCGGGCGTCGGCGTCGACGAGTCGCCCGCGGGTCGAACCGGCACAGCTTTCACTCCCATCATAACCGCGCGGGCCATTTCCTCCAATCCGGGTTGTGCTGAGGCGCCGGGACGCCGAAGCGATCGCCGTCGCCTATCCTCAAAAAGCCGCATCGACTCCGCCCGGCCGGAGTGAAGCCCGGATTCCCCTCGTGGTAGACTTGGGCTTTGGCCCCGAGGCGGGCCGTTCGAGGAAAGGAGACTTCGATGAAACGACGCCCCCGCGCGGTCGCGCCGCCGAGCCTGATCCGGATCCTGACGGCCCTCCTCTTGGTCTACGCCGGGATCGCTATTCGAGCGCAGGACGCGGCCAAGGCCAAACCGGCGGCGACCGAGGATCCGACCGCCAGGCCCAGGGCCCGCATGGTCCAGCGCCACCTCGCCGAGAACGGCATCAAGGATCCCCGCGTCCTCGACGCCTTCCGCACCGTCCCCCGCCACAAGTTCCTGCCCCCCGGCAGCAACCGCCAGGCGTACGACGACGAGTCGATCCCCATCGGCGAGGGCCAGACGATCACCCCACCCTACGACGTCGCCTTCATGACCGAGGTCCTCGACCCCAAGCCCACCGACAAGATCTACGAGGTCGGGACCGGCTCGGGCTACCAGTCGGCGATCCTCTCGCGGCTGGCCAAGGAGGTCTATTCGGTCGAGATCCACGCCCCGCTCGGCGAACGCGCCGCCAGGGTCCACAAGGAACTCGGATACACGAACATCCACACCAAGGTCGGCGACGGCTACGAAGGCTGGCCCGACGCCGCCCCGTTCGACGCGATCATCGTGACGTGCGCCCCCCAGCTCATCCCCCAGCCGCTGGTCGACCAGCTCAAGGAAGGCGGCCGCATGGTCATCCCCCTGGGCGACCGCTTCACCCAGAGCGTCCACCTGGTCGTCAAGCGGAACGGCAAGCTGATCGACAAGGAGCTGAAGCCCACCCTCTTCGTCCCGATGACCGGCAAGGCCCTCAAGGAGACTGCCGCGCCGAGGGCGAAGGCCGACGCATCCGCCCCCGCCGCCGCCCCGGCCCCCAAGGCGAATCGATGATGGAACGTCAGGCCACGCGACGGAGATCCCTCGTGACCAAGCTCGCGACCCTTTCCCTGACGCTCGCCCTGGGCGTCGCCGCCTGTTGGGTCGGCCCTTCAGCGTCCGCCCAGGCTCCGAACGGCGAGATCCTCCGGCCGCCCCCTCCCCCCCGCGACGACCTTGAAACGGACGCCAACGCCGACGGCGTCCCGGACGGCTGGTACAACGCCCGCGACGCCGCCATCGAGCCCGACGGCGGCGCGGCCGGCCCCCGTTTCGTCCGGATCGCCTGCGCCCGCCGGGGCCGTCCCGCCCGGATCAGCCGGGCCTTCGGCATCGACGGCCGCAAGTACGAGGCCGTGGTGATGGGGCTCTGGGTCCGCCTGAAGGACGTCGAGTACGGCGAGCGGAGCGGCGAAGAGCCGAGCCTGCTGATCGACTTCCTCGGCGACGAGCTCCGCCACCTGTCCCGCGGGACCATGGGGCCCTGGACTCGCACCGTGGGCGACCGCTGGACCCGGATCGCCAAGCGGATTCCGGTCCCCCCCGGCGCACGCGACGCCATCATGTCCGTGGGCCTGATGGGCGCGGCCGGCCGGCTCGACGTCGACGGCCTGACCTTCGACCTCGTCCCCCGCGAGACGGTCGAGACGACGAACCTGGTCGTCAACGGAACCTTCGAGCTGGGCGACCCCGCGCCGGCCTCGTGGATCGTCAACAACGACGCCGCCCGCGTCGCCCCCGGGCACCTGTCAGACTCGGCCGTCGAGCTGTCGCGGTCCGGGTCGAAGGTCCTTGCCGGCCTGGCCCTGCCGATCGAGGCGTTCGACGGGCTGGAGGTCACGCTCTACGCCAAGGCGCAGAGCCTGCGAGGCTCGGGCGGGGCCGGGGCGAGCTTCTACTTCCTTGACGAGTCCGGGGAGCCGCTCGCCGGGAGGCGGGGGGGCGTCCAGGCCTTCCAGTGGTCCGGGACGTTCGACTGGACGCCGCAACGCACCGTCGTCCCCGTCCCCCGGGGGGCGGTGCGGGCCGTCGTGCAGATCGAGAAGACCGACGGCGTCGGATCGATCCGGGTCGACGACGTCCGCGTGACCGCCTCTCCGAACGCCGACATCGCCGCCTGGACCCCTTACCAAACGGCCGACGACGTCATCGGCTGGCACGAGTACAAGCCCGCCGCCGCGATCGCCGCCGGCTCGGCCCTGGATTTCTCGTTCCTCAACCCCGCCCCGGCCGGGTCGAAGGGGCCGGTCCTCGTCAAGGACGGCCACCTGGCGTTCACCTCCGGCGGCCGCGCCCGCTTCTTCGGGGTCCAGCTTTTGCCGCCTGCGGCGTTCCAGGACGCCGCGAAGTCCGACGCCCTGGCCGATCGCCTGGCGCGTTCCGGCGTCAACCTGGTCCGCATCGGCGAACTCGACACGCCCCTGGGTCCCGACCGCAGCCTGTTCGACGACGCCCGCGACGACACCAAGGAATTCGATCCGGTCTCCCTGTCGCGACTCGACCACCTGGTCGCCGCGCTCGAAGCCCGGGGGATCTACGTCGCCCTGGAGTTGCTGGGCGGTCGTCGCTTCCGCGCCGAGGACGGCGTCCAGGCGGCCGGCCTCCTCTCGGCCGGCGGCGGCCCCGCGGCCGTTCTGGACCCGGCGATCGCCAAGCTGAACCTGGACGCCTCGCTCGCCCTGCTGAACCGCACCAACACCGAGACGGGCAAACCGCTCCGCGACGATCCGGCGCTGGCCTGGGTCACGCTCGCCGGCGAGGTCTCGCTGTTCGACCTGATCGACCGGCCGGACGGTCTGCCCGCCCCCTACGCGGCGGAATTGCGAGCCAGGGGCGAGAAGGCGCGAGGACTGCCCGGGCGCCGCCTCTGGCAATCGGTCGAGTCGGCCCACTATTCGGCCTGGGCCGCGCAGCTCCGCAAGGCCGGCCTGAAGGCCCCCCTCGCCGGCGTCTCGCACTGGAGGCGGGAGTCCGAGTTCACGGCGATCCTCTCCGCGCCCGGGCTCGACATGATCGACGACCGGCTCTTCTGGGCGTCGACGGCCTGGACCGCGCCCGATCTGAGGTCCCAGCTCTGGAGCGGCGACGGCGGCCTGGTCGCGGGCGCGTCGCGCAAGCTCGTCGAAGGCCGGCCTTACGCGGCGGGCCAGTGGTGCCCGCAGACCCAGGGGGCCTGGGCCCTGCCCCACGAGGCGGCCGACCAGATCCTGGCCGCCGCGACCGCCCGCCACGAGGACTGGGACGCGTTGGTGCGCCGGGGCGTGTTCATCTACCCCAAGGTCTGGGGCGACGGCCCCGTGGGCACGGCGGGCGTCGAGGACATCTTCCAGATCCCCGAGGTCGCCAACGGAACCCCGCAGGTCTACGCCCTCTGGCCGCACGCCGCGTCCATCCTGCTCCGCGGACGCGAGGCGACGACCGCGAAACCGGCCGGCGAGGGGGATCGGCCCGTGATCCGGAAGCGGACCGTCCTGCCCGGGTGGGACTCGTCGCAGGGCAAGCTGGTGATCGACACGCCCTTCACCCAGGGCGTCGCCGGCTGGAACGGCGAGGATGGGGCGAAGTTCGACAGCCTGAGCGTCGCCGCCGAGTCGCCCTTCGCGGTCGTCGTCGCAACCTCCGCAGGACCCGAGCCGATCGCCGAGGCGAAGCGTCTGCTCGTGACGACCCTGGCTCGCGTCGAGCCGACCGGGTTCCGCTGGGTCGACCCCTGGAAGCGCGAGACGGCCGATCCCGGCCGCCCTCCCCTGCTCCAGGAGCCGGTCCGCGCCCGGGTCGAGTGGCGTCGCAAGGGGACGGTCAGGGCCTTCGCGCTCGACTCGTCGGGAGCGCGCGTCCAGCCGGCGCGGGTGGAGACGCTCCCCAACGGCGAGGGCGTGGCCCTGATCGTCGACGGTCAGTCGCCGGCGATCCACTGGGAGCTCGTCGCCGAGTGACGGGGCCGGCTCGCAGGCCTATTCTGCCCGACGTCCGAGCCCGCCGGGGCTGGAAACGACGGACCGCGTCGAGGGGCTCTCCACACGGAGGGCCCGGACGCGGTCGTGTTCGTCGGCCGACGTCGTCGGTCGATGGATCGGCAAGACTCAGATGAGGTCCTTGAGGGCCTTGAGCGGCAGGACCTTGACCACCTTGCGGGCGGGCTTGGCCTTGATCGTGATCTGCTCCTTGGTGGCCGGGTTGAAGCCCGGGCGGGCCTTGGTGGCCGGCTTGTGCACGACCTTGATCTTGAGCAGGCCGGGGATCACGAAGAGGCCGGGGCCCTTCTTGCCGATCTCCTTCTCGATCAGCTCGGACATCGCCTCGAACACCCCGGCGACGTCCTTCTTGCTGAGGTTCGTCTTCGTGGCGATGGCGGTGTAGATCTCGGTCTTGGTCGCGTGCTTCGCGGCCGTCTTCGCGGCCGGGGCCGGGGCCGCCTTGGGTTCCGCGGCCTTGGGAGCGGCTTTTTTGGCCATGGGACAATCATCCTTCTTCGAGAAAATCGACGACGAACGTCTCGCGAGCCGGTCGGATCCTCCCTCCCCGTTGAAGAGTGGTCGTCGTGGCTCCTGCCGATCGTTTTCGACGATTATGCCCGAAACATCCAGAGAAAATCAGGGTCGACCCCCAAAAACCCAGGGGTTTCGGCGATATTCTCGCTCCCGGCCCCTTCCGACCCCCTGATTTCGGCCTATCACGACCTTCGAGGCCACGTGCGCCTACACCGCCAGGCCGCGACGGACAGTCTCGAAATCCATGATGAACAGCCCCGTCGCCGACATCATGTCGACGACGAACCCCTCCCGCGCGTAGGCCTCGGCGCTGCGGGAAGCCTGACCGAAATCGGCGAACGCCTGACGCACCAGCCGCGAGCCGTCGCTGATCCGCAGTACGACCGTGGGACTCTGGGATCGCGTTTCGTTCGTCATGTTCACGTTCCTCACCGAAATCCAGGAGGGATCGTCGGGGATCGATGCGACGGGCGACCGTCGCGGTGGGGTGCGATCGTGGATGTGCGGCGTCGGTCGCCAGGGCTCAACCCGCAGTTCCTGCCGAGACCGACCTCGCAACTACGTAGGATAGGGGCCGACGTGCCTCCTGTGTCGCCCTGTTTCTCAAATTCGGCGCGAAGTTGCCGTGAAGCACGGGGCACCCTTTCTGAGCGTCGTAGGCGCGTGCGATCTCATGCCAGGCTGGACGCCGGCATGAAATTGCTGCGGTTGAGATGGTGCGCACTTAAGTCGTCAGCCCATCAAAGGCGGGGGGCCTCGGGCTTCCGCGGCGGGTCGAAGGCGTTTGCGCCTCGCGTCTTGACCTTACGCTTGTAGACGCCGGTCCCCGTCCCCACGTAGAGGACGTCGAAATTCGGACCTCCGAACGACAGGGACGTCGCGGCGCCACGAGGCGTCGGCAGGATGACGTTGACCCGGCCCGCCTGGTCGCAGACCTGGACGCCGAGCGCCGTGGCCGCGTAGAGCCGACCGTCGCGATCGACGGCGAGCCCGCTGGTCCCCGCGTCGCGGGCGTCGTCGCCGACGTGGAGGTGGTGATACTTCTGGCCGAACTGGAGGCTCAAATCGGGCTGGACCTGGTAGCTGTACACCCAGCGGCTCGCGGCGTCGGCGATGTACATCAAGGACTGATCGGGCGACAGGACGAGGCTGCCCGCCTCCGGCAGCGCCGTGTTCGAAACGACCGCGGCCCCGGTCGGCGAACGGGCCTCGATCTGCCGGCCGCTGGTCGAGGTCTCGCCGGGCCCGGGGAACGGGACGAAACGGGCGCCGTCGTGACGCGTGAGCCGTCCCAGGAGGGCGTCGACGACCTTGTCGGGCCGATCCGAGACGCTCTCGACGCGGCCGTCCGCGGAGATCTTCTGGATGCGTGAGGCCGCCGCGTCGCTGACGTAGACGTCGCCGGCCGGGTCGACGGTCATCGACGAGGCGTTGACGCCCGCCGCGGCGACGGACCAGCCCTCGCCGGGAACGACGATCTCCCGGAGCTTCTCGGCCCCTGGGCCCGGCTTGATGGGGACCGTCCAGTCCTTCCAGAGCCACCGCATCGCGTCGGCGAAGATCTCGGTCGCGTGCTTGGAGCTGTGGCCGCCCTCGCCCCAGGCGTGGGCGACCTCGTAACCGGCGAACGTCAGCGCTCGCTCCATCTCCTGGTTGGCCATCCACCAGTCGCCGCCGTAGATGTTCAGGTCGTCGGCCCCGTCCTCCATGAACACCCGCAGCGGCCTGGGCTCGTACTTCCGGATGAGCGTGGGATAGACGTTGCCGCCCCGCAGGCCGACGTAGGTGCCGATGCCGCTGAAGACCCGGCGGAAAGAGTCGGGGCGTTCCCAGGCGGCGGTGAAGGCGCAGACGGCCCCGCTGCTCGACCCGGCGATCGCGCGTTCGTCGGGACTCCGGGTGATCCGGATCGGGCGACCGTCCGCCGTCTTCTGCTTCTCGACCTCGGGCAGCAGCTCCTCGATCAGGAAGCGGGCGTAGGCGTCGCCCAGGCCGTCGTACTCATAGCTGCGGTTGAATCGATCCAGGGCCCCGTCGGACGTCGCCTTGACCCGGCCGTGCATCACGAAGACGCCGATGAGGACCGGGACCTCCCGCCTGGCGATCAGCTCGTCGAAAACCGCGGGCGCGTCGTACTGGACTCCGTCCTGGCAGACGAACAGGGCGGCGGGCTTCGAGGCGTCGTACTGTTTGGGGAGGTAAATCCAGTAATCGCGCGTCGTCCCCGGGAAGATGGTGCTCGCCTCGAAGACGTGCTTCTGGACCTCGCCCTTCGGCGTTTCCTCTGCGGACGAAACCCCGCACGCGACGACGCCGAGCCCGAAGACCCTCAGGACGAACCCCAGCCGAGCCGATCGTCGCATCATCGTTCGCTCTCATGAGAAAGTGGGGGCCTCGGGCGCGCCGAGAGCGGGACGCCCCCTAAGGCGTGACCGCATCGGTGGCTGATCCTATCCCGAGCGAAGGTCGGGCAAAAGGGCCGGGCCGCGTCGGACCCGAGGACGAAAGCGGGCGAGGAAGGGGAGGGACTCGAATGGGCGCACCAGGATTCGAACCTGGGACCTTACCCTTATCAGGGGTACGCTCTAGCCAACTGAGCTATGCGCCCGGCGTGCGGGACAGGAGATAGTTTAGCCGAAGGCGCCGGTGAGTCAACCACCCACCCCCTCGGCCGGCCTCGGATCCCCGAAAAGGAAACGACCCGCCCCGCGGGCCGGTGGGGCTCGCGGGGCGGGTCGATGGGGGCCCGTCGTCTCGTTCAGGCCGTCAATCCGAAAGACGCCTCGACCGCCTTACTGGATAAAGGCGTCCTGGCTGACCGGCAGTTGCTTGTACGGCAGGGGCAGCTTGCTCCCGGCCGGGGTGATGATCTTGGCGTAGACCGTGCCGTCGATCGTGTTGCTGATGAACCGGACCGAGCCGTCGCAGAAGCCGTAGTTGCAGCCGTTCGGGTGGCCGCTGGTGACGAACGGGAACGACCCCTTGATCGTCAGCGTCTGGCCGTAGCCGATGTTCTCGAAACCGCCCACGCGGTTCGCGGCGCCCCAGCCCTGGGCGTCGGCCGCCGAGGTTCCGCCGGCCAGGCCCGCGGTGCAGTCGCCGGACGTGCCGCAGACATTGTCGGAGGCGATGAACATCGAGAAGGTCGGCCAGGGAGCCGCCCAGTTGGTCTCGGAGGAGCCGGAGAACGTCGTGCCGGTCGAGTAGCCGACCAGCGTGTTCTCGCCGAGCAGGACCGTCGAGCCGGAACCGTCCACGATGCTCGCCGTGGTGGTCTTCATCCCGCCCCAGTAAGGGTTGCGACCGTTCTGGGCGCCGGGGATGTCGGTGTCGTCGCCCGTGATCGTCGAGTTGTTGTTGTAGATCGAGTTGATGAACATGACGCCCAGCTTCTGCTGGACGGCCTGGGCGAGGGTCTGGGTTCCCGTGGAATCCCACTTGAGCATCGTGCCGGTGCTGCCGCCCGTGCCGCCGTCGAGGGAGTAGCCGGTCCAGCCGAACGGATAGGCGCCGAAGCGGGCGAACCCGCCGTTGGCCGCGTAGCTCAGGTTGCCTTCGTTGGCCGTGAAGTTGGAGTCGTCGGGGCATCGCAGGATGCTCAACGAAGCGTGAGCGATATTCGCATTGGGGGTCGAGGTGCCGGGAGCGGCCGTCGCCAGGTAGCTCAGCTCCTGGGTCCAGTTATTGGCCAGGTCGGCCTGGTCGAGGTCCTGGAGGATTTCCACGACCCAGCTCTTGCCCGCGCGAGCCGCGTCGGTGGAAGCCGGCGCGTCGCCGACGCGATAGAGGACCGACTTGGTGATGTCGCCCTGGGGGGCCGTCTTGGGCACCGGCAGCGAGGCCGGGTCTTCGAAGAAGAGGCCGGCGGGGGGATACGAACCCTTGCGGATGGCGAAGTTGTTCAACGCCAGGCCGATGTTCTTGAGATTGTTCTGGCACTGGGCGCGGCGGGCGGCCTCGCGAGCCGACTGGATGGCCGGGAGGAGGAGGCCGACCAGGACGCCGATGATGCTGATGACGACCAGCAGCTCGATCAGCGTGAAACCTTGGCGGCGGCGACGGGGCTTCATGAGGCGGTCCTTTCGTAGACGGGAAGAACGAGACCACTGGATCCTATCGAGACGACGTCCCCTAAGACAATACGTTCGCCGGCGGGGCCTGTGACGGACGCCGAATTCCATCGTCGCGGGCCTCAAGACCCCAATTCGCCGGTCGAGAAGACCGGTGAAGCGACGGATTCATAACATCATTGCTTCAAAACCTGGCGGTAGAGCACCGCCTCGCGGAATTTCCCGGGGTTGGAGGCGTCGAAGCCGTCGAGCTTGAGACGATCGACGATGAAGAAACCCCGCTGTCGGACGTTCTTGCCCCCGACCAGTCCGACCTCGCGACCCAGGGTGTCGAAGGCCGCATTTACATCGGTCCACGCCATGGAGGGATCCCCCTGCGACTTGACCTCGAAGAATCCCACAGTGACCCAGACGGCGTATTGATGAGTACGCACCGTGCTGAGGTTCATCATCTTCTGCATCCACTCCGAGCGCCAGAAGGGATGCATCGCCTGCGTTTCCAACATGCCTGGTTGACCAGACGTGAAGTTCGTGAGATTGACCTGAGGCTGCTTCAGCGTGGCCACCGACGGCGGCGCATAGGTCCGCTGAAAGGACTCGCCTCCTCGGGAAGCATTACTATTAGACGCGGCATCTGTATCTGGAACCTGGAACAGACGCCTCGGCGGGACTGCAGGAGGATAAATCGGATCGTTGGGCCCCGGAGGCAAGTGAGACCGGAGCGCGGGATTCCTGACCCCTGCATCTCTCGCCACGATGCCGTGATCCGCCTGGGTCAGATTCAGGGTCGGGGTCGCCGGCCTCATGATGGTGGCATTGATGTCCGGGAAAGTTAGCGAGCGAAAAGGAGCTTCTGGCAGGGGGCTGAACAGGTAGCCCGAACTGCCGTGGCGGAGTTTCAAGAAATCGCTGAAAGCTCCCTTGAGGCTCCCACCTATAAGCGGGTCCGAGTCATAGAATCCTACATTGCTGAGCGGGTAGGCGGCTCTTCGAGGGTTCGAGGGGTTTAGATCGGACGGCCTCGGAGGAGACTGGGTGTAATCCCATTCGGTCACGACGAGCGGGACGTGGTCGGAAGTCGCGTCGAAGCCCTTTGGGTCCACTTTGTCGATCGTGATCGCGTTCAAAGCCGGCGGTACGTTTACAACTTGCTGTAACGTCGTCTTCGGAGTTCGAGAGCCGGCGTTTCCTACCAACCCCAGGAACACCTCTTCATCGATGATCAGATTGAGATTGAGTTGGCCGGGTCTGATGTCCTGACGGAACCAGTCGTAGTTGAAGCCGTTCGCCGCCGAAGCCACCGCCCCCATGACCGGGCTGGGGACCTCGAAAACCTCGAACATCTTGAACCAACCCCCGCTGCTCGGCCCGTACACGGTGTTCCATGTCGTAGCGGGCGGGCTCTGATCTCCAGGCGACGCCGAAGTGTAAAAGAGCTGGTCCACCAGATAGGGATAGGTGCGAGGATCCTCCGAGAAATTATCGACGTTAGGAGTAGCTAGGTTCGGGACTGTGACAGAATTCGTGGGCTTCGGCTTTGTGCGATCGCCGGTGAACTTGGGGGATTTCGACAGATTCACGTTGACATCGGAGGGTGCGTACTCCACGAACTGCTTGGTGAAGAGACCCGGTGGGCAGCCGGGGACGAGGGAAAGCTCCGCGACGCTCGTGAAGTCGCGATCATGGAACACGAGAAAGTCCCATCGCGGCAGCACGGCCGAGCCCTGGGTCTTATCCCCCAGCGTGTTATTGATGACGTTGGTCGACGGATATGTCTGGGTGCCATCCTTCGATTTTCCGAAATTACCCGCATTCGTCGCCGTCGTCGTGGACGGGGAGGCGAGCAGCTGTTCCGTGAAGCCGTATCGGGTGACGTCGAGATCTCGGCCCGCAAAGCTGCCGGTGGCTCTGGGCACGAGATGTCCGCCGCGATTCGGCTGGAAGCGTTGAGTCGAGTAGATTTTGTTGGCCGCGGACAGGTCAGGGATCTCCTCGCCTGCGGCGTTGATCTTCGGCTCCCCAGATCCCTCGATCATGTGGAATCGCATCGAATCCACGACGATCATCGGATTGTCCGCGGAGACGGGCGCGAACGGGTTGGCGGGACGGCGCAGGCAGACCCACTTGTATGCATTATCTCCGCGATTGTTGATCGCCGGAATTCGCCCTGGATAGGGGGCGGTGGGTTGTCCCGGCGGAGGTACGACACCAGGGAGGACGCCGGCAGGGATGTCGAAGCCCGGATTCGTCTGGACGGCCGTTTGAGTCGTCGGATCGTAGGAAGGCTTCAGGCTTTGCACCAACGATGGACTGGGACCATTTGGGCCCGGTGCGAAGGTCTGGCTGGGAGCAGAGGTCTCGCCATTCGGCACCGTCAGATCGTTGCCGATCGTGTAGTAGAAATTTTTCGGTGGCGCCGTTGCCGTTCCTGCAGCGGGAGGAGGAGTGGTGCTTTCCTTTGTCAAAGGGACGAGTTGCACGTCCTGAGCGAGGGATACGCCGTTTTGGAAGGCATCGCGATTGAGCGGCAGGGGGGCATAATAGCCGGTCCCTCCATTCGGCAGGAGTTGCCCTGTAAATGGATCGGGGCGCGTATACGGGGTCTCGTCGGCGAAGATCAGGTCCCAGCATCCGCCTTCGTAAGGTTTGTTGATCGTGTAACCGAAGCCGCCCAAATTCAGCGTGCTTGCATTGCTTGCGCCGCTCGTGGAGGACTCGGTGAGCGTATTGACCAGCTCGATAAAGAATCGCGAGACGGGATGAGGCGACGGCGCTGCGGGCGTATCCATCTTCGTCAAGAACGAATACGCCAGGACCTCGTTGATCGCCACCGGGCTGTATTCCATGCCGTATTGAATCAACGGCAGGTCGGAACCGTCGGGAAGTTCGGTGGCGAGGACGAGGCTCGGCGCCGTCGCAGGCATCGCGGAGCCGGGACGGATCGTGCAGTCCGGATTCACGAATCGGGTCATCGTGGCGTCCGGATCGCGGAAATCGACGATGTTGACGAGGTACTGGCTGAGGAACGCGAGTTCCTCCGGGGTGTCGATGCTGAGCGGCGGCAAGATTGTCTTCAGGTACTGGTAGGTCTCCGAAATCCACTTGAGCCGGGTCGGCTCCGTCGAACTGTTCGAGACGGGCAAGGGATAGTTTAGGTTGATCTTGCGATCACGTTGCACCAACGAAGGGGTATGCGACTGGACCTTCTTGACGGTGGACGCCGCGACATAAGGAACGTAATCGGGATCGGCGGTGTCCAGATCCGACAATGTCCGCAGACCGGTATTGGCCTTCGATCCGAACCGTCGGTTGTCCGAGAATCGATTGCCGGGGTTGTCGTTCGCCCAAGTGATGGAGTTGGTATCCCACGTGTCGATCGAATAGAGGCGGCGACGGCGCAAGGCGTCCGCGGAGTCGCGGAAGCTGAGGGGGGCCAATTCCGACAGTCGACTGGACAGCGAGGCGCCGTCCTGATCGTGCGCCCGATAGAGCCATTCCAGGTCAGTATGGCCGAAAGGCCGGTCGGCCGAGTTCGGCTGATAGAGCGACATCTCGGCGGCCTCGTTAAGGCCGGCGCTCGACATGAGCGAATTGACGAGATTATTGTAGGTCGGCACCGTCGAACCACCGCTCGTCGTGGTCCAGTTGTTGGAAAGGTCAAGTGTTTGGTTGCCGCTCGCATCCAGATCCGTAGGAGCCGCCCCAAAGTGTAACGGCGAAAGTGGCAGGACAACTCCCTTGAGCGATGGATTGCGAAAGGCTTCGAAACCGTGCAGGGGATTATTGGTCACATCGAACGCCGTGCCAGGAATCGTCGCGTTGGAACCATCCACCCAGGAAGGCTCACCAGCCTTCGTCTTGGCCAGTGGCGATTGTCGAGCCACGACGTCCCCCACGGTTGCCACCGGGACGCCGGGGGGTCGAAAATACTTGTGATAGGCGACCCGGCCGAAAATATCGGGCGAGATGAACTCCGTATTTCCCACGTTCACGGCGCTGATAACCTTACCATCTCCGGCCAGATCCATGGGAGTGACGAAGCGACGCATACGCTCGGCCGGCAGGGCGAAGTCTCCCGCCGCGTCGTAATAATCGGCCGGCCATCCTCCCACCGTTGGACTTTCGGCCCCCAGCGTCGATGGCCAGTGGTCGAACGCCGTCGAGTCGTCGTCCCGGCCGTCCACTCCAGATCCGACCAGAGCCGAGACTCCCGCACGCACCATGCTGGAGAAGGACAGGAAGGGGGTCACGCTCGTGTCGAAGATTTCGGGGATCGCCCCGGGCTCTCCCCAGCGGCCGGGCACCGCGCGCGGAGCGAGCCGATGGATTCCCGCCGTGGCGGGGTTGTCGGCGACGTCAGGGACGTTGTTGGGTAAGACATACCCCCCTACCCGGTTTCGATCCTCATAACTTCCCGTAGGGTCGGGGCGCGTGCCGGTCAACAGGCTCCTAAGCTGGGTCACATTGACCGAGATTGAGGCATCGTCGACCTGTGGCTTCGTCGCATCATTCTGAAGCCCGAAGGTCGGATCCACCTCGCTCGGCGAGTTGCCGAGGTGCGAAGTGTGCATGAAGACGGGGTTGCCGGCGTCGTCCCGTTGCTGGAGGTTCCCCGCCGTGTTGAGCGGAATCCGGCCGTTGAGGCCGATGACCATGAACGCGAAGAGCGGTTTGAACAACACCCCCCGCGCGTCACGCGTCGCGGGGTAGCCGAGGTCGACCCAAACGGAGTCCGTGAGGCCGTCGCCGTCGTTGTCAACATCGTAACGGATTTTCCCAGTAGCCTCCTCGGGTCTCAGGTTCGGAAACGTCAGCGGATCGTGACCGTCGGCCGCCCTGGGACGAAGGATCTTCGATCGCACATCGGCGGTGGTAAGCGACCAATCCGACTGTCGCAGGACGCCCGGCCGATGAAAGGAAGGCATGATGACCTTGCCGTCGGCGCTCTGGATTGCGAGGAACCAGTTCTCCAGGTCGCAGGCGTCGTAATCCTCGTCCATCCCGACCGAATCCGGCTCTCCCGGCTGGAGGATCAAGTTGTTGCCGACCAGAGGACCGCCGTTATACCGCATATTAGCGTACACGGCCGATGTGCCCATGCCAGGGCCGTTGAACGCGTGGAGCGCCCGGCCATCGAGGACGAAGCCGACGTTGATCGGCACCCCCGGGGCACCCGCGTATTCTCCGACCAGCGCGCTGGCCACGACCTGATCGGCCGTCTTCGACCGATCGGTGTCGGGGCTGAGGTAACCGCTTCGGAGGCCCATGGCCGACGTCGGCGACGGTGAGAGATAGAAAACGTGGTTGGTTGCATTAACCGTTCCGGAGACGTCGTCCTCCAGCACCTCGAAGGTTTGGCCGATGAGGCGCGTCTCAGAGGTACCGGTCACCACGCTCTGCGGGCCGAACTTGACCACCCACCGGGTGAAATCGTAGCCGTAGAAAGTGGGATTAGCGGACGGGAGCGGGATGTTGGTGATGCACTCGATCGTGCCGATACGTTTGGCCGGTGTGGTGGCGATCGTGGCGCCGGTAAATTTGAGAAGCCCGGCGACGGTGTCGGTCGGATTCCGATCGACGTATCCGTTGCGGGCGGCGTCGTTGCCGAACATGTCGCGGGCCATGCTGTGGCCGCGGATGGCGGAGCCGACGTCGTCGGTGTCGCCGATCAGCTGGGACAGGGCGTAATCCATCAGCTCGTTCGGCTGCGGACGCAACACCGACTGGGCGTAGTTGCGGGCGCCGATCCGGGCCTGCCCCGAGAAGGTCGCGAAGGTTACGCCGATCAGCGCGAGTAATCCCAGCATGCCCAGCACCAGGATGAGCGCGACGCCCCGGCGCTTCTTGAGTCTGGCTCGATTCGTCGTCAACATGAGGGTTCTCCCAGGTCGATTCGCCGCTGGGCGGGCTCGACGAGCCCGTGGAATCGTTCTGCGTCCTCGCCTGGGCCGGCGACCGGATGGGTCGCACGAGGCCGGAAGGAGGCCGTTGCGGTATCGGCGTCAGAGCTTGTCCGTGAAATCGTGCCGGATGGTGATCTGTTTCACATGCTGGTTCGACGGGTCGACGGCCCGCACCTGGATCTGGATCCCCTTGAGGGGGGCCGGATAGGGCGGCGGATACGACGGATAGACCGGCGGATCGTTGGGCGGCCCGACGCGCAGACCGGTCGAGGGGTCGATCGCGTGGGCGGGGGCGTTCGTGTAGTCGGTGGACCAGGTGTCGAAGACGCGGCGGAGCCGATTCACCTGTCCGCTGTCGTCGCCGATGTTGCCCGTGTATACCCCAGAGCTGCGATAGGTGTTCTGGCCGAACTGAGCGTCGTATCGGTTGTCCGCCACCAGCGGCGGCATCCGTCCCTCGTGCCCGAACGTGGTGAAGGAGTTGACGGTACTAACGCCCCAGGTCAACAGCGGCGGGGTGGCCGCCAGGAACGTCTCGGACCCCGTGAGCCGCACGTCGTCGGCCCACCCCAGATCGACGTAGCCGCCGTAGACGTCGTCGAGCACCTTGACGTCGAAGCTGCGCACCCCGGTCATGATCAGGTCGTCTTCCCAGACGTTGGCCCAGAAGGCGCTCATGTTGGAATAGACGGCGCTGCTCGTGCCCATACCATCCGTGAACAGTTGCGGATTGGTGCGAATGTCGCTCGTCATCGGGGGGAGCAGGTTGGCGTCGTCCGCAACCCTGAGGACCCCGCCTGATGCGTTCGAGGGGTTGCGGGGGCTCAGGCCATTGGCCTGGTCGCCGGCGTTGAAATTGGGCGGGACGGTCGGATCCTGCCACCCCAGCGAGAGGGTCTCTCGCGACGTCGGGAACCCCCACCACGTCTGGAAGGTGTTGTTCCCGGACTCGGGCCGATACAGGTTGTCGCCGACGTCCAGCGGGTTGTGGTTGAGCCGCTGGAGATAGAGCAACGCGCTCGCCGCCCCGGCCGAGACGATATTCGTCGTCTGGTCGGGGACCGGCGAATGGATCCATCCCAGGTTGGCCACGTCGGTCTCGGGCTGGGAATAGGCGCCTGGGAAAATATAGGGGAAGGCCATGGCCGAGAAATAATTGACCCCTGTCGGCAAACTGGCCACATATCCGTTCTTGGCCGAGATCAGGTTTCCGACGGCCGTCGTGAAACTCCCCGTCGCGTCGGCATAGAGCGTCGGGTAGAAGTCGGGGACTCCGTCGGCGTTGCCGTCGTCGGAGACGCCGTCGTTGTTATAGTCGTCGGCGAACCGCGGGGCCGCGAAGCGGTTCTCCCGGTTCGTGAGGTCGCCCAGCGTGTTGAGCACGATCTGCCGAGCGGCGGCGCCGGGCGTGATGCCGGAGCCACGCTTGGCCGGGCGGGCGGAGAGGTCGTTGACGCCTTGCCAGCTGACGATCGCCGAGCCGCCGAACGCTCCGGGCTGGAACTGGAAGTCGTTGGTGAACTGGCTCGCCGCCGCGGGCCACGTATTCCTGAACATCGGGACGATGGAGTCCTGGCGCTCGGGGGCGATCAGCAACACGCGCCGATAGAGGTTGCCGTTGCGGACGAAGTAGATGATCTCGGCGCACTCGCTCGTGATCGTGATCGGCTGCGAATTCTTGTAGAGGCTCAATTGAGCGGCCGACATATCTGCGGGATCGAGGAGCTTCCCCGTCGCAACGTCGAAAGGCGGCTTCAGGAAGACCCGGCCCCGGAAGGGCCGTCCGGGCGGGGCCTTCGCGGTGAACCGGAGGTAGTCGTCGGAGTCCTCGCCCTGCAGGTCGGCGAAGGCGTTCTCGCCGTACTCGAAATAGCCGAGGTTGTTTTTCGGATCCAGGGGGGGGGTGAGCCGCGCCGTCACGCCGTCGAGGTCGGACCGGACCTGGACGTCGAGCCTTCGCAAGGAGTTGTCCAGCTCCTGGAAGCTCTGGGCCGAGTTGAGGGCTCCGGTCGCGGCCTGGAAGACCTGGACCAGGACCGTCATCATCAGGACCAACATCGCGACCGTCACGAGCATCTCGACGAGCGTCACGCCGCGTCGGCTCGAAGAACGGCTGCGATGGTCAACGGCGTTCTGCATCACGGCTATACCCTTGGGGTCGGGGAGCACGACGCTCGGGATGTGGTCATGTCAGGCCGTCCGACCGGGTCGGACGCGGTGTCGAGCTTTTCGGTCAGGGCATGACGAAGGTCCGAGGCACCACGCCGACGACATACGGGGAGACCATGGCCACGTTGACGTGGTAAGGAACATCGTTGGCCATGTCCCAGAGCGTCTTGGCCTGGAGCTTGGTCCTGGTGTAGACCAGGGAGTAACGCCCGTTTCCGAAGGCTGCGAAGGGCGTCCCCGCCGTGTCGGCGGCGGGCGTCGCACGCTGAACTTGATACCAGAAGCAGCGCTGGGCGGGCGGCTGGCGTTCCCCCGTCGAGGTCTTGAACTGGAAGCGCGAGATCGCCAGCGGCTGCAATCGCTCGTAGGTGACGTCGGCCACCCAGGAGCCCATCTTGATTTCCAGGTCCGGGGTGGTGGACGGCCAGAGGAGCAGGACGACGTTGTCGGCGCCCGCCGAGACGCCGACGACCGTGTCGTCGAACATGGTCCCGACCGTCCTCCGGATGGAACTGTAGCCGAACACCGCCTGGACCGTGCGCTCGCCGGCGACCTGGTTCAACTGCGAGTCGAACCCGAAGGGCCGGTTCTCGAAGATGACCACGTTGCCGTTGAACAGTCGGTCGTTGAACGCGTCCGCCTGCTGGCCCACGAACATCCAGGTGTATCGCCAGTCGTTGGTCAAGGCGGCGTAATTGGCGAGTTCGGCCGGCGGAGTGCCGTTGGCGATCATGTTCTCGCGAGTCGCCATGGCGGCGGTCGCGAGGTCGGGGATCACGGGGCTGGGGCTGACGACCTCGGAGGGCATCGCGACCGTCGGATCGAAAAGATCCTGATAGCCCGTATTGTTGGTCTCCTGCCAGACGATGTCCTCGGGAGATATGAACGTCGACAGGATGATGTTGGATTGCAAAGGGAGGGCGTAATTGAGGTTGGTCAACCGCTGCAAACCCCAGGCGCTCGCGACGGCACCGCCGCCGCTCGTGTCCGCGAGACCGAGCATACTGCCGTCGCCGAATCGCGCCTCGCCGGCCGGGTTGTCCGCAGGGACGCTGGACGGAATCAGCCTCTGCTGATGCCACCACAGCGGGTCGTAGGCGACGGGCAGCCCGGCTCCGTATTGCAGGGGGCCGCCGTTATAGGATTTTTCATTGACCCCGAGGGCGCCCAGGCCGCCATATCCACGGTATGCGCCGGCTTTCGTGATGTCATTGCCGCCCGACCAGTCGCCGAACGCGAAGGGCGTGTCCTGGATCCAGGGATCGTAAGCCAGCGGGACGTTTCCGGCCCCGTACCAGGGGCTCTGGTTGGGGTCGAGGAACGTCGATTTCTTCAGGAGCCCTCGCGAGAGCAGGTCGGCCCCGGCCGACTGGGACAGGATCGCCGAGCGGCTGTAGCGTTGGGCTTCCCGCAGCCTGACCAGGCCGATGGGGAAGAGCGTCGCCAGGGAGACCAGGCCGATCCCCAGGATCAGGACCGAGATCAGGAGCTCGGTCAGCGTGATCCCGCTCCGGATTGTCGCGGCCCGGGCCGCGCGTCGCGTCGTCATTGGCCACCTCGAACGCCCTGTTGAGCTTTGAAGAATGGAGCGCTCGGGTTGTAAGCGGCCGTATTGTAATTCCCGGGGACGAGGTCGAAATCCGCGACCTCGTTCGTCGTGATCTGCCCGCTGCGCGTGAAAAGCGTGACGATTCGGTACTCGCCCTTCAGGAAGTTCGTCGCATTGGGATTCAACCCCTCGGGCACGGGCAGGAAGGGGGCGAATTTCGCCAGGTCGGGATCCGCTACGCTGGCCCCCGCCTCGTACAAGTCTTGTCGCTCGGCCAGCCAGAAATGGAAGAAAGTGTCTTTCATCGAGAAGCTGGCGGGCGTGGAATAGACGGTGCTTGGAACGACGTCGCCCTGGGGCGAGAACATTACGTCGACGTATCCAGTGAACCGGTCGACCGGTGCACGAGTCCGCTCCGGGCTGGCCTGATTCCAGGTGGTCAGATCGATCACGACGCCCGAGGGAAGGGCGGTCTCGCGGGCGTTCGCCGACGGGATCGGACGACGTGTGATCGTGTAGGCCTTATCGATCAAGGGCCCGCCGCTGAGCTGGTAGATCTGAGCTTCACTCCCGACCCAACGCTCACGCTCCCACTCGGCGAGAGTGTCGACGAGCGGATTACCGACGGTGCCGTCGAGATCATTGTCGATCCCATCCCAACCCTCGTCGGTGAATCCGTCCCCGTCGTCGTCGACGCCATTGACGAGGAAGAGAAACTCCCGGGGGCCTTGCCCGTCGCCGTAGTCCATCGGGGAAGTCGTGCCCGGCACACCCACATTCACGAAAAGCTCGGGATTGCCGGCGGACGGCCCGATCGTCATGGGTCCCACGACCGTATACTGCCAACCGGAACTGCCGATGCGCAGCTTGTCGCCGATGCGGATGTTCCAGAACCAGGACGTGGGGGCGTTGCGCGCCAGGGTCGTGAGTTGCAGCGGCTGCTCCGTCACGATGAGTACCGGCGCCGTCAGATTCCCCATGGCGTCCCACGGATACACGAAGCCGCCTGCGGGCGGATCCCCCGGATAGGGGACGTTCGCATCGCGATTGAAATCCAGTTCGCGAGCCGTCAGCCTCCCCTCCGAATAATCCGGGGCCGGCTCGATGGCCACCATGCGATTCGCCGCGAGGATGCTGGACCCGGTCGGGATGGCGGGGTCGGGCAGCAGGCGGACGCCGCGGGGGGCGTTGGCGTGGACCGCCGCGTCCTGGGCGCCGACGAAGGCCCCCTGCAGGAGCCGAGCCGACTCGTTGACCTGGCGATGATTGAGCGCGGGCAGGACGACGGGCAGGGCCGCGGCGCTGACGATCAGGACGATCACGAGGACGACGAGCAATTCGATCAGCGTGAAGCCCGCTCGAATGCGCACCGGGCCGCCCTCCGTCGAAGAAGTCCGGTCGGAGAGGAATCTCATGGCGCCGAACCTCCAATGCCGCCCGCGGGAATGTTATGGCTGTTGATGTCGTCCTGCCCCCGGGCCTGAATCCTGTAACTGTCTTCCGGCGCCGTGTCGTCCTTCGTGATCAGGCCGCCGATGCTCGCCTGATCGGTGACGAGTCGCGTGAGATCGAGGAGGGATAGAGGAGCCGCCTGGCTCTCCAGGGCGATCAGCGGGTAGGCCGCGGAATAAGCGCTCGTGCTCGCGGCGTCCGAGATGGCGGCTCGCAAGGAGGCGTCGTCGAACATGAGGAGCCCCAGTTCCTTGTCCGGCCCCGCCGAGACGATCAGGAACTTGCTGGTGAGGGCACGCCGCGCCGCGAAATCGCCGCTGGGCGCGCCTCGATCCCAGAAGAGCCCCACCCCGGTGCTCGAACCGTATAGCAACGGTTCATGCAACAGGTGAAAGTAGTTCTCGAAGAACGCAACCCCGGCGCTGCGGTTCCGCGACTTCGCCGCGAAGAGCGTCGGGAAAAGGCTGGTCACGCTGGTCGGATCGTTGTAGGCGGACGACCACCAGGCCGGCGACATGAGTTGCTGATTGGGGTCGAACCCGTCCAGCTCGCGCTGCTCGATCATGCCGGCGTAGGGTGCGGCATAGGCGACGTCCTCGTTCACGGATTGGAATTTCTGGCCCCGCTGCAGGCCCGAGGAAAAGAGCAAGGGCCATCGATAGAACTGGAGCGGTTCGCCCCAGGAATCGACGAACTCGGGGAGGCCGTCGCCGTCGGTGTCCTTCACCTCTTGGTCGGTGAAGTCCTCTCGTTCGAAGATCGAACCGAACGGACCTTGCGACTCGACCAGGAGTGCGTAGAGGACTTCCGCGCGGGCCGTCTTGTGTTTGTGGAGCCCGAGCCGCGACTGGACGGTCTCGAGCACCGTCGCGTCGGCCGTGGTGAAGGCCGGGGCCTGATTCACCCCCTCCGCCCAGTTGTCGATCCGCCCGTCCCCGTCGTTGTCGATCCCGTCGTACCCCGTCGGTTGATATCCGAGGTTCTTGTACAGGCCCGCCGCCATGTGATAGGAGGCCCCATAGATCCCTTCCCCCGGGTTGAAGTAGTTGCTGCCGCTCGCGCCCAACGGCCACCCGTCTCCCAGGGGGAGGACGAACTCGGCGTCCGTCGGCGGCGTGTCCGTGCCGCCGTTGGGGTTCCCGCTCGAGATGGGATACGGATTCGCGGCGAAGTTCAGGGGATAGCCGTACGTCGCCACGTCCTGCAGGTAGAAGACGTCCGGCACTTCTCGTGCGAAGAACTCGATCTGGGCCAGCACGTAAGCCCGCTCGGACATGCGCGGGTCGGTCGCGGGTGTCAGCGTGTCATAGCACCGGGCGATGAGGCCCTGAACCTGAGTCGGATCGGGGGGCCGGCTCTGGAGGATGGCGTCCAGCCGATCGGTGAGGGCGACGTCGAGCTTGGAGATCAGGCTCTGCGTCGCCTTCTCCCGGGCGGAGCGGACCGCGCTCCAGGACGCGTTGAGGATGAACACGAGCAAGATGCCGATGATGACCATGACGACCATGAGCTCGATGAGGGTGAACGCACCCCGCCGGAGCGACCAGGCCTCCGGTCGAATGCGCCTCCGCAGATCGTTCTTGCGTCCGTCGAGTGTCATAAATCCGCCTTGCAGGGACGTGTTCCGGGGAAAAGGTTCGTCCGACGATGAAGCCCGGGTCGATCCGCGGCGCCGAGAAAGACGACCTGTACGTCCAGCCCGTTGGAATCGACGTCAGTCGAGCCGCCCGCCCTTGAAATTCGTCAGATTGTCGTGCTCGCGCTGGCGGAGGGTCCTCGCAAGATTCGCGGGGGCCCCGAATTCAGGGACGTAGTCGGCATCCTTGGCGACGCCCTTCGGCGTCGGAAACGGCGTCACCTCGCCGGTCGTCTTGTACGTCCCCCCGAATCCGAACTGGCTGTCGAGGCCGGCCGAGATGATCTGGAACGTGTTCTTGTTGACGTACTCGGGATTGGTGGTCCCGGGCATCTTGAGCGCCGAGCCGTTCGTATAGGGGTTCGGGGCGAAGCTGGCGGCTGGACGATTGAAGAACCACCCGCCGATGCCGGTGAGTGGAGTGCCGAACGAGGTCCAGGCCGGGGTGACCGTCGACCCGTCGCCGAGCGTGCCCTCCTCCGCGTAGTTCACGTCGTCCGGGTCGTAGCCGGCGCCTTCGTAGGACGAAAAGTAGGCGAAAGGCTGCGGCGTGGGCCCGGTGAGGCCGTCAAGATACTCGGGGAAGCCGTTGCCCACGGATCCCGAGCTACGGATCGGATAATTATCCGCGAGTCGTCCGGGGCGGAACTCGTACAGCGGCTGCGAGCGATTTGTCCCGAGCGTGGAGTTGCCGGCGGCGATGGCGGGATTCGCCGGATTCTTGGCGAAGCCGGTCGTGACGATCCCGCCGTCGACGAAGCCGGGCAGACCGCCCAGGAAGAAAGCCAGGCACTCGGCACCGTCCAGGATGTGGACCTGACCCTCCGTGATGAGATTATTGCTGTCGACGGTCGGTGCAACCATGTCGCCGTTGAAGTCGTAGCAGCCGGTCGGGACCTGGGTCACGTACAGCGGCCCCGAAGTGCTCAATACCATCTTGGGCCAGATCCTCCTCAGGTAGGACACGGATCGCGGGCCGAGCGCCATGGCCTCGTTGCCGCGGTCGGCGTCGCTGCTCTGGAGGTAGGACGGGAGGTAGTTGCCCGTCTCGCTGAGCACGATCCTGGACGGCGGATAGACGCCGTACTGCGACTTGAACTGGGCCAGCGCCTGGGCCAGTTGGCTGATCTCCGTGGACGCGGCCGAAGTCTTGGCCGTCCGCACGGCGCCGCTGATGGCCGGCAGCAGCAGGGCGATCAGGATCGAGAGGATGACGAAGACGACCAGCAGCTCCACCAGCGTGAAGCCGCGCCGGGCGGGGCCGGCCGGGGTGCGTCGGCGGGTCGGGGTGCGAGTCATCGGTCCGGGCCTCCGCGGAACCCCGCTCGGCCGGCGGGGCCGTCGCGGGGGTCCGTTCTCACGTGTCGAGGTACGACGGTTCTTGAAACCTGTCAGCATCGGTCCGGATCCGCCCGGCCCGACGCCGCCCGCGGCGGGCCGAACTCAGCCCGAGAGCTTGGTGATCAGCGTGATGAGCGGCAGGAAGAGGGCGATGACGATGAAGCCGACGATGCCGCCGAGGACGACGATCATGATCGGCTCGAGGAGGCTCACCAGGGACTCGACGGCCACCTCGACCTCTTCGTCGTAGTTGTCGGCGATCTTGTTGAGCATGGTGTCCAGGTCCCCCGTCTCCTCGCCGACGTCGATCATGTTGACGACGATGTCGTCGACGATGCGCGCCTCGCGGAGCGGCTGGGCGATCGTCTCGCCCTCGCGGATGCTCTCGTAGATCCGCGTGAAGGCCCGCTCGAAGACGGCGTTGCCGGCCGTCTCGCGGACGATCGACAGGGCTTCCAGAATGGGCACGCCCGACTGCACGAGGGTCCCCAGCGTCCGCATCGTGCGGGCGACCGTCGACTTCTCGGCGATCGTCCCCATGACCGGGATCATGAGCAGGACCCGGTCGCAGACGTACGCCCCGGTCTTGTTGCGGTAGAGGAGCTTGATGAACATCCAGAAGAAGAGCGGCGCGAGGAACACGACGTAGAAGTACTTGATGAGGAAGTGGCTGGCCTGGATCAGGACCTTGGTCATGTTCGGGAGCGGCACGCCGAAGTCGTTGAAGATGGCCTCGAACTTGGGGATGATGAAGTAGAGGATGAAGCCCACGATCACGCACGCCACGAAGATGACGACGATCGGGTAGACCATCGCGCCCTTGATCTTCCGCTTCAGCGACTGGGACTTCTCCTTGAAGTCGGCGAGGCGCTGGAGGATGGCTTCCAGGGCGCCGCCGGCCTCGCCGGCCTTGATCATGTTGCAGTAGAGGCGGTCGAAGGCCTTGGGGTGCTTGGCGAAGGCCTCGGAGAGGGTCTGGCCGCTCTCGATGTCCTCGACGACGTCCCCCAGGGCGTTCTTGAGCACGCCCGGCTTGCACTGGCCTTCGAGGATCTTGAGGCTGCGGAGGATCGGCAGCCCGGCGTCCTGCAGCGTCGAGAGCTGCCTGGTGAAGGTGCAGAGCTGCTTGGTGGAGATCCGGCCGATGGTGAACGACTTCTTCTTCCGCCGGCCGCCCTTCTTCGCGGTCGCCGACTTCCGGGTCTTCTTGGCCTTCTCGGCGATCTTGGTGACGAAGAAGCCCTTCTGGCGGATGAGCTGCTGGGCTTCCTCCTGGGTGGCGGCGTCGATGGCGTCCTTCACCTCGCGCCCGGTGTGGTCCATCGCTTCATATTGAAAGGTCGGCATCGGCGTGCTCCTGCCGCGGGCGTGGGTGCGTGGTTCGTTGGACGGTCGGTGGTTCGGCGGTTCGGACTCTTGCGACGGCCTAGACCTCGGTCATCGTCTCGCGGAGGATCTCCTCCACGCTCGTCCGGCCCTCGGCGATCGCCTCCAGGCCGGCCTCGCGGAGCGTCTTCATGCCGTGCTTGCGGCAGGCGGCGCGGAAGTCGTCGAGCGAGACCTCGGCGACGATCATCTCGCGGAGGATGTCGTTCATGACGATCAGCTCGTAGATGCCCTGACGGCCCTTGTAGCCGGTGTTGTTGCAGCGGTCGCAGCCCTTGCCGTAGAACCACTTCTGGCCCGCAGCCTGCTCCGGCGTCAGGCCGAGTTCCATGAGGACCTCGGGGCTGGGCATGAACTCGGTCTTGCAGTTGACGCAGAGCCGACGCACCAGCCGCTGGGCCAGCACGGCCTCGACGGTGGCGGTGATGAGGAACGTCGGCAGCCCCATGTCGCGGAGCCGGGTGACGGCCGAGGGGGCGTCGTTGGTGTGCAGGGTCGTGAAGACCACGTGGCCGGTGAGCGACGCCTGGATCGAGATCTCGGCGGTCTCCAGGTCGCGGGTCTCGCCCACGAGGATCTTGTCGGGATCCTGCCGGAGGATGGCCCGCAGGCAGGCCGCGAAGGTCACGCCGATCTCGGGGTTGATGGGGACCTGGATCAGGCCCTCGATCTCGTACTCGACCGGCTCCTCGGTCGTGATGATCTTGTCCTCGATCTTGTTCAGCTCGTTGAGCGTGGCGTAGAGCGTGGTCGTCTTCCCCGACGACGTCGGCCCGGTGACGAGGATGATGCCGTTCGGCTTGTGGATGACTTCCATCCAGCGGTTGTGGGTGTCCTGGGGCAGGCCGAGACGCTTCAGGTCGAGCTGGACGACCGAGCGGTCGAGGATCCGCAGGACGACGCTCTCGCCGAACATGGTGGGGAGGGTCGAGACCCGGATGTCGACGCTGTTGCCGCCCAGGGCGAGCTGGATCTTGCCGTCCTGGGGGAGGCGGCGCTCGGCGATATCGAGGTTCGACATGACCTTGATGCGGCTGGAGATCGCCGGGGCCAGGTGGCGCGGGGGCGGCACCAGCTCGTACAGGATGCCGTCCACCCGGTACCGCATCTTGTATTCTTCTTCGAAGGGCTCGAAGTGGATGTCCGAGGCCTTGTCCTTGATGGCCAGCAGCAGCACCATGTTCAGCAGCTTGCGGACCGGGGCGGCCTCGGCCATCTCCTCGATGGCCTCCAGGTCGATCGTGTTCTCGTTCCGGCCGGCCATCTTCTGCAGGCCCTTGTCCTGCTCGATCTGCTTGACGACGTCCTGGATCGATTCGTGGTGGCCCGCGTAGATCCGCTCGATCGCCGCCGTGATGTCGGACTCGCTGGCGATCACCCCCTTGACCGGCACGCCCAGGAAGAGCCCCAGGTCGGCCAGGGTCGAGGGGTTCTGGGGCTCGGCCATCGCGACGGTGACGCTCTTGTCCTTCTTGCTCTGGGAGATCGGCACGACCTTGAACGCCGCGGCCATGGTCTCGTTGACCAGCTCCGTCATCTCGGCCGGGATCGTGGCGTCGTTCAGCTTGATGACCTTCATCCCGTGCAGCTCGCCGAGGGCCTTGAGGACGTGCTCCTCCTTGGCCATGCCCAGGCGCGTGATCACCTTGCCCAGCAGCTCGCCGGCGCCGCGCTTCTGCTCCTCGAGGGCGCGCATCAGCGCTTCCTCGTCGAGGTAGCCCATGTCGATCATGATCGTGCCGAGCCGTCGAGCCATGTACCCGCCCCCGATCGATGCACGCGCGGGACGTCCCCGGGAGGCCCTGGGGGGCCGCCTTCCACGCCTCGTCGTCGGATCTGTCGTGATGAAGTCTTGTCGGAGAAGATCGCCGCGGCCGTCGAGGCCCGCGCGCCTGGGTCGCTGGGAATTCCGGGATCCGAGGAGGGGGCGTCGAGGGGGCCGGCCGCGAAAGCCGGGGTCGAACCCTCGCGCCCGCCGCCGGACGCTCGCCTGATCGAACTGAGCTTGAACCTATTTCAACGTGTATATCTCAAATACTCGCCGCGGGACGCCCTGTGACGAAAACCCCCGGAGAATCCGCCGCTCAACCTTCCTCTTCCTCCTCGCCCTCGGCCTCGTCGAAGATCCCCTTCTTGGCGTTCTCGATGCGCTCGCGCAGCTCGTTGACCTTGCGCGACTTGTAGAGGACCTCCTGCTCCTCGACCAGCCCCTGCTTCCAGAGGTTGAAGAGGCTGTCGTCGAGCAGGATCATGCCGTGCTTGCGGCCGGTCTGGATCGACGAGTCGATGCGGTAGGTCTTGTTCTCGCGGATCAGGTTCGAGATGGCCGGCGTCACCACGAGCATCTCGTAGGCGGCGACCAGGCCCTTGGGCTTGCGGGGCAGGAGCGCCTGGGCGAGGACGCCGATGATCGCCACCGAGAGCTGGGTGCGGATCTGGTCCTGCTGCTCCTTGGGGAAGACGTCGATGATTCGATTGACCGTGCCCTCGGCCGAGTTCGTGTGCAGCGTGCCGAAGACGATGTGGCCCGTCTCGGCCGCCGTGATCGCCGCCTGGATCGTCGCCAGGTCGCGCATTTCGCCGACGAGGATGATGTCCGGGTCCATACGCAGGGCGCGGCGGATGGCCTCGGGGAAGTCCGGCACGTCGATGCCGATCTCGCGCTGATTCACAAGCGATTTTTGATGCTTGTGGAAGTACTCGATCGGGTCCTCGATCGTGATGATGTGCCGGTCCATGTTGTTGTTGATCCAGTTGATCATCGAGGCGAGGCTGGTCGTCTTGCCCGAGCCCGTGGGCCCGGTGACCAGGATCAGGCCGCGAGGCCGCTGGATCAGCTCTTCCATGATCGTCGGCAGGCCGAGCTGCTCGAAGGTGAGGAACTCGTTCGGGATTCGCCGGAGGACCAGGCCGATGTTGCCGCGCTGCTTGAACACGGCGACGCGGAACCGGGCCATCTCGCCGAAGGCGAACCCGAAGTCGGTCCCGCCGACTTCCTGAAGCTCCTGCTGGCACCGCTCGGGCGTGATGCTCTTCATGAGCGCCACGGTATCGGGCGGTTCGAGAATCTTGGTGGCGAGCGGTCGCATGTGGCCGTGGAGCCGCAGCATGGGCTGACTGCCGACGGTCAAGTGCAGATCGCTGGCCCGCTGGGTGCACACGGTCTGGAGAAGCTTGTCGATGAGGATCGTGCCCATGCCGTCTCTTGGCCTCCCCTAGGTCTCGATGGAATGTCCGCCGGTCATCGGAGCGGTTCTGACTGGAGTTGACTTTGTCCTGAAGACCAGGCGTCCATCGAATTCCTGAGGACCGTATTGGAGTTAGGCTGATGAGCCCGAATCCTCTCGGCCACCTTCATTATTTCGATCGGGCACGACTGGATCAAGCGCGCAAGTGCTTGAAGAATCTGAGAATCCTGCAGGACCGAGGCCCTCCGCAAACCCTCCGCGATCGCGGCGGGGGTCCGCGAGGAACCTTTTCGTTTTTTCTATCGGTCGTCGTCACGCCGGAGTAGACGGCTTCTTTTCGGGTGTCGGCGTGGGTGCTGACGAGACGTCGTGTTGGGTGATCCGGAGGACCTCGTCCAGCGTCGTGATCCCCTTGATCGCCTTGATGATCCCGTCCTCGAAGAGCGTACGCATCCCCTGCTTACGAGCGACCTTGCGGATCGCCATCGTCGACTCGCCCTTGAACGCCATCTCGCGGACCACGTTGCTCATCAGCATCAGCTCGTAGATGCCCAGACGGCCGCGGTAGCCCTTCTTGTTGCAGTTCGAGCAGCCCTTGCCACGCACGAAGTTGGCTTTCTTGGCCAGCTCGGGTCGAAGGCCGAGTCCGGCCAGGATATGGGCCGGCGGCTCAATCCGGACCTTGCACTTGGGGCACACTTTCCTGACCAAGCGTTGCGCCAAGACTGCAAGCACGGAGCTTGCCACGAGGAAGGGTTGGATGCCGATGTCGACCAACCGTGTAATGGCGGCGGGCGCATCGTTCGTGTGCAATGTACTGAAAACCAAGTGTCCTGTCAGACTGGCCTGAATGGCGGTCTCAGCCGTCTCCAAATCACGGATTTCGCCGACCAGAAGGATGTTCGGGTTCTGCCGCAGCATGGCTCGAATGATGCGTGCAAAGGTCATCCCGATCTTCGCCTTCACCTCACATTGGTTCACCCCGGGGAGGTAATATTCAACGGGATCCTCGGCCGTGATGATCTTCACGTCCGGGCGGTTCAGCTCGTTGAGGGCTGCGTAAAGCGTCGTCGTCTTTCCCGACCCGGTGGGTCCGGTCACGAGCAGAATCCCATTCGGCCGTTTGATCAACTGCCGGAACTTCGCGTAGTCCTCGTCGGAGAAGCCAAGGTCCTGGAGACTCACCTTGATGTTGTCGCGGTCAAGGATCCGCATGACGACCGATTGTCCATGCGTGGTCGGGAGTATACTGACTCGCAAGTCGATGTCCTTGCCCGCGACGTTGATCTTGATCCGGCCGTCCTGAGGTCGGCGCTTCTCGGCGATGTCGATCGACCCCATGATCTTGAGCCGGCTGACCATGGCTCCCAGCAGTCGCCTCGGGGCCGAGTCGCGCTCCATCAGCACGCCGTCGATCCGATAGCGAATCCGGACGCGTTCCGCGAAGGGTTCGATGTGGATGTCGGAGGCGCGGTTGCGGACCGCCTCCTCAATAATGAGGTGGACCAGCCGAATGACGGGGGCGTCGCCCTCTTCGAGAGTGTTCGTCGTCGACGGCCTGCCGCCGGCCCCGTCGTCGAGGTAATCCATCTGGGTGTCGGTGAATTCGGTGAGCATCGAGTCGACCGACTCGGTCTCCCCCGCCGATCCGCCGTAGTACTTGTTGATGGCCTCGATGATGGCCTCGCGGGGGGCGAGGGCCACCTCGATCTCGCGATTGAGGACGAAGCGGAGCTTCTCGATCGTTTCGAAACCCATGGGATCGTGCATGATGACGCGGATTGAGCCGTTGCTCTCCGACATCGGCATCACGATGTTCTCGCGAGCCAGCGATTCGGGCACCTTGCCGATGACGGAGGCCGGGATCTCGACCTCGCGAAGTTCGACGTACTGGAGCCCATGTTGCTCGGCCTTGGCCTTCGTCACGTCGGTGGCGTCGGCGTAGCCGAGCTTCACCAGGGCGTCCTCGACGTCTCCGCCGGAGCGCTCCGCCTCCTTCAGCTGATCGGGACCGATGACGCCGCGTCGAATGAGGATGTCCGTCCAATCCCGACTCTTGGCCATGACGACGTAACTCCCAAGAGGAAACCCAAAGGCGGGGCGATGGGCGCGTGCTGGTCCCCGGCTGCAAGCGACGCGTCCGACGAGGGCGGCGCGCCGACGAGGTCAGGGGGCGAGCGGCGTAGCCGCAATACTATGGCGTAACGTCCACTACGGATACAAGGACCCGGGCGTGACGGCGACGAGCGACATCGGTCGGTCCGTCTTGCGAACAGGCGAAGGGGATGAAAAGGATTCGATGAGGACAAATTGAAGGTACCAGACCGAAATTCCCCCATCAAGCAATTCCTATGGAATTCGAGGACGCCGGGGCCGGTCGCGCGGGCGGCGGATCGGCGGGCGACGCCTTGACTTGCGGGCCGTCGCCCAACAACTCTAGTTCCATGGAAGCGTGTGGACGACCGGCGACCTCGTCGCGGTCGGGACCCGAATCGAGCCCCCTTCGGAGATCTCCCCTTGCAGCGTCTTCCCGAGACGTCTTCGTTCCCGGCGCGAGGAGCCCTCGCGGCCGCGCTGGCGACCTGCTTCGCCCTCGGATCGGCCGCGCCCCGCGCCGGAGCCCAGGACGTCGTCCTGCCGCAGGTCGCGACGCCCGTCGCCTACCCCAACCTCAAATTCGACCGTCCGGTCGCCCTGGCGTATCCCAAGGACGACACCAGCCGCTACTTCGTGGTCGAGCAGCACCAGGCGAAGATCTGGTCGTTCCCGTCGAGCCCCCGCGACACGTCGGAGAAGAAGCTGTTCCTGCAGCTCCCCGACGAGATGAACCGGGGCAACGAGGAGGGCCTGCTCGGCATGGCCTTCCACCCCAAATACAAGGAGAACGGCCAGTTCTTCGTCTATTACTCGGCGAAAGACGACCAGCGGCGCTCGGTGGTCTCTCGGTTCAACGTCTCCTCGGACGACCCGACCAAGGCCGACCCCACCAGCGAGAAGCGGATCTGGGTTTCGGACGTCGACAAGTGGGAGAACCACAACGGCGGCACGATCCTGTTCGGCCCCGACGGCTTCCTGTACATCACGCTCGGTGACGGCGGGGCGGGCGGCGACCCGCTCAACACCGGCCAGAACCCGAAGGACTGGTTCGGATCGATCCTGCGAATCGACGTCGATCACCCCGCCGGCGACGCGGCGTACGGGATCCCGGCCGACAACCCGGCGCTCCGCTCGAAGGCCCACGCCCATTGGGCGCCCGAAGTCTACGCCATCGGCCTGCGCAACGTCTGGAAGTTCAGCTTCGACCGCCAGACCGGCGACCTCTGGGCCGGCGACGTCGGCCAGAACCTCTTCGAGTACGTGCACAAGATCGACAACGGCGGCAACTACGGCTGGAGCATCCGCGAAGGCTTCCACGCCTTCGAACCCCAGCGTCGGCAGAAGGCCGACACCGCGGCGAAGATGACTCCCCCATTGGCCGAGTACCCCCACAAGCCGACGGCCGAGCGTCCCGACAGCGGCCTCAGCATCACCGGCGGATACGTCTACCGCGGCGAAGCCATCCCGGCCCTCAAGGGTTGGTACGTCTACGGCGATTACGACAGCGGCCGCATCTGGGGCCTCAAGTACGAGGGCGGCAAGGTCGCTGCGGGCGGCGAACTGCTCAAGGTCACGCCGCAGACCAAGTTGAACATCACCTCGTTCGACGAGACGCCCGAGGGCGAACTCCTGATCCTGGCCTTCGACGGCCGGATCCACGAGCTGGCTCCCGCCTCGAAGTGAGCCGACGGCGAGGGGCGGGTCGGTCGCGGCCGACTCGCCATCTCGTCCGGTCGTGATCGGCGTGAGTCCGGTCCCCGCCCCCTACAGTCCCGTTCGCCCTGAGGAAACCTGATGGCGACTGCAACGCGATCCGCCCGCGCCGTCCTCCTCCGCGGCGACGACGACGTCGCGATGGCCCCCGCGCCCATCCCGCTCGGGGCGAGCGTCGAGGTCGGCGGCCGGACCATCCAGGCGCTGGCGCCGATCGCGCTGGGGCACAAGATCGCGGTGCGCGACGTCGCCGAGGGCCGGCCGGTCCGGAAGTACGGCCAGGTGATCGGTTTCGCTTCGAAGCCGATCCCGGCGGGGTCGCACGTCCACGTCCACAATCTCCGGGCCGACCTCTTCGAGCGCGATTACGCGTACGCCTCGGAACGTGGCCCGAGTCATCCCCCCGAGCCGCCCCGCACCTTTCAAGGTTATCTCCGTCCCGACGGCCGCGTGGGGACGCGCAACTACATCGCCGTCGTCAGCACGGTGAACTGCTCGGCCAGCACGTCGCGCTACATCTCGGAGCGATTCCGCGGCCGGGACTTCTCGCGTTCCCACCCGAACGTCGACGGCGTCTTCGCGATCACCCACAAAGGGGGATGCGGGCTCCCGTTCGAAGGCAAGGACCACCAGATCCTCGAGCGTGTGCTGGCCGGTTTCGTCCGCCATCCCAACGTGGCGGCCTACGTCCTCGTCGGCCTGGGCTGCGAAGGAGCCTACGCCGAGCACCTGATCGAAACCCACCACCTGCGACTCGCCTCGAAGAACGGCCCGACACCGCCGTCGCCGCGCGTCTTCACCATCCAGGAAGAAGGGGGTATCGGGCGGACGGTCGAGGCGGCCGTGGCGGCCGTCGAGGGGCTCTTGCCTGCGGCCGAGGCCTGGAAGCGATCCGACCAGCCGGCCTCGAAAATCTGCCTGGCCCTGGAGTGCGGAGGCTCGGACGGCAACTCGGGCGTGACCGCCAACCCCGCGCTGGGCGTGGCGGCCGATCTCGTCATCGCACAGGGCGGCACGGCCGTGCTCGGGGAGACGACCGAAATCTACGGCGCGGAACATCTCCTGACCCGCCGCGCCGTCTCGGCCGAGGTCGGTCGGAAGCTCGTCGACCGGATCAAGTGGTGGGAGTGGTACACGGGCGTTTTCGGCGCCGAGATCAACAACAACCCCTCCCCCGGCAACAAGGCCGGCGGGCTGTCGACGATCTACGAGAAGTCGCTCGGCGCCCTGGCCAAGGCCGGCTCGTCGCCGCTGGTCGACGTGGTCGATTACGCCCAGCCGGCGAAAGGCCCGGGCCTGATCTTCATGGACACGCCGGGGTACGACCCCGTCTGCACCACGGGGCTCGTGGCCGGCGGGGCCAACGTGCTCGTCTTCACCACCGGGCGGGGGAGCGTCCTGGGCCTCAAGCCCACACCCTGCATCAAGATGGCGACCAACACGCCCATGTTCAAGAAGATGAAGGACGACATGGACGTGAACGCCGGGACGATCCTCGACGGCGAGTCGGTGGAAGCCGTCGGTCGATCGCTGTTCGAGCAGATCCTCGCCGTCGCGAGCGGCGAGCGGACGCGCAGCGAAGGCGTCGGTCTCGGCGAGGAGGAGTTCGCTCCCTGGTCCATCGGGCCGACCCTCTGACATGAGCAAGCGCCAACCCAGCCTGCGGCCCAAGGCGAACGATGCGGCCGGCTTCGGCGCTCCCTCGCCCGGGCTCCTCCAGCGCAGCGGCTGGCCGCTCGTCGTCCTGGCGATTCTGGAGCTTGCCTGGCTCGGCTGGTTCCTGGCCGAGCCGCTCCCGAACGCTCCCTCCCCTAAGGGCGCGATCACGCGGGGCATCCTGCTGCTGGACGCTCTTCCCGGGCTGGTGCCCGGTGTGACCTATCAGGACTCCCTCCTCGGCAAGGCCGTCGGCGAGATGAGCCATCTCGGCAACCTGCCGCAGCGCATCCCGATCGTGGCCGCCGCGTTCCTGATCGCGCTCGCCGCCATCGGGATCGGCGACTGGATGTTGCGGAAGGCCCAGATGGAGGGCTCATGCGGGGTCGCCGTGCGTCTCGCGATCGACTACACGCTCGGCGCGATCGTCCTCGGACTCGCGACCTTGTTCCTGGGTCGGCTCGGACTTCTTAGGCCCTGGCTTTTCCGCCCGTCGCTGATGGTCGCTGGAGTCGCGGGCGTAGTCGGCTCGAAGATGTGGAGATGGCCACGCCACGGCTTCGACCCCGGCGTGGCGCTCGCCGTCGTGGTCGTCGCTCCCTTCCTGGCGATGATGCTCCTGGGCTCGATGCTGCCGGCCATCGATTTCGACGTCCTCGAGTATCACCTCCAAGGCCCCAAGGAGTATTTCCTGAACGGCCGGATCGCGTTCCTCCCGCACAACGTCTACACGAACATGCCGTTCGGCGTGGAGATGCTGCACCTGCTGGGGATGGAAGTCCTCCGCGACTGGTGGTGGGGCGGGCTGGTCGGACAACTCCTCGTCGCGCTCTTCGCCCCGTGCGCCGCGGTCCTGATCGCCTCCACGGCCACCCGGCTGGGATCGTGGCGGGCGGGCTGCCTGGCGGCGGTCGTCTACCTGAGCACGCCCTGGATCTACCGACTGGGCGTCATCGCCTATGTTGAGGGCCCGCTGTGCGGCTACCAGGCCGCCCTGCTCTGGGCCTTCGTCCGGGGCCGCAAGGAACGTGACCATTTGCCGGTGCGTCTCTGGGTCTTGATCGGAATCCTCGCCGGCGGCGCGACGGCCTGCAAGTACACGGCCGTCCTGCCCGCCGTGCTCCCCTTCGGGGTTTTGAGCCTCGTCGAGTCCTGGCGGACGCGCTCGGCGCGGCCGGTGCTGGCCTACGTGCTGGGCTGGGCGGTCGTCATGAGTCCATGGATGATCAAGAACGTCGTCGACACGGGCAACCCGATCTATCCGCTCGCCTTCCCGGTGTTCGGCGGCCGCGACTGGACCCCGGCTCGTGAAGTCCAGTGGAGCCGGGCGCACGGGCCGCGGCCCATCACCTGGCCGCTCTTCCGTTATTCGCTCATCGAGGTCCTGGGGCGGTCCGACTGGCAGTCCCCCCTTTACGCGGCTTTCGCCCCCCTGGCCTTCTTCAACCCGAGATCTCGACGCGTCGCGGGTTGGCTGAGCCTGTACCTGGCCTGGATGTTCCTGTCGTGGTGGCTGCTGACCCACCGTCTCGATCGCTTCTGGCTGCCCATGCTCCCCGCGGCGGCGGTCCTGGCCGGAATGGGGGCCGACTGGTCGAAGTCCCTCGCCTGGGGCGTCGTCCGCGCAGGCGTGCTCGCGCTGGGGATCGCGACGAACTTAACGTTCAGCTCGACCGCGCTTGCGGGCCTGAACGAGTGGACCGGCCAATTGCTGTCCCTGCGAGAGGACATGCCACGCCGCCTCAACGCCCCGCTCGCATCGATCGACGCCAGGCTTCCTCCCGACGCCAAGATCCTCCTGGTCGGGCAGGCGGCCGTCTTCCACCTGAAGCATGCGGTCCTTTACAACACGGTCTTCAACCCCGAGGTGATCGAGACGCTCGCGGCCGGCCGATCGCCGGAAGAGTTCCGGCGGGAGCTCCGCGGGCGGAAGATCACGCACGTCTACGTCGACTGGAAGGAGATCGATCGGCACCGCCACCCCGCCGGATACGGCTTCACCGACTTCGTGACGCCCGACCGCTTCGCCGGCTGGGTCGCCGCCGGGGTGCTCGGCCCCTCGACGGCCGTCGGCATGGAGCAGGATTTGTTCGAGGTCCGTTGATCCGACGCGATCAGGGCTGACCGGCCTCCTCCACCATCTTGAGCGCGTTCTGGATCAGGATCTCGCCGGTCTCCTCCCCGAGCGAGGTCCTGGAGACGTACTCGTATCTCGGGAAGCTGTGGAAATCGACGCGCGTCAGGATGTAGCCGAAGGCGTCGTTGGTCAGGCCGAAGAGCAGGTTGTCCTTGCCTTTCATCTTGCGCTTGAGATAGAAGCCGATGTTCGGCAGGGCCTCTCCGGGGATCGTCAGGATCCGGGCGTCGCCCAGCTCGACGAGGTTGAGCCGTGTCGAGATGGTGCGGTCGTCTCCGTGGGGATACTTCAGCGGCGAGGCGACGACGACCGCCCACATCAGGTCGGACTCGACGGAGAAACGCACGGTCCGGGCGGTGCACTTCAATTTCGGATCGTCCTGCACCGGCGCGTCGGCGACGATCCGCAGGGCCTCGCCGGCCATCAGGCGGCCGATCCGGAGGCATTCGTCCCAGCTCCGGGCGTCGTTCCAGCGGCCGCGGACGGGATCGTCGGGTTGCTCCAGCAGGCGGTTGTCGGCCGTCACCATGCCCCCTTGGGCTCCGTTCATGAAGAGGGCGACGCCGCCCGCCTTGGCTTCGACCGCCTCGCAGAGCGGGCCGATCAAGTCGGGGCTCAGGATGCCGACGCTATTCCCGAGGACCTCGGGGTGGATCGCGTAGTTGACCAGCGTCGCGATCGTCTTCCCGCCCGGCGTCACGGCCTGGATCACGCTCATCCGCCGGTCGTACAGGTCGGGAGCGTAGTAGTTGTAGGCGATCTTGCCCTTGGCCTCGCCGGTGGCGACCTTCAGCCGCGCGGGTTCGAGACGGTCGATCGCCTCGTTCAGCGCTTCCGCGGCTCGGTCGCAGACCAAATCCATGTAGGCCAGGTCGCCGGAGTGGCCCCCCTTGCCGTCGGGCAAAGCGTAGCAATCGGGCGCGCTGTGGGTGTGGGTGGAGCCGATCAGGATATTGACGGCCGAAATACGCGGGACCTTGGCGCGGACCCGGTCGCCGAGGGCCGCGGGGAAGCCCAGCAGGTCGAGGCCCACGACGCCGACCGAAACGTCGCCCTTGCGGAAGACGAGGGCTCGCGCGGTCAGGTCCCCGCGCTTCTCGAGCGCCGGCTTCGTCGGCCCCATGCCGCCGGAGACCGGGAGCAACGGATTCGGGGTGATGACCCGGACGGCCGCCCCTGCTAGAATCTCGGCCGACGCCGGGGCGGAGGCCGCGACGAGGAGGATCGAAACGCCGACGGCGAGCGCGAGGCCGCGCCGAAATTGGGCAGCTAGGCGGAGGGGACCTGGCATGGAGGCGACTCCCGGGGATCAGCGGCGATCGATCTCGTCGGACCACGACGCGCCTTATGCTACATGCGAGCGAACGTGAAAGGAACCGGGGGTCACATGAGCGGGCTGTCGACCGTCACGGGGGGCGCGGGCTTCATCGGCAGCCACCTGGTGGACGCCTTGCTCGACCTGGGACGGCCGGTCCGGGTCCTCGAACGGCCCGGCGCCGACGTCGGCCATCTGCCCCCCGAGGTGGAAGTGGTCTTCGCCGACATCCGCCGCCGCCAGGGGCTCGCCGAGGCTCTTCGAGGCAGCCGGTACGTGTATCACCTGGCCGCTAATCCGAACCTGTGGGTCCCGGACCGTCGCGAGTTCGACGCGGTGAACCATCAAGGCGCGATCAACGTCCTGGACGCCGCCCTCGACGTGGGGGCCGAGCGGATACTGCATACGAGCACAGAGAGCATCCTCACGAAAAGCCGAGCGGAAGGGCTCATCGACGAGGACGTCGTCATCCACGAGAGCGACGCCGTCGGGCCTTACTGCCTCTCCAAGCTGCGCGCCGAAAACTACGCAATGAAGCTGGCCCGCGAGGGCCGGCCGGTCGTCGTCGCCAACCCCACCATGCCCGTAGGCCCCGGCGACCGCGGCGGCTCGCCGCCCACGCGCCTCATCCGGGATTTCTGTCGGGGGGCCCTTCCGGCCGTGATGGACTGCACTCTGAACCTCATCGACGTTCGTGACGTGGCCCAAGGGCTCGTCCGGGTGCTGGACGTCGGCCGCCCGGCTCGGCGCTACCTGCTGGGGGGGGCGAATCTCGCCCTTCTGGAAATCTTCTCGCTTTTATCCGAGTTGACGGGCCGGGACGTGCCACGCTGGCGAGTCCCTTATGGGCTTGGTCTGGGATTTGCTTATCTGTCCGAGTTCTGGGCCGACCACGTGACCGGGTCGTCTCCCAAGGCGACCGTGACGGGCCTCCGGCTGGCGCGACGCATCATGCATTTCGATGCGACGAGGAGCCTCCGGGAACTGAACCTCGAACCGCGGCCGATCCGCGAATCGCTCGCGGATTCCGTGGCTTGGCTGCAACTACGAGAGGCTTGACGACCGATACGAAATCGATAGGCTGCGACCAGCGCTCGGTCTGGCCTGTGGCGTCGGTGAAAACGCATCGCCGAATGTGTTCACTGTTTCGCTATTTTGTTTGAACCAATTAGAGGTTGTTGTTAGAAAAAGATCCCCTCACGCGTCTTACATGCATCTGTCGTTGGAACTCGCATGCGAGCTGGCATTTCGACGAGTTCGGGGAAGAACTCGAGGGGTTTCGGCGAATACTGGCGATTTCAGGCTGCTACGGCGAGGGACGTCCGGGCTTCGGGTTTGGGGTAACGACGAGAAGATTTCGCCTCATGTTGGACGGATCACAAAGATTTCTTGTCGTCCCGATGAGCCGATCGCGGTGTGAGGGGAGACGCGTGAATCGAGAAGCCGACATGCGGGGTTTTTTCGCATCTTTTGGAAGCTGGGTCGCCTGAGGCAGGCCGTCTTTTTTGCGGTGGATGTCCCGGTGTTACTTCGTTTATAGTAGATTTTTGACGTTCCGCGACGGCCGATTTCCCGTAGGAACCCCGTCATCGGCGTCGTTCGAGGACCCAGTCCCATGATCGCCCGTCTCGTGGCCCTCGACGAAGGTCCGGATATCGATCTGGATCGCGCCATGGTCGTGGTGGGTCGGCACCCGGCGTGCGACGCCCGGCTGGACTCCTTGCGGGTCTCCCGCCACCACTGCTGCATGACGCACGACAACGGCGAAGTCCTGGTCCGCGACCTGGGCAGCACCAACGGGATCCGGATCAACGGCCAGCGGGTTGAGATGGGCCGCTTGAGGGCGGGCGACGAGCTCTCGATCGCCCATATACGATATCGCCTCGACGACGGGTCGGGCCACGACAAGACGCTCGCCGATATATCCTCCGCCCAGGCGCTGCGGGTGCCGATCTCGCCCGATCTCGCCCATTTGCACCTCAACGGGACCCCCTCGGACCCGGCCCCCGACGAGAACGCCCTGGCGGCTGCCGTGCGGAAGATCCTGCCTTCCTCGGTCGCCCACAAATGTCGGATCCAGGTCATCGTCCGCATGGACGACGAGGCGGAAGAACCGCCCCACGCGACGCCCGTCGGCATGTCGAGCTCCCACGCGGAGAGGGCCGGGGAATGACGCTCAAGCTGACGCCGCTCGTCAAGGGGAGCGGGCCGACGGTCTTGCTGCAACGCCCGATCTACCTGGTCGGTCGACATCCCGAGTGCGACCTCCGTCTCGAAATCCCCAAGATCTCGCGCCGACATTGCTGCTTCGCGCTGGCGTATGATCGCCTGATGATCCGAGATTTGGGCAGCCGCAACGGCGTCCGGGTCAACGGTCGCGACGTGACCGAGACGCAGCTCTTCCGCGGGGACGAGGTGGCGATCGGCCCCTTGATCTTCCGCGTCGAGCAGGACGTGGAGCCCGGCACGGCGACTCCCAAGTCCCCACCGGGCCGCGAGCGCCCCGCCGCACCCGAGGTCGAGCTGGTCCCCCTCGACGACGTTTGAGTCGACCGGTACGCTTCCCGACGCCGCGCCGGGCCGGCCCCCCGGGGATCGCAACTCGCGTCTCCGGCAGGCCATGCACGGTCGTCCGCGCCGTGTGGATTTCCTCTGCGGCGGTGTTATAGTTTCAGAAACGGAATATGATAGAAAGCTCGGGCCTCGTCGAGCCGTTCACCGGTGCGCCGAGGTCCTGGGGCGTCCCGTCTTTCCCCCCGGCAGGCCCCGCCGGACTCGATTCGTGTGGACCGACTTCGCTTCGCCGTCGCTGACGTCATCCGAGAGGCAAACCATGATGAAACGATCGATCCCCACCTTCGTGGGCCTGGCGATCGCCCTGTCCTTCTCCGCGACCGAAACCCGGGCCCAGTTCGGTTACGGCATGTACCCCGGCGGCTACGGCGGTTACGGCTGGGGCGGCTGGGGCGGCGGCGGCGGGCAGAGCTACGCCGGCAGCGTCGCCCAGGGCCTTGGGATGTTCAACATCGGGGCCGGCATCTACAACGAGAAGACCGCCGTCGCCAACTCGATCAACACCGACACGACGATGCGCTGGAATCAGTACGTCTACGAGGCCCAGAAGGAAGCCACCCGGCAGTACTACGGGCGTCGCGACGCGAACATCGCCAAGAACAAGGAAGCGTTCAACTCCCAGATGGATCGGATCAACAACAACCCGTCCGCTCGCGACGTCGAGCGGGGCGACGCGTTGAACGCGATCCTCGACCAGCTCTCCGACCCGCGGATCCCGCCCTCGGCCCTGCGGACCGTGGACGCCCCGATCGACGCCAAGCTCGTGCGCCAGATCCCCTTCGTGAGCGCCTCCGAAGCCATCTCGATCAGCCTGGAAGCGATTCGCGACGCGTCGAAGTGGCCGGCGCGGCTCCGGGACCCCCGCCTCGAGCCCGAGCAGAAGGACTTCGAGAAGCTGGTCGTGCAGGCCCGTAAGGAAGACGAAGAAGGCGAGATCGCTCCCGAAACCCTGACCCAGCTTCGGGGCGTGGCCAAGCGGATCAAGGACAAGGTCAGCGAGATGCCGCTCGCGAATCGCCGCGAGGACATCGACGCCATGAACTTCGCCAAGACGATCGTCGCCATGACCCGGCTGCTCGACAAGCCGCAGGTCGAACAGGTCCTCGACGAGCTTCGGAAGATCGACAAGACCAACCTGAGCAACGTCCTGGGCTTCATGCACACCTTCAACCTGCGGTTCGGCCCGGCGACGACGCCCGACCAGCGGACCGCTTACTCCGAACTCTTCCCCGCGATGGACGGCGTCCGCGACAAGCTCCTGGCCGAGCTGAAGCTCCCGGAAACCACCCCGAGCTACAAGGCTCAGCCCCACGATTTCTTCTCGGCGATGGGCGACGACGACATCGAGGGCAAGAAGAAGGCCGCCCCGGCACCCGCCGCGGGCGCAACCCCCCCGCCCCCGACGCCCAAGCCCTGACGTCCTTCGTCGTCGGCGAAATCCTACGAATCAAGCCCCGCCCGCGACCATCCGAGTCGCGGGCGGGGCCTTTTCATGGGATTTGGACACATCTCGACTCGAATCCTCAGCGCGCCCCCTGCCCCGTTTCGGCGAGCCTGGCCCGGACGAGTTGCGGCAGGTGCTTGACCGGGATCGTGCCTTCGGACAGGACGGCCTCGTGATATCTCCCGAGGTCGAATCGATCTCCCTGCTCGCGCTGGACCGCCCGCCGGAGGCGGCTGAAAGCCGTCCGGCCGACGAAATACGTCGAGAGCTGACACGACGACTGCTTGGATCGGATGATCTTGCCTTCGGCCTCGCCGTCGGTCTGGAAGGCCCGGCCGACGAGCAGTTCGCGCGCCTCCGCGTCGGTCATGCCGCCGCAGTGCATCTTGTTGTCGAGGATCGCATTGACCACGGCCCGCAGGTAGAACTTGAGCTGCTGGAGCCGGAGCGGGACGCTCCCTCCGCCGAAGCCCTGGTCGAGCATCATCTGCTCGGTGTAGACGGCCCAGCCCTCGGCGAAGGTGCCCGAGGAGAGCACGCGGCGGATCTTGCTGGGGCAGCGGTTCGAGTATTCGAGCTGGACGTAGTGGCCGGGATAGGCCTCGTGGATCGTCAGGATTTGGAGCATCGCCCGGTTGTACTCGTGCAGGAAACTCTCGGCGCGCTCCCGGCTCCATTCCGACGGCGGCGGGCTGATGGCGTATTCGCTGGACCCCCGGGCGTCGAGCGGCGGCGCCGGGTTGAGGTAGGCCACGGAATTTCCGCGCATGAATTCGGGCATCTCGATGATCCGCAACTGATCGGGGTCCGGCAGGCCGAGGATGTTCTTCGCCCGGATGAACTCCTGGATCGCCCGGACGGTCCCCTTGGCGTCGGCGACGAGCGTCTCGGCCGTGCCGTGGTCGTCGCCGATCCGGCCCAGGACGCGGCGGATCATCTCGCGACGGCCCGCCTCATCGTCGGGGGGGACGGCCACGCCTGGGAAATATTCCGACCACAGGTGGCGGGCGAAAACGCCCATCTCCGACTCGACGCGAGTCGCTTCACGCTCGGCCTCGGCCAGGACTTCGTCGGCGGAAAGCCCCGCGTCCAGCTCGTAGTCGAGCTTCTTGACGAATTTTTCGCGGCCGATCCGCCACTCCTCGCCGCGCCGGGGCAAGACCTCGTCCTTCAGGAAGGCGATATACTTCGTGAGCGCCTCGACGATCTTGGCGGCGGGCTCGGTCAACTCGCCTTCGCCGGGCTTGTCGCCGACAAGCTGGAACAGCTCCGCCTTGTAGAAAGAGACCGCTCCCTCGGCCTGACGGACCGCCGTCTCGACCTTGACCCGAGGCGGGCGGCCGATCGTCCGCCTGGCGGTCTCCAGGATCCGCGGCACTTCTTGCATTCGCTTGAGGACGTTTCGCTTGTTCACCTCGCGAGGGAGCGTCGACTGAGTCAGGGGGAGATACACGCTCTCGGCGACGTAGTCGCCGTAAACTCGGGGGTCGTCCCGGAAAGGGTCGAACGTCTCGCGGAGCCAGATCGAAGCTTCGAGGTTGCGGCGGAAGACGTCATGGTCGACCTTTCCCGCCGGCGAGAGTTGATCCGGATGCACGTCGCGGCCCAGCCGTTCGAGCGTCTCGCGCAGGAACTCCAGGTTGGCCCGACGCGCCTCGGGCGAGACGTCGTCAAGGCGGTCGTCGTACGCGTGATCGCCCAGACGGGTCGCCGACATCGGCTCGCGGCGGAACGACTCCTTCAAGTAGACGTCGAAAGCCCCGTTCAATCGCGCGTCTTCCGCGTCGTCGGCGCCGCAGGCCGGCGCGCGACTCAACAACGACAGGGCGATGACGGCGAACGTCGTATAAGGCCGGATCATAACGGCTTTCCTCCGAGGGTCGTCGCGCCGCGAGGCGGGGGCCCGGCGATGCCTAAGCTCGTCAGACTTGTCAAAATGGACTCGGAATGTTAGAACGAGACCTTACGATGCGGCGGGATCTCCCGTCAACCAATGCGCATCCTCCGATTGCGACGGTTCGATTTCCGAGGCGTCCGCCCTCGGACTCATGCCCCGACCGCTTCCTGCCGACCTCCCTCAGGTGAGACCCATGGGGCCATGGGCGTGGTCGAGGCCTCGGTCGGGGCGTCGTCGATTCGTGGGAACGGTGGGTCGGCTCAACCGAAAGGCTTAAATCGGGATCGACCGCGGGCGGACTACCCTGCCCAAGATGACGCTCGCGTCGTCCGCGGCTGATCGCGACGAGAAACGATGGCCGTGTCGATGTCATCGCAGGTCTTACTCATCCGGCCCGGCGCGACGCTCTACGACGAGCAGAACCGTGTGCAGGGCATCCTCGACATCCCGCTCAGCGATCAGGGCCGTACCGAAGTCCTGCAACTGGCGGAGCGACTCGCGGCCCGCAACGACCAGGCCCCGCTGTCCGCGCTCTATTGCGGACCCGGGGAGAGCGTCGTCCGCACCGCCGAGGTCGTCGGCAAGGCCCTGGGGCTGCGTCCCAAGCGGATCGAAGACCTCCGCAACCTCGATCAGGGGCTCTGGCAGGGCCTGCAGATCGAGGAGATCCGCCGCCGAAACGTCCGCCTGTTCCGCCAGTGGATCGACGACCCTCGGACCATCCGCCCTCCCCAGGGCGAGACGATCGAGGAAGCGATGGAGCGGATCCAGGGGGCCTTCCGCCCTCTTTTCCGCCGCCATCCCGACGAGGCCTTCGGACTGGTCGCCGGCGAGCCGATCGGCCGCCTGATCGCCGGCTACCTCAAACGGGTGCCGCGGCTCCAGCTCGACGAATTCCTCCCCTGCTGCGGCTACGAGCGGATCGAGGTCCACGCCGACCTCCTCGGCGGCCCCAGCTCCCCTTGACAAGAACCCGCCGTCCGGGAAGTGTGGGGACTTGATCACCGACGCGAGCCGCCCCGCGGCATCGCGCCCGGTCCCCTCGGATCCCACAGGAGCAAGAACGCCCATGGCCGCCAAAGGAGGTCCCCTGCACGCCTGGCATGGGCACTTCGAAGCCAAACGCGTCCCCGAGGGCGTCTGGATGCGCTGCGACGGCTGCGGCGCGACCCTGTTCCGCAAGCAGGTCGAGCAGAACCTCAGCGTCTGCCCGGAGTGCAACCACCACATGCCGCTCACGGCCGTGGAACGCATCCGCCAGCTCCTCGATCAGGACACCTTCGAGGACTGGTTCCCAGACCTCCAGCCGGCCGATCCCCTGGGCTTCGACGATCGCCGCCCCTACCCCGAACGCGTCCGCGCCGAGCAGGCGCGCACGGGCCTCAACGAGGCCGCCCTCGTGGGCCAGGGATTCATCAAGGGCCGACGCATCGTCTTCGGGATCACCGACAGCGGCTTCATCATGGGGAGCATGGGCTCGGTCGTCGGCGAGAAGCTGACCCGGGCGGTCGAGGAAGCGACACGCCAGAAGCTGCCGCTCGTGATCGTCTCCGGCTCGGGCGGCGGTGCCCGGATGCACGAGGGGATCTACTCGCTGATGCAGATGGCCAAGGTCTCGACGGCGCTCGGCCGTTTCCGGGGCTCGGGGGGCCTCTTCATCAGCGTCCTGACGCATCCCACGATGGGAGGCGTCGCGGCCAGCTTCGCCTCGCTCGGCGACATCATCCTCGCCGAGCCCAAGGCCCTGATCGGCTTCGCCGGCCCTCGCGTCATCGAGCAGACCGTCCGGGTCCAGCTCCCTGAAGGTTTCCAGACGAGCGAATTCCACCTCCAGCACGGCTTCATCGACCGCATCGTCCACCGTCGCGACCTCAAGAGCATGATCGCGCAGTTGATCGACTACGCGACCCCCTGAGCCGTCGTCTCAGGAGCCTTTCGATCCCCCGCGACCACCCCGGCCGTCCTGCCCTAGCAGTTCGAGCAGCCGGTTGTCGTGGGGGTAGGGATGGCCCAGGTACTGGCGGAAGCCCTCGGCCGCGGCGACGCCGATCTCGGCCCCGCGGATCTCGCCCCAACGCTTCTGGCTGTCGAGATATTCGTCGATCCCGTGCTGGCGCAGCAGCCATTCGCGCTGGCTGGCGTGGCAGGCGAGCATCTGGCGTTTCAGCTCGAAGACCTCGGTGACGTCGACGTGGAACGCGACCGGCAGCGGGCGGCCGTCGCGGTCGTTGCCTTCGAGGGCGTCGACGAAGTAGAGGTGCGGGATGTGGTCGAGGGCCTTCGACGGGTCCCAAAGCCGGGTGGCGTAATTCGGACACCCCGCCGCAAAGCAGGCGTCGCGCACGAGCAGGCTCGTCATCTCGTGGTCGCACAGGTAGTCGACCGGTGGCGCGGTCAGGATGACGTCGGGACGGAGCCGCCTCACCGCCTCGGTGACCCGCCGGCGCGAATCGTCGTCGTTGAAGATGGCCAGGTCGCGGAATTCCAGGCACACGTAGTCGGCCTCGATCAGGTCGGCGGCGGCCTTAGCCTCGCCCCGGCGGATGGCCGCGATGGCCTCGCTGTCATGCTCGGCGCTGCCGCAGTCGCCGGGGGTCATCGTCGCGATCGTGACGTCGTGACCCGCCTGTTTCAAGAGCGCGAGCGTCCCGGCGCACTGGAACTCCACGTCGTCGGGATGTGCGTGAATGGCGAGGATACGCTTTTTCGTGTGCATCGGTGAGGGTTCCCAATCCACCGTCGATCTCAAAAAACGAGGCGGCATCGTAACCAAATCGCCTACCTAAATCAATGTCTGCATGGGCTTTGCGTAATTCTGAAGTAGGTTGTAATGGATGCCTGGGCGAGCGGCGGGAAAAATGTTCTGGCGTGCGCTAGACGACCGCTGTACATTAGCCACAAAGGGTCAGGTACTGATCGTCCGTGTGCTAAGTTTTCTGTTATGCTGCATGCGGGCATGCCGACCCTCTGGACACGACCTCAACGGAGCCTCCCATGGCCGACCTGGAATCTTTGACCTCGCGCCAGCGCGAGATCTACAGTTTCATCCGGAGCAAGATTCAAGGACGAGGGTACGGTCCCACGGTTCGGGAGATCGGGATCCAGTTCCTGATCAAGAGCCCCAACGGCGTCATGTGCCACCTGAAGGCCCTCCAGAAGAAGGGCCTCATCCATCGCGAGCCCAACATGTCGCGGGCGATCCAGCTCCTGGACGATCCCGCGACGCTCCAGCCGGCCCAGGGTTTGAAGCTGGTCGGGCGGATCGCCGCCGGCCAGCCGATCGAGGCGATCGAGCAGGATGAGGAGCTGACCTTCTCCGATTGGGTCGAGGACGGGGCCAAGTTCGCCCTCCGCGTCACCGGCGACTCGATGATCGAGGAGCACATCGCCGACGGCGACTTCGTGATCATCAAGAAGCAGGACCAGGCCCGCGACGGCCAGATCGTGGCGGTCCGCGACGAGGACGGCGAGGCGACCCTCAAGAAGATCTTCCGCGACCGCAGCCGCGTCCGCCTGGAGCCGGCCAATCGCGCCATGAAGCCGATCTTCCGCGACCACGTCGACATCCTGGGCGTGCTGGTCGGCGTCGTCCGGAAGTACTGAGCGACGGGCCGGCTTGACGGCGTCTCGCGTTGTTCCGATCATCGAGGGCCGGTCGGGAGGCGTCTCCCGCGCCGTTCTCGTCGACCCGCTCGTCCCCGAGCGGTCCCGGAAGGATCGAGCAGCGACTATGGAACCGGACGCCTCGGCCCCCGCCGACCTCGTCAAGCTCTTCACCGACGGCGCCTGCAGCGGCAACCCGGGACCCGGAGGATGGGCCTACATCCTCCAGCACCCCGCCAGCGGACAGGAGCGCCAGGAGTCCGGTGCGGAGTGGCAGACGACCAACAACCGCATGGAACTGATGGGGCCGATCGAGGGCCTCGCCTCGCTCAAGCGGCGCTGCCAGGTCGAGCTGGTGACGGACAGCCAGTACGTCGCCAAGGGCATCCAGGAATGGATGCCGAACTGGAAGCGGCGGGGATGGCAGCGCAAGGACGGCAACGTCCTGAAGCCGGTCATGAACGTCGACCTGTGGCAACGCCTGGACGAGCTGCTCGCCGCCCACAAGGTGCGCGTGATGCACGTCCTCGGCCACCGCGGCCATCCCGAGAACGAGGCCTGCGACCGCCTGGCCGTCGAGGCCTACAAGGAACTCAAGCGGAACGGCCGTTCCGCTTGAGTTCCGAAGCTTCGGACGCGAGCGTCACCCCATGACGCTGGCGACGGCCTCGCGGGCGCGCTTCATCAATGGGCTGTTGGGGCGCTGCGTGCCCGGCAGGTTGTACATCGCGGCGGCGGCGAGCCGAGGCCGCCACTTCGGGTCGGTCGTGTTGAGGGATTCCTCCCAGACCGCAGCACTGTATTTGTAATCGTGGCTGTCGGTCCCCTTGTGCATGATCATGCGCGAGGCGACCTGGAACAGCGCGTCGGCTGATCCGCCTCGGGACAGGTAGGCGAGCGTCTCGGACGCGGCCTTCGCCTTGTCTTGACCCACGGCGTCGAAGATCCGCTCGATCGAGGCCGGCTCGGTGGAGATCGCCGCGTCGTCCGGCATCGCGTCGATGACGACGGGGTTCGGCGACTTGATCCGCTCGCGGTAGAGCGGCTGCCAGCCGATCGCTTGCAGCAGGGCGAGCTTGCGCGTTGTGTCGTCGCCGCTCGCACCGAAGATGAAATGGAGCGCGTTGGCCGAGGTCGTGGCGTGGATCGCGATGATGCCGGGGTTCCGCATCATCAGCTCGCTCGAGAAGAGGAGCGCGGCGTCCCAGATCGAGCCCGGGGCGACGCCCTGCCCCAGCAGCTTGACGACCTCGGCCGAGGCCGCCTCGGGCGTCGCCTCGCGGAGCATCGCCAACAGCGCGACTGTGGCGGCGGGATCGGGACGGCCGGCCTGCCAGTCCGGGCCGATCTTGGCCGCGTTCCTGAGGTTTTCCTCGTAGGGTCCGACCGGTCCCGGCTTCGACCCGCCGAGGTCGAGGAGGCCGTACGCCAGGCAGCGAAGGACGGGCTCGGCGTGTTCCCAGCCGATCGCCTGGAGGGTCCGCCAGCTCTGGGCGGCGAAGATCGCCTTGTGGCCGATGTCACGCTGGTCGCGGACGGCCATCCGCCAGAGCGGCTCCATCGTCTCGGCGGCCCCCGAGCCCCGGCAAAGCCCCGCAATCGCCACGTCGGCGCCGTCGACGTCCCAGGCTTCCATCGCCCGGACGAAGTCCTCCTTCGCCCGGTGCGGCCTGGGCACCCGTGCTTCGTCGACCGCCCCGAGCGACCAGTCGCCCTCGGCGACGTCCTTCGCCTGCGACGACTTGAAGTTGTCGAGCGCCCAGAAGAGGGGGAGCAGCCGTTCCGAGGCCGGCGAGGACTGGCCCAGGAAGTGGGCCGAATTCATGACGAGGACCGCGTGGAACTTGAATCCGACCGGCCGGGGCTGGATGTTCCGGACGCCGGCCAGGAAGAGCGACCCCAGCAACGAGCGATAGGAGAGCCCGGCTTTCAGCTCGGCGACGGCCTTCTCGAAGACGCCCTCGCGAGGCGTCTCCTCGATCCAGCGCACCACGGGCTCGATCTCGGGCCGTAGCCGCACCATTTCGGGCCGAATTTTGGCTTCCTCGGCCGCCCCGGCGCGCCCCTGGATTCGCTCCCAACCCGCCAGCCCGGCCCCCGCGATCGACGCCGAGCGCAAGAAGTCGCGACGAGGGTATCCTCGATCCATGATCGCCTCCGTACCGCACGAGTTTCGAGACCTGTCCTGCAAGTCATCGTAGTCGTGCGACGGTACGAAGGGAACCGCCGGCCGCCGCGAGCGACGGCCGGCGAGACGGCCATAGGCGGGTCAGGCCGTGAGACGCGCCCGCCTCGTCGCAACTCCCACGGCCACAATGCCCGCCCCCAGCATGGCGAGCGAGGTGGGCTCGGGAACTGCGGTCGCGCTGCTCACTTCGAGTATCAATTGCCGGTGATTGGCGGCGTCACGGGTGTAATTCATCGCGTAATGACCGGTAAAAGCCCCGGAGAGGGCCCACAGGCCGTTAGCATCGTTCATGTCCGCCACTGCTCCGGCCGAGAGGGCGATGTCGACATCCGTATGGCCATTGGTGAACCAGTCGAGGTCGATCGACCCGTAGGCCGTTCCGGTCGCCAGTTCGTCGTAGATCGCCTGGTTGGGGTTCCACTGGCCGTAAGTCTGGACGAGATCCGCAACGGGCGTTTGGACGTCGTAAACCTGATAATTCCCCCCCCCGAGGATCTCCCCGGACGCCACGCGAAACGTGGCCGAGACGATCCGACCGGAGAGTCCGGACAAGTCAAACACGAACCAGTTCTTGGCACCGATGCCCGAGCCGACTTCGTAGTTGTCAAACAGATTCTCGGAACGACCGCCGTCATAGAAGGAGCCCGATCGAGACCAGTCGACGATGATCGTCTCGGCCTTCGCGCCGAGCGGCTGGAAGGCCAGCATGAGCCCCAGAGCGATCGCAGCAATTTTGCAGAATCGATTCATGTGTTGTCTCTTAGAAATGGTCAGGGAGGTAAGCGTGGAACGGAGGATGCGTCAGCGATCCCCTGCGTCGCTCGGAATTCGGCCAGCAACCTCCGGAATGGGGTGCTTACAGATCCCGGTACGACCCTCGTATTCAACGCCGTTCCCAAAAGGCTGTCGATTCCCATAAATTGGGGATATTCCGGTCGCGATCAAATTATTAATGATCATCAGGATGCTGTATGTCTCACGCCGCAAGTTTGCGAGCGAGCGATTGGAGAGCGATCCGGGACATGACCGGCGAGGCGCGCGAGTTTGGCGACGACGCGTTCGCCTGGCGCGAGCACTGGCTGCGACGCCTCGCGAAGGTCACGGACGCCTCGATGGGCCATTTCGGCGAGATGGCGATCGGCCCTGGGTACCAGCCGCGAGATATCGGCGTCGCGGTGTGGGGTTACCAGGAAGGGTTCATCGACCTGGCGACGGTCGAACGGCAACTCGTCGAGTTCCGTACCGAGCCGGACTTCTTCGAGTCGCTCCGGGAGTACTTTCGCATCCAGGCCGAGGAGGACGGCGTGTGCCTGGGTCGGCGGGAGTTCATCGAGGATCGGCGCTGGTACGGATCGACCGACCACCAGGTCGTCCAGGCGGTCTTCGGCGTCGACCCCGTCCTTTACTGCCATCGCTCGATCAACGGGGCGGCCACGGGCGAAGGCTCGGGGATGGTCCTCCATCGTGCGCGAGGGATGCGGGACTTCGGCGCGCGGGAACGGGCGATCATCCGCGAGGCCCACGACGCCATCGTGCCGCTGATCGGCCGGACGCTGGCGCGGTTCCACGAGCCGTCGCCGGCCGACCTGGCGCCGCGTGTTCGGCAGACCCTGGCCTGCATGCTGGAGGGCGATTCGGACAAGCAGGTCGCGTCTCGACTAGGTCTCGCAACCTACACGGTCAATCAGTATGCGAAGTGCATCTACAAGCACTTCTCCGTGGAGAGCCGGGCCGAACTTCTCGCGCGTTGGCTGCGCCGGGGGTGGGGCGTGCGGTTCGCCTGGAACGAGCCGGAAATTCGACCCGCACGTGCACCGTACACGGTGCGGAACGATCGCGTCGGCGCGGGGGACTGATCCCGACCTGCCCGCGCGGCGAGTCAACTAAAGACCGAAGGCGCGCGGCGGCCGAAGCGTGCGGCCCGGCCGGATAATCGACCGTCGCCTGGTATCGACGGGCCGAACATCATGGAGGCCTCGCGATCCATCGCGTCAGACGCACGAGGGGCATGGTCGAATCGACCTTGCCGATGGTGCGGGGGTTGGACTCCGACGCGTTCGGCCGCGTCGGCCGGTCACATCTGCTGGAGTTGATTGATCTTGTTGTAGAGCGTTTTGAGGCTGATCCCCAGCTCCTTGGACGCGGCCGGCTTGTTGCCGTTGTGCTTCTCCAGGACGACCTGGATGTAGCTCATCTCGATGTCCCGGAGCGTCGGCGTGCCGTCGGGGATCGCGAAATGAGGCGCTGAGATGCCCTGGGCCGTCCCGGGCTGGGTCCGGCTGCGGGCTGGGAGCTGGGTCGGCAGGTGCTCGGGCCGGATGGGCCCGTTGCCGGCCAGGATCAGGGCCCGCTCGACGGCGTTGGCCAGCTCGCGGATGTTCCCCGGCCAGTTGTGCGACGAGAGGACGTCGACCGCCTCGGCCGAGATCGACGTCTCCGTCAGGCCGCGGCGCACCGCGTACCGCGTCAGCATGTGCCGGGCCAGCTCGGGGATGTCGTAGCGGCGTTCGCGGAGGGGCGGAAGCAGGATCTCGAAGGTGTTGAGGCGGAAGAAAAGGTCCTCGCGGAACAGGTCGTTGGCGACCATCTCGCGGAGGTCGCGATTGGTGGCGCAGACGACCCGGACGTCGACGCGGAAGGGCTCGTTCTCGCCCACCCGGCGGATCTCGCCCGATTCCAGGAACCGCAGCAGCTTCACCTGCACGCTCTTGTCCAGCTCGCCGACCTCGTCGAGGAACAGCGTGCCGCCGTTGGCGACCTCGAACAGCCCCTTGCGGTTGGACTCCGCGCCGGTGAAGGCCCCCTTGCGATGGCCGAAAAGCTCGCTCTCGACGAGGTTCTCGGGGAGCGCCCCGCAGTTCACGGGGATGAACACCCCTTTGACCCGGTCGCTGCGCTCGTGGAGGTTGCGCGCGACCAGCTCCTTGCCCGTCCCGGTCTCGCCCAGGATCATCACCGTCGCCTCGGTCGGGGCGATGGTGTCGATCAGGCGACGCACCTGCTGCATCGCAGGCGTTTCGCCGATCAGCAGCGGTGCTCCCTCGGCCGCCTTCAGGCGGCTCTCCAGCGCCACGTTCTTGTTCGACAGGTCGCGACGCTCGGCGACGCGGTTGAGGATGACCTCCAGCTCGGCCCACTTGCACGGCTTGGTCAGGTAGTCGAAGGCCCCCAGCCGGAGCGCCTGGACGGCCGTGTCGACGGTGGCGTGGCCGGTCAGCAGGATGACCTGGGTCTCGGGACTCAGCAGCTTGATCTGCGTGAGCACGTCGATGCCGGTGATGCCGGGCATGCGGATGTCGAGCAGGGCCGCGTCGTAGCTGCCGCGTTCGAGGGCCTTCAGGGCGGCGGTGCCGTCGGGGCAGACGGTGACCTCGTGGCCCAGACGGGGGAGCTCCATCTGCATCAGGTCGCGGAGGTGCGCCTCGTCGTCGGCGAACAGGATCCGCAAACCTCCGCGATGCGACTTGTCGATCATGGCTTCCTCCCTGACCCTTCCCCGTGCGTCTGGATTCGGTGTTTCGGCGTTCGCCGGGCGCGGCTGAGGCCCGCTCAGGCGGCGTGGACGTGTGCGGCGAGCTCGCGAGGAGCGACGTCGGCCTTCTCGGACGGGTGGATCGGCAGGCGGACTCGGAACGTCGACCCCCTCCCGGCGCCGAGGCTCGTCGCGGTGATCTCGCCGTGGTGCTGGTTGATGATCCGGTGCGAGATCGAGAGCCCCAGGCCCGTCCCCTTGCCGTCGCGGCGACGGGTGAAGAAGGGCTCGAAGATGTTCTCCAGCACGTCCGGAGACATGCCGCAGCCGCTGTCGGCGAAGACGACCTCGGCCATCCCCTGGTCGTATCGCGCCTCGATGCGCAGCACCCCGCCGGCGTCCATGGACTCGAGCGCGTTGACCGCCAGGTTCAGGACGACCTGCTTGATCTCCTGGCTGTCCACGTGGGCCAGGACGGCTTCCTTGGGCTGGAAGTGGATGGTCTTGCCGCGGTACTTGCCGATGTGGCGGATCATGTCGACCACCCCCTGGATCAGGCTGGGGAGGTCGGCGCGCTCGCGCTTGATGTCGCCGCAGCGGGCGAAGTCGAGCAGCTTCTCGGTGATGTTCTTACACCGGAAGGCCTCTTCCTGGATCATCTTCAGGTAGTTGGCGATGACGCGATGGTCGGGGTCGTCGGCGGCCCCCGCGAGCCCGCCCAGGCGGTTTTCGAGGGCTTCCGAGCAGAAGGCGATCGACGCAAGCGGGTTGTTGATCTCATGGGCCACGCCGGCCGCCAGGAAGCCGACGCCCGCGAGTCGCTCGGAGCGCACGAGCTGCCGGCTGCGCTCTTGCACCTGCTGCTCCAGCTCGGCGTAGGTCATGCTGATCCGCGCCGTCATCTCGTTGAAGGCGGCGGCCAGGTCCTGCATCTCGTCTCCCGAGTTCAGGTCGATCTTGTAATCGAACGAGCCCTTCGCGACCCGGCGGACCCCGCGTTGGAGGAGCCGCACGGGGTTCAACACCCAGCGATGAAAGAGCGCCATCAGGCCGCAGAGCATCGCGAGGACCATCAGCGCCGAGGTCCAAACGATGACCCGGCTGGCCTGGTACTGGGTCTTGGACATCGAGAGGATCTCGAAGAAGTCCTCGTGAAGCTCCTTCGGGAGCAGCATGACGATGTGCTTCAGCCGCTCGATGTGAGACGCGAGGTCGTCGGCCTGTTCGAGCTGGGGGAGCATCTCGGGATGCTCCTTGATGAAATAGCTCGTCCCATGAAGGACCGGGGCGACCGGCGGGTCGGTCGGCCTCAGGTCGTTCAGGACCACGGCGAGGCCATCGTCCATGACGAACGACAGGCCCAACTCGTCCAGGCCGCTGTTGGCGCGGTTGCCGCGCAGGGTGTTCTGCTTCAGCTCGTGGAAATATTTCACCAACGAGTCGCGGGCGCCCTCCGCCGAGGCGATCAACGCGTCGCGTTCCTCGTCGGTCCCTTCGCGGGGGGCGTGAAGGCGGAAGACCGACTCGATCAGGTCCTTGGACGCCCCCAGCTCGCGGAGCTGGTCGGTGAGCGAGAGGTTGCTGACGTGGAAGGAGTGCAGCCCGAAGATGGAGCCGCCCATCAGGATGAGCATCATCCCGACGACCACGCAGAGGCCGACCATGAGCTTGAGGCGAATCGGCCACCGGACCATGACGACCTCCTTGTCGTGCTGGCGGGCTCGGTCAGTCGGGGACGCCGCCCTGATCGGTTCCGGGGACGGCGGTGACCTTATACCAGAAGTCGCGAAATCGCTCAAACGCGACTCAAGCCGCGGCGTGAAGAAACCGAAAGCCGGCGGTCTCGCTCAATGGAGGACGCCGAGCCAGTAGGCGGCCCCCGCGAAACCGATCGACGCCGCAAGCCCCATCGCCAGGCCGTATCGGACGTTGCGTACGTGCCGCTGGAACGCCAGCTCGCGTTCCGGGGCGACGGCCAGCTTCTGCAGGAAGGCGATCCGGCTGGCGATGCTTCCGTGCCGCCATGATCGCGCGTCGAGCGCGATGCCGTTCTGATAGGCGACCGTGGCCAGGGCGTCTGCGAAGATCCGAACGCCGGTCGGGCAGACGTTGCGGATGGGCTGTCGTTCCTCGTCCGGCATCTCGCCGAGGTCGAAGTGCGGCGGGCAGTCGGGCGAACCGCACGAAACCGCCTTGCAGCCGTACACGTCGGCCTGACGCTCGAAGCGGCGGGAGAGGTTGCCGAAGACCACCCAGAAGAACGCTCCCACGGCGGCGGCGACGATCACGCCCTCCAGTATGTCGCGGAGCGTCGACGGGCTCGAAGGATCGACCGACGTAAGCTCGGAGATCCAGGCCTCCAGGCCGGTGAAAGCGTCGGACGCCATGGTCAGGACGGCCAGGCAACCCACGAAGAAGTAGAGGAAATACGGCAGGTGGCGATGGGCGACGTGGCCGATCTCGTGGCCGAAGACGGCGGCGATTTCGAGCGGCGTCAGCGTGTCGATCAGGGCGTCGGACAACAGCACGTAGCGGAACCGCGGCAGGATTCCGGTGACGCAGGCGTTGATCATCGTATGATCGGTGTCCCAGACCAGGACGTCCGCGCACCGGAATCCCGAGCGCCGGGAGATCACCTCCAGCCGGCGCCTCAAGGGCCCGTCGGGCAGTGACCGCGTCGGCCAGGCCAGGCGGATGAAGATCGGCGAGGCCGCCAGCACCATGACGCCCAGGACGGCCAGCTCGATGGTCTCGGCCATCGGCTGCTCTTGCCATCGCGGCCAGAGCCGCCCCACAACGTCGTTCCGCACGACGAAGATCGAAACGATCGGCAGGATCAGGGCCAGCGACTGGCGTTCCTTGAGGTACAGATGCCGCACGACGCGTCGGCCGGCGTGCGAGGTGGGCAGCCCCTGGAGGGCGCGCTCGCCGTAGAAGGTCCCCCACCAGACGAGGATCTGCATCACCAGGAAGGGCGCGATGATCAGGAGGTCGTCGACGAGGATCGATCCCCGCCATCCCCAGGCGCCCAGCACGACGCCCGGCCAGTTCCAGGCGTGGATCGCCCAACCGAAAACGCCAAGCCCCGCCAGGGCCAGCAGCCGTGAGCCGTTGAGGAACGTCCGCCGCAGGCGAGCGGTCGCGAACCCTTTTCGTCGAACGCCCCAGGCCGTCCCCAGTCCGAGAGCGAAGGCCGCGGCGGCGACCGCCAGGATCGAGCCGGCGACTTGCAAGATCGTCGCCCGGACGTCGTCCGGCGGGAAAGTGGGCGTGTTGACGCCGAAGGCCAGGAACAGCGCGATCAGGAGGGGGATGGGTATCATTTGGGCCTGTGGGCGACGCCGAGCGGGGGCGGACCGTCTCCGGGCCGGCGTGCTCGCGCCGGACGCAGGCCGGATTATCCGAGCCCCGTCCACGCCGCGTCAAGGGGAGGCGTCGAGCGCGGGCTCCGCTTCGCGCGACGGCTCGGCGGCGGGAGCCCAGCCGAACCGGCGGTCCTGGGGCGAATCGAGACGGGTCGGCATCGGCTTGCGGCGGTCCGTCCTCGGAGCGGGCTCGGGCGTGGGAGGGGTGACGTCGCTCGCCTCGGCCTGATCGTCCTTGCCCAGGGCCACCCGAGAGCCGGACTCCGACATCGCCGAGCGGACCGCGGCCGGCAGGCTGTCGCGCAGCTCGCGGAAGGCGGTTTTCAGGTCTTCGTGTTCGGCCTGGTAGGCGTGGACGCTGCCCCGGAGGTTCTCGATGGTGGTCGACTGGGCTGTCAGGCGGCGGGCGTCGTCGACGGCACGTTCGGAGTAGTCCTCGTTCTGGTTGCGGAAGGTCAGGAGCTCGTCCTTGAGCTGATCGTTCTCCGAGCGTAGGGACTGGATCGTTCGCCGGCTCTCGTCGAGGCGCTGGCGCGAGCCGAACTGGCTGCACCCCGGAACGGCCGCGGCGCACGCCAGCGCGAGAATCGACCAGGCTCGTCGGCGCGGCGCGGCGATCATCCGTCCCGGTTCCCTCCTGGAACGCCCGCGGATCGTCGCGCGAGGGGCGCGACGCGACCCGTCCCGGCTCGATGGTCTCGGCGGGAACGGGTCGTGGTGTCTCGCGAGGGCTTCACGGCGTCGTCTTAGCGGATCTCGGCCGATCGGGCAAGCCCGACCGGTCGGGGGCCGCCGACGATCAGCTGAAGAAGAGGCCCGAGATCGACTTGACGAGGCCGGAGGCGGGGCCGCCCTCGTGGAAGTCGTAGAGGTTGCGGACCAGGTCGAACGCCAGGAACGACGAGAGGAAGATGAACAGGCTGGCGACCGCGAGCAGGCCGACCGAGAGGCCGTCCCAGTCGACGGCGGCCTCGCGCGAGATCACCACGCCGGGCGTCGAGGCCGAGCTGGTCGGCGAGTCGTCGGAGGCCCAGGCGGTGGCCATCTCGCTGGAGACGGCGTCGTCGAAGCCGTCGTCCTCGTCGTCGTCGTCATCGTCGGTGATGCCCGACGGGGCCATGGCGGTGGCGGCGTTGATGTCGACGTCTTCCTCGTCGATGGCGAAGACTTCCGAGGCGCTGTCGCTGTCCTCGAGGTCGAAGTCGCTGCCGGCGTTGAGCTGGACGGTCTTGTCGTCCGACTCGTCGTCGAGGGCGGCGTCGACCTCGAAGTCGGTGTCGTCGAAGATGTCCTTCTCGCCCTTCTTGACGGCCGGCGGCGGCGTCGCGGACAGCGAAGCCTTGGGCTTCGCCGGGGCCGCGGCGGGCGGCTTGGCGCCCTTGCGGCTGGGCACTTCCTCGTCGCTCAGGGGGGCGAGCTCGATCGACTCGGCCCCGCCGCCGTTGAAGGAGCCCAGCAGGTTGATGCCCGAGTCGCTGGGCCGCGAAAGGTTGATGCCCGAGAGGTTGGGGTCGGCGGCCGTGACGTCGGAGTCGCTGGGCTTGAGCGGGGTGGCCTCGAACTCGTCGCTGGCGTCGAGAGCGCTCAGCTCGAAGTCGCTGCCGGACTCGGGCTGGAGGGCGTCGACCAGCTCGCTCGAAGGGTTCAGCTCGAAATCGCTGTCGGACGAGCCCGCGGCGGGGACCTCGGCCGAGGAGCCCAGCAGGGATCCGGGGCGGACCGAGCTGTCGGACGCGCCGGCGCCGGCGAGCAGGCCGTGCTCGGAGGTGTCGTCCTTGATCAGCGTGACGTCGGAATCGCTGGGGACGCGGCCGATCGGCGCGGCCAGGCGGACGTCGGAGTCGCTGGCGCCCTTGAGGTTGTCGGGGACGAGCCGGACGTCGGAGTCGCTGGGCCGCTTGCCGCCCGAGGACATGCCGATGATCACCGAGCTGGAGCCGGTCACGGGGTTGGGCGGGACGGAGAGGTCGTCGATCATCAGGTCGTGCTCGGAGCCCTCGTCGGCCCCGCGGCCGGTGGCGCCGAACTGCATGGTCTCGTTGCCGAGGTCGGGCTTGGCCACGCCGAGCTGGAACTCGGACAGGTCGAGTTCGTCGAGGTCGCCGGCGCTGGCGGCGGGGACCTCGAGGTCGGAGAGCCGCAGCTCGGCGTCGCTGCCGAGGCCGTGGCGGCGGGCCAGCTCGTCGACGTCGACCACCCGGAACCGCCAGGTGCCGCCGTCGAGGAAGGCCCGGACCTCGCGCTGCTGCGCCTTCGCCTTCAGCTCCTCAGGACTCATCCCCAGGACGCGGGCGGCTTCTTCAAGCGTGTAGAACTGAGCCATGGACAGGGTCCTCGCGATCAAATCGGCCCGGGGGGGCCGTGGGTGGGTCGATTCCAAGTGGGCCGAGGACCGCGGCCGATTCGCGCCCGCCTAGCGGTCCTTCGGGGTTCGTCCGGGCTGCGACGACGCCTTCACGGTCGCCTCGATGGCGGCCGGCTCCGGCGCCTGGTTGTTGTACTGTTCCAGCTTGAGGTCCCACTCATACTGACGAGCGGCTTCGAGCTTCAGCGACCCCTTGGGGTTCGAGGGGTCGAACCGATAGACGGCCAACGCCTGCGTCTTCGAGTCGATCAGGAAGAGCCACTGACCCTGCATGCCCGGGGGGGACGTGACGAAGGCCAGCGTCCCCCCCGCCTCGGCCGAGGCCGCCGGCCGCATGGCCGAAGCCCGTCCCGGCTCGACGGCCCGGGGCGGAGCGGCCTGGAGCGGCGCCTCGCCCGTCGTCTGGGCCGTCGACTGCGGCGCCTGCGCCCCCCCGACCCACGAGACCACGACGCCCAGGATCAGCCCGGGAAGACCGTATCGCGCCACCCCGTTCCAGTCGCGAAACCTCATCACGCTCCCCCTCCTTGAGAACCTCGGCCGGCCCTCGTCCCAAGCGCCGACCCCGACGTCGCGCGGGATTTTCCCCGCGCACGCCGCTGGACTTTCGACTTCAGTCTATCACACGCTTTTCGGGAGATTCGACGCTTCGAACCACGGAATGCGGCCGGCGGCGCCGGCGCGACGAGAGATGCTGACGGCCGGCGCGGATTCTTGACCCTTTATTGTAAGAATTCGGACCTTGGTCGCAAGTCCCCCGTTTCCGGCCCTCGACATCGATTGCACACAGGCGCTTGATAAATCCCGGCGGATCGGCTAGCTTGTTAAACAATTGCCGTAAGATTGGTGGAGGCGCGACGTCAAAACGTCGTCCGACGCCTTGGACGCCGGCCCCCCCGCCGACGGTTCCCACCTTCCCGCCCCGATCGCGAGGAACGACCCCATGAGTGGACGCCGAGGCCCCGACTTCCGCGGCAGCTTGGTCCTGCTGGCCGCGCTTTTCGCCGCGCCGACCGCAAGCTCGCGGGGCGAGGACGCGGCCGTCGACCTCGTCGGCACGCCGGCCTCGGTCGAGATCAGCCCGGCTAGCCCGGTCCTCGCGGGCCGTCGTGCGAACGCTCGTCTCATCGTCACGGCGACCTATCCGGACGGCAACGTCCGCGACCTGACGCGGGCCCTCGAATGGTCGAGCGCCGACCCCAACGTCGCGGTCGTTTCGCCGACCGGCCTGGCCACGCCAAAGGCCGACGGCACGGTGGTCCTCACGGCCCGCAAGGGGAGCGTCGAGGTCTCGACGACCGTCAAGGTCGAAGGTATGGCGAACCCGGCGCCGGTCAGCTTCCGCCGCGACGTCGTGCCGGCCCTGAGCCAGGCGAGCTGCAACATGGGGGCCTGCCACGGCACCCCCACCGGCAAGGGGGGGCTGAAGCTCAGCCTCCGCGGCTATCTGCCCGACCAGGATTTCCTCACCCTCAGCCGCGAGTCCGGCGGCCGTCGCATCAACACGCTCAACGCCGACGCCAGCGTCATCCTCCGCAAGCCCCTGGGCGAATCGCCCCACGAGGGCGGCATCCGCCTGAAGCGCGACTCGAAGGCCTTCGAGTACATCCGCGACTGGATCGCCGAGGGCGCCCACGACGATCCGGCGGCCGTCGAGGCCGTGAAGCTCGAGATCCTCCCCGGCGCCCGCGTGCTGAACGCCCCGGCGAAGACGCAGCAGCTCGTGGTCATGCTGACCCTGGCCGACGGCACCCGCAAGGACGTCTCGTCGATCTGCTATTACGACTCGTCGAGCCCCGACGTCGCCGAGGTGGACTCCACCGGCTACGTGACCTTCAAGAACCGCGGCGAGGTCGCGATCATCGCCCACTTCCTCAGCCTGGTGGCGAACGTCCGGCTGACGCACCTGGTCGACGTCCCCGGCTTCACGGCCGTCGACGTCCCCCAGGACAATCCGGTCGACCGGGCGGTGTACACGAAGCTCAACCGGATGCGGATCGCCCCGTCCGAAGCGTGCTCCGACGCCGAATTCATCCGCCGCGCCTACCTCGACGTCATCGGCGCCCTGCCCCGCCCCGAGGAGGTCGACGCCTTCCTCAAGGACAGCCCCGCCGATCGCCGCGCCAAGGTCATCGACGCGCTGCTGGAGCGGCCCGAGTTCTACGACTTCTGGGCGCTCAAATTCGCGGACGTCCTCCGCTCGAACGGACGCCTGATCGAGCCCAAGGGGGCTTACGTCTTCCATCGCTGGATCCGCTCGGCCCTCGAATCGGGGATGCCGATGGACCAGTTCGTCCGCAACCTGCTGGCGTCGGACGGGTCGACGTTCTCCAACCCGGCCACCAACTACTACCGGATCAGCCGCGACCCCGAGACCTCGACCGAGACCACGGCCCAGCTCTTCCTGGGCGTGCGGATCCAGTGCGCCAAGTGCCACAACCACCCCTTCGAGCGCTGGACGCAGGACGACTACTACGGCTTCGCCGCGTTCTTCTCGCAGGTCGGCCGCAAGCCGGGCGCCCTCCCCGGCGAGGAGGTCGTCTATGCGACCGGCGGCGGCGAGGTGAAGCAGCCCCGGACCGGCAAGGTCATGCCGCCGAAGGCGCTGGGCGGGCCGAAACTGGAAGACGCCGCGGTCGACCGCCGCGCCCGGCTGGCATCCTGGCTGACGTCGAAGGAGAACCCGTTCTTCGGCAAGAGCCTGGTCAACCGCGTCTGGTACCACCTGATGGGCCGGGGGATCGTGGAGCCGGTCGACGACTTCCGGGACTCGAACCCGGCTTCGAACGACGAGCTTCTCGACGGCCTGACCAGAGACTTCGTGGCCGGCGGCTACAACCTGAAGTCGCTGATCCGGACCGTCCTCCAGAGCCGGACGTACCAGCTCTCCGCGACGACCAACAAGCTGAACGTCGACGACGCGGTCTACTTCTCGCACGCGACGACCAAGCTGTTGCCCGCCGAGGTCCTGCTCGACGCCATCTGCGACGTCACGGGCTCTCCCAACGCCTTCGCGGGCCTCCCGGCCGCCGCCCACGCCATCCAGCTTCCCGACGGCAAGATGGACGACCCGTTCCTGAAGACCTTCGGCCGGCCGGCGCGCGAGCTGGCCTGCGAATGCGAGCGCGAGAGCGACTCGAACCTCTCGCAGGCGCTGCAGCTCATCGGCGGGGCGACGGTCAACAACAAGCTCCGCAGCGACGCCGGCCGGATCGCCGGCCTGGCCAAGAGCGGCAAGCCCCCCGAGGCGATCACCGAGGACCTCTACATGATCGCCTTCAGCCGGACGCCGACGCCCGCCGAGATGGAGGCGGCCGTCAAGCACCTGAAGGGCGCCAAGGACCTCCGCCCGGCCGTCGAGGACCTGGCCTGGGTCCTGATCAACTCCAAGGAGTTCCTCTTCCGGCATTGACGATCGGCGGCGGCCGACCGCACTCTCGGCGGAAGATGATAGATTACCCTCGGATCGCGTACCCGACCGTCCCGATCGCGAGGCTCCCGCCGTGAGTGCGTCTTCGAACGAACGCGTCCTGGTCGTCCCCGCCGCCGAGTTCGATCGCCTGGGGCGATTCCAGGGCTTCCACGTCGATGGCGATCGATATCTCGCCGCCCTGCTCCGCCCCGAGAACACCGCGTTCCGGCCGCGCTCGGAGGTCGAGGACGACCCGAGCCTCAAGCAGATCATCCCCTACGTCGTCCTTCGCGCCGGCGACGAGGTCTTCTGCTACACCCGCGGCGGCTCGCAGGGCGAGGCTCGCCTGCACCGTAAGCGCTCGCTGGGCGTGGGCGGGCACGTCGACGAGGCCGACGCCGAGGGCCGTTGCGGCTTCGAGGCGTACGACACGGCCATGCGTCGCGAGCTGGCCGAGGAGGTCGACATCCAGGGCCCGGGCGTCCTCCGGCTCGCGGGCCTGATCAACGACGACTCGACGCCCGTGGGCTCGGTCCACCTGGGCGTCGTCCACATCTATGACCTGGATCGGCCGCTCGTCACGGCTCGCGAGCTGGGCCTCGCCGACTGCGGCTTCACGCCGATCGCGGAGCTTTCGGCGGCGCGCGGCGATTTCGAGACCTGGTCGCAGTTCTGCATCGACGAGCTACTCCGGCAGGCTTGAGCGGACGTCGACCGAGGCCTGGGGGGTGGCCTCGACCTGCGGGCTCGGCGGCGGACCGGGCTGGCGGGCGTCGAGCCACCGGATGATGGCGGGAAAGACCTCGTGGGGGGCGTTGCGGCTCCAGACGAGGTCGCAATGGCCGTAACGGCCGAGGCTCCCCTGCGCCTCGCCGAAGATGAGCAGGGTCTTGTCGGGGCTGCCCAGTCGGTCGAAGGTCGTCTGGGTGGACGGCACGTCCGAGATCAGGTCGGTGTCGCCGGCGATCATCAGCGTGGGGACGACGACTTCCGGCAGGTGGTCGACGTAGTCGATCCGCTCGTCCGCCGAGAGCAGGTGGCCGTCTCGCAGGTAGGGGGCGAGCTGGCGGAGCGCCCCGGGGCCGGGGTCTTCCAGGGTGTAGCCGTAGAACCGCGAGACCGTCCGGCGATCGACGTTCTCGGCCGTGTAGTAGAAGCGGTCGATCTTGGCCATGCCCGGCATGTGGAAGAAGGCCAGCGGCCTCCCCAGCCTGCCCGCGCTGGCGACGTTGAGCAGCGTCCGGATCCCCGAGTTGGCCCGGAGCATCGCCTTCTGCGGCGTCGTCGCCTGGACGATCGTGCTCCCCATCCCCACGAAGTTGGCGATCCGGTAAGGCTCGAGACTGAGCTGCTCGAAGGGGAATACGACCATCCCCCCCAGGCTGTGTCCGATCCAGTTGACCTGGCGACGCCCCGTCTCGCGCTCGACGTGGTCCAGGATCGCCGGCATGTCGAAGCGGACGACGTCGTCGAGCGTCCAGTTCGACTCGCCGCGCTCCGGGAAGGGCGTCCCGCGCAGGAACCTGTTCATGACGTCGCACGAGCCCAGCCGGGCGTTTTCGCCGGACGCGCGGAGGTCGAACAGGAAGACGTCGTAGCCGCCGGCCGCGAGGCGGCCGGGAAGGTGATCGTCGGTGATCGTCCAGAAGGTGGCGTTGAGCCCGAGGCCGTGGCAGAGGACCACCGGCAGCTTGCCCGGCTCGGGGCGGTCGGGCCGATAGCGCCGAACCCCCAGCCGCCAGCCGTCCTTCGTGTAGGCGTACTCGTCGGTGCAGGGGCGGAGGTCGGGAGACAGTGCGTTCCGACGCATCGCGGCGCAACCGGACAGCCCCGAAAGGCCGATGCCCAGGGCCGCGGCCGTCCACTCCCTGCGGGACAGTCGGTGCATGCGTTTCGGAGTCCTTCCGCCAGCGACTGATTCGCGGTCTTCCCGACCGCGGGCGAGATTCTAATCGACGCGGCCGCCGCCGGGAACGCGAGCATGCGCGGAAGTTCGCCCCGCGCCGGAGGAAGCGCGAATTCCTCGGAGGCCGCTCGGCCTTTGCGGGAAATCGGGACGCCCGTCCCATAATCCGCCCGTCCCAGCGAACTTCCGTCTTGAACGGGCCCTGCGCGGGCCGCAAGATCGTTAGCAACGCGGCCGTTCGAGGCCGTGATCGAGTCGTTTCGCAGCGCCGGCGGGTCGCGAACGGGGGAAGGCAGCCATGTTTTCGGGAATTACGGGCGTCCTCGTGGTGGTGGCCGTCGTCGTGGTGGCGGTCCTGGGCTGGATCGCGATGGCGTTCAACAGCCTGGTCGCCCTCCGCAACCGCTACAAGGCGGCGTTCAGCCAGATCGACGTCCAGCTCAAGCGGCGGTACGACCTGATCCCCAACCTGATCGAGACCGCGAAGGGCTACCTGAACCACGAACGGCAGACCCTCGAAGCCGTCGTGCAGGCCCGCAACTCGGCCCTGGCCGCGAGCCGGACGGCCGCCGCCAACCCCGGCGACCCCTCGTCGATGGCCGGCCTGGCCGCCGCCGAGACCCAGCTCAACGGCGTCCTCGGCCGCCTCTTCGCCGTCGCCGAGGCCTACCCCGACCTCAAGGCGAACCAGAACATGCTGGCCCTCCAGCAAGAGCTGAGCAGCACCGAGAACCTGATCGCCTCATCCCGCCAGGTCTTCAACAACACCGTCCAGCAGTACAACACGACCCGCGAGAGCTTCCCCTCCAACCTCGTCGCCAACGCGATGGGCTTCGCCCCCGCCCAGCTCTTCGAACTGACCTCCGAGAAGGAACGCGAGACCCCCGGCGTCCGATTCTGACGTTGCGACCGAGGGGCCGGCCAAGCTCTCTTGCACAAGCGGGCCGAGACCTTTATCATGCCTGGAGACGGGTCGAGACCGACCCGCTCCCGCCGCTTTGGGGATTGGTGTAACGGTAGCACGGCTGACTCTGGATCAGTTAGTCTAGGTTCGAATCCTAGATCCCCAGCTCACTCGAAACCCGCAACGGCCGCCGCAAGTCCTGACTCCAAGACGACTTGCGACGGCCGAATCGCTTTCAGGCCTACGCCATCCCTGGCGAGACCGGCGACCGATCGACGCCATCGAGTGCGTGAAGCTGCACCTGAGTGCGTACGGCGGCATTACGCCAGCAGCGCTAAAGCAGCGCACGGCGTTCATCAATATCAACAGTCTCTGATTAGTCAGGCGGAGCGACCCGCCTTGACGGGCGACCTCTCCGAAAATGATCGGTCGGCCATTGCCGACCCTTTTCATGAAGATGTAATGTACATCCAGTCAGTATGTCGGGCAGCGGTCGAAGGGACGGTCGGAGGGCGAGGCGATGTCGGATCGACGGGTGATCGCCGAAGTGGTGCGGATGCGGAGACTCATCGCCGGCCGGGTCGTCGAGCTCGACGTCGTCATCGCGCCGGCCGCACGAGAGGCCGAGCTGCTCGAGGCCCGGCCGGCGCTGGGCGCCTGGACCCGCGCCGCCACGATCTGGATCGCCACCCCGATGGTGCTGTTCGTCGAGCCGACGACGACGCCCGCCCCGGCCCACGCGGCCGAGAGACGGCTGCCGCCCCTGGATCTCGAGTGGCTGGTCCAGGGTTGGAGCAAGTTCGACGACAGCCCGTCCACGGCGGGTTGAGAGCCGGCCCGATCGGGGCCGGGCCGGGGCGTGCGGTTCATTTCTTACGAGGCCGTCGTCGCCTCGGTGGGGACTCGGCCTCACGACCTCCCGGCGGATCGCACCACGCCGGCCGCGTCAGCAGGGCCAGGCCCAGCATGCGGGCGACGTCCGAGGGGACGAACAGGTCGACCACGAAATCCGGGCCCATGCAGGCGGGGAACTCGCCCCGATCCTGCAGGTGTCGGCCGGCCCGCGCGGCGGCCTCGGGGCGGAGCGACAGGTCGAACGCGACGGCCCCGAGTCGGCACCGGATGCAGACCATCTGGGGATGGTGTTCGACGTCCAGGGAGCCGTAGCCCGGCGTCGCGACCTCGATCCGCACCGGCTTCATCGGCCGCCGCCGTCTTCGGACGAGGTCCGCGGCTTCGCGCGGGTCGCGGCCCGCTCCTCGGCGTCGATCGCGCGGACGATCGCCTCGATCGCCCAGACGAGCGCCTGGGCCTCGAAGGCCGTGAGGACGATGCGGTCGGTCCGTCGACCCTTCTTCAACGAGAGCGCGATCCCGCCGCCCTCGATCCGCTCGACTACCGTGTCGGGAGTCCACGGCTCGAAGCCGTCCTCGACCTCCTCCAGCCCGGGCGTCTCGTCGGTCATCGAGCGTCGCCTCCCGCCCCTGGGGGCCCATGCCGGGCCTTGCCCGCCCGACGTGGGCCGATCGGCCGGCCTGGACGACGGCGGGCCCGTCAGTTCCGCCTCGAGCCTCCATGCCTCTAAGCCGAAGCGCATGGTACGCATCGTCGCGACCGGTTCACCGTCCGCCGCCGTGCAGACCGATTCGAATTCGACGATCTCGCCGGCGTGGTCGTCGACGCCGTCAGGTGGCCCGCGTCGACGGCCAGCGTCGGCCCGAGCGCGATCGGCGGGTCTGCGCCGAGTTCGAGACCCTCACGGCCCGTCCGCGCCGCAGCCGTTCGGGCACCGCCTCAGCCCCCAGGCGACGCATTCCCGGGTCTCGGTGTCGATCAGGATCGCTTCCCAACCCCGCAGCCGGCCGCACTTCTCGCACCAGGCCGCCCGCTCCGGGACGTCCCGGGATTCGGCCAGGGACAGGCGGCCGAGCCGACGGCACGCGTCCCGGACCGCCGGCGGGATCCCGCCGGGGGTCGTCCCCAGGTGGCGGAGGACGACCGCCAGGTCGATGAGGGTGGATTCGGCGAGCGTCTGCAAAGCCATCGCAACGCCTCCGGGGCCGTGCCTGGGCGCCGCACGGCTCGTGCGGCGCTCGACCGAGCATGATCGCCGGCGCCGCTCCACGGTTCACGGCGCATCCGGGTCGTCCGACGCCAGCAGGACCGCGGGGCGGCCGAGGAGCCGGTATCTCCCCTTCCCCAGGCGGTCCACCGCCCGCCCCTCCTGGGTCCGGTACCCCTTCTCCCCCCACGCCTCGCCGTCCGGCTCCTCCGGGGCCGAGGCGTCGACGACCTCGACCACCTCGTAGACGATATACTCTTCGCCCCGCGGGTCGATGGCCAGGAACATCCGGCTGACGTCCCTCCGCTTGATGGTCATCTCACGAGTCCTTCGTCGGGCGGCGGGCCGACGTCGAGGCCCCTGGATCAGTCGTCTTCCCGGGGCCGATCCCCGGGCACGATGGGGAAATCCCGGCAGTACGCGTCGATCGCCTCGGCGACGACCTGGCCGGGGCTCCTGCCCGAATGCACGCAGTGGACGTGGAGCCTGATGAACGCGTCCTCGTGGACGTCCACGCTCAACCTCCGCGTCGTCGCCGACCGGCCCGCCCGGTGCATCGACCCCGTCATCGCGAGCCTCCTTCCGTCGACGCGCCGTCGCGTCGCGTGACCTCGACGGCGGCTCGACGCCGAGCCGCCTCCGTCATCCTCACGGCTTGCCCGCCCCCCCCTCAGCCGCGCGAGAGTCGCGGAACCGGAACAGGGCCTCCGCCGGGCCGCGCAGCTTGAACCGAAGCATCCCGGGCGGGTCGCCCGGCCGGGGCGGCGCCTCCTCGATCTCGACCTTCCAGGCCTCAGCGCCGGCGTGCTCGGCGAGCAGCGCACGCAGCTCACGTTCCGCGACCTCGGCGTCGGGGACGCCGCCTACGTCCGACTCGGCCGCGATGTGGGCCACGGCGGTCAATCCCGTCTCGTCCGTCATCGGCCGCCGGGCGTCGGCCTCTCGACGGCCTCCAGGACCACGTCGCGGGCGAACGCCGTCATGCTCAGCCCGCGGCTCGCCGCCGCGACCCGGACCCGGCGATGGTCCGCCGGGGTGAATTGCAGTCGGACCCACGTCGGTCCCCGGTCCGCCGCCGGCGTCGAACCCGCCGGCCCCTTCCGCGACTTCCGCTCCGCCATCGTCGCCTCCCGCCCGTTCGGGCGCTCACCAGTACACCACGAAGACGGCGTGGATGCAAGATCGCCGAGGATCTGCGGCCTACGCGGTAATCGCGTCCACGGAATTTCCAAAGTGCATGCGATGGACATACTTACCTATGTGGGCCGCGGGGTCGTCCCGGGGCGAGCGAACGAGCCTCGAGCGTCGAAGCCGCGTCGGGGCCGGATGGGCCTCATCCAGGAGAAAGAACCCATGGCGGACGTGAACGGCGAGATCCTCGAAATCCGGACGGACGACGACACCGACCGCCTGGCCGACGTCTTCCTCAGGGGGGTCGCCTTCGGGCTCTTCGGCCGCGAGGCGCTGAAGCTCAGGGTCCAGGCCCACGATTGGGCCGGCAAGGGCCCAGCGATCGAGTTCGACGGGCCGCCCGAGATGATCGAGCGATTCCAGGACGCCTTCGCGGCGTTCGCGAACTGAATCGAGGGGCCAGGTGGGCCCCACGACGTCGCGCGGGGGGCCTGCCCACGTGTGGGTCGAGCCCGGGGCCGAGCGGAGGCTCGATCACGACGAGACATTAGGCCGCGCGGACAATGAACGCCGCACCCTCCGCGAGGGGTGCGGCGTTTTTTCATGCGCCGGATGAACCGTCGGTGGCTTCGAGCGGGGATGGCGCGGCGGATTGCGACCGGATCAGGGGTTCGAATTCCAGAAGCCTATGAGACTTGATCACGTGCCCGAGGTTGATCAGCATCCGCGAGACCGCCATAAGTTTGGGCGGCCCCTCCACGCTCAGGGGCACGAGATCGCCGTAGATTTTCTGAGTAGGTCCCTCGTACAAAACCCCGAGAAGTTTCGCCCTCGCGCCGAATCGCAACTCGCCTCCCTGGTGGAAAGCGCCCGAGTTATACAAGAACACGGGCGAGCCGCTCGATCCCGGGAAGCAGGCTGCATCGATCAGAAACTCATGCTGTCCGCAGTAGTCGAGGTTGGGATGCGAAGCCGTGATACCTCTTCGGAATAACGGCATATTGTTATGCGTATCCCATAGGCCATTTGGATAGCCGACCATCAGGATGTCTTCGACCGCCCCGACCTCGTCCAGCTCGGAATCGCTCGGGATCAGGTCGGGCGTCAAAGGTTGCAAGTACATTTTCCAGCCCAAGCTTTTTACGGCATGGATCAGAGGACCGATCAACATCATGCACAAGTCGACGGCCGGGTCGGGATGTCCGATCCAGCTGTTTTCGAAATCCAGGAGCTCGAACTGGATGCTCTTCTCCGGGCGTCCGACACCTTCGACCTCCCGGATGTGGATCTGAAGATGCCCCGTCGTCGCCCCCTTGACTACGTGTCGATTCGTGACGATGGCCGGCCAGCCCGTCGCGCCATCGGAACAAAACCGGAAATAGAATCCCGTCCCGGTGGATAGGCCAGCGGGCGTCTGGCACTCGATCCTCACCGTCGCATAGGCCAGGGCTTCGCTCAACAACAGCTCGCGCATGATCTCGCATCCTTATCATTGGCGTTCAACCTTCGGCCGCGAGGGCGTCGCGGACCCGGACCAGGACCTCCGCCGGGCCGCGGGCCTTGAGCCGCAGCATGCCGGGCGGGTCGCCCGGCCGGGGCGGCGCCTCCTCGATCTCGACCTTCCAGGCCTCGCCGCCGCCATGCTCGACGAGCGCCTCCCTCTCCGCGACCCGCGCGTAGGGGGACCGTCGCCGCACTCCGCCTCGACGACGAGGTGGGCCGTCGCCGCGCCTTCGATCCGGTCCGTCACGGCCCTCCCTCCCCCGCCGCCGCCAGTCCACGCGCTCGACCAGCTCGTTCAACAGCGCCAGCGTGGCGTGGGAAACGGGCCCCAAGTCCCTGCGGATCGTGGCTCGCCGCGCACCGAGCGACTGAGCGTAGTAGAGTGCGGCCCGATGTAGTCGATCGCCGTGGACTCACGAGCCCTCTCGATTCAAGCTTCAGACTCCAGGGTCCTCAATCAGAAACATGGGAGGACTTTTCGGCCACTCCACAGGGTGACCCCCTTCGATCCTCTTCAAGAGGGTGATGAGTTGGACTAAACCACCGTCCACCGGCTCGAGCGGACTTCCCTGGTGTTCGCCCTCGAACGACATCTCCGGAGGAGGAAACGTAGGACCAAATCCATACGCGGAGCGAACATCCTCCAACATTATTCTTGCTTGCTTCACGAACTCGTTGACGTCTTCGACGAAAATCTTGGGGGTCTGGACTCTGCCGACGATCGTCTCGTAGTCATTGTGAGCGATGGATTTGTGCCTTGCCGTGAAAATTCGTTCGCGGACGTCCTCGATGAGCGTCAGCTTACGATGGAATTCCAGCTTGAGTTCTTCCTCGCCGTCCTTGCCGATGGCGTCTGCCAACTGGGCGAGCGTGCAGTTCGCGATCCCCTTTTTTTCATTCCACCAAGCGACATCACAGATCGTACAAGCGCTTAGAATAAGTTGTTTATACAAGAATCTTTGTAATAAAACCATTGAGTAAGGCGCGAGCCTTCGCCATAACTCCAAGGTCGAAGGATCACCGTAAGTTTGCCTTAGTATAAACATCAACTCGCGTAATTGTCTGATTTGCTCATTGAGCGCGTAGTACCTCTCCCTGACCGATGCTCGAGTATCGAACCTCGGTTTTTCATCAGGTGAAACCTCGTCTGGTTTATCCATTGGCCTTTTTCTCTCCGGCTCGTGCTAAACACAACTGCATTTCAGGATTTCATCAGCCGCACGCCGAATCGCGTTCGTACGCGACTGGAGTCATGGCTAAGATCAGTCGCCGGGGACGCCGCCGGAATCTTTCGCCTCGTCCGTCTGCACTTCCATGATCGGCCCCGGCCATCGGGCCGGCCGGCCCGCTCGTACGTCCTCCAGCAGCGCGATCAGCCGCGCGAAGTTCGAGGCCGGACGCTGAGCCAAGGTCTCGCCCGGGGCCGTCGAGCGCTTGCTGCCGGGGTCGAAGGTCCTACCGATGCCGTAAGCCCCCTGGACGTCCAGGAGGATCCACCCCGCGGCGTCTTCCAGCCGGCTGAAGACGTCGCGTTGCAATCTCCATCGCCCGTCGCCCTCGGTGTGGGCGACAAAGTCGGCATGGGCGAGGTGCGCGTGCCTGATCGCCCGGAGCTTCCCGACGTCCTCCTCGCGCTCCGCGACCGCGGTGCGAATCCGCCCCCCCAGCTCCCAGCGGCCGTCGGCCTCGACCAGCTCCGCCAGGCGTTCCAGCGTGCAGCGGGCCTTATTCCGCCTCTTCTTGTCCAGCCAGGCCGAGTCGTAGACCTTGCTGAGGCCCAGGAGGGCCTGGTTGATCATCGCCTGCTGGACCATCGCCATCGCGTTCGGCGCCAGGTCGTTCCAGAGGGCAACCCTATCGCGGCCGACGAAGAGTTCGTCCAGGAGCTTGACCAGGCCCCGGGCCCGCGCGACCTGCCTCACGAGCGCGTGATACGTCTCGACGACCACTGGACCTCTTGGAGCGGGTGCCGCCCCTTCAGGTTCGACCATGCGCGTCTCCTTTTGCAGCCGGGCAGCCTGCTGCGCGAACCAATGCCCACCGTTTCCCTCATCGAGTCGACCACGATCGACCGCGCTTAGCCTGTTGCCTCACTTGTCAGGCAGAGCTGGATTGTCGTCCACGGGATACGGGCCGGGCTCCGCCCCGGGCCGAGAAAGCTTCAAGATCGAACCGGGCGCGGGCTTCAAACCCTCATCGCGAGACCGAGTTGGATCAGACCCCTCACCGATGAGTTCCTCCCATGACTTCCACCGACACAATTCGACCTCATCGGCCAGCTTCTGGATCGCAGCTTCGTTCGTTGAAGCCCACCACTTGGTCAGGTCCAGGAGCAGGCTGGCCATGTCTCCAATGTCTGTGCCAAACATGGTCCTATCCAAGAGCGAATCACACCAACGAAGGAACCGAGAAGCCCGATCCTCGGCCTTTTCCAACTTCCCTCTTAGTACCCGCTGGTCTTCGCCGTTGAAGCCGCGGATAAGGGCCGACTTCAAATAAGCTATGCATTCGTCGTAATCCACTTTTGCATCGTCGTAGAGCCTACGTCCCTCGCGCTCTATGCCGTCTTGATTGAGCTCCCAGACCAATTCCCGCGACGCACGCGCCCGCCCCTCAGCTAGCGACTTTGCGCGATGGAGCTCGGCCGCCAAGGCGGGGAACTCCGCCGGGGGCACGGGCGTCTTCCACATGACCAGCAGAATCATCCCTACGAAGACACTCGCGAGAAGGGCACGGATGACGTACGCAGGATCGGCCAGGAGGTCAGCAGTGCGAAAGTATCTCCGATCTTCATTGTCGTCGGATCGACCGGCCGTCATTTCGACCATCTCTCCCTGTTAAGCCTGCTGCCGGGCTTGGGCAGTGTGAGCCGTGCACCTGGCAGAATGAACCCGCCAGCCGCGGAGGGTAACGTTGATGGAACAAATCACTCTCTGAACTGTCCATGATCGAGGGACCCGAGATACCCCCGTTTCATGGCATCGGGATGTTCCTCGGCGAAGGAGGCGGACTTGTTGGCCCGCGCCGCTTCCTCCGTCGAGTAGAACCAGGCTTCGTCGAGCCGTTCCTTCTGAGCGATCGCTCTGGCGATGGATTCGCGCTCGGTCTTCGGGGTCTTCGGGGACAGGGACGGCACGATCACGTCGCTGGATCGACCGACGACAGCGTTCGTGATGACCTTGACCACGCGGTAAGCGGGGAGGTCGTCCACCGCCTCTCGCTCGTACGGCCCTTCGGGCGACACTGGGGCGCGGCGGACGTCTACCGGTCGTTCGCCCTCGGGACGACGCGGTGCCAAGATCGTACCCGCGACGACCACTACAACGAGCAGCAGGCCCAGCGTCAGGCACAGCCGGACGATCTTCCCGAGACAGCCGACCTTCTTCAGCAGGACGCGGCCGCACTTCGGGCAGGCCGGGGCCTTCTTGCTCACGTCGGCCCCGCAATCGGGGCACTTCTTCAGCCGAGCCATACGCCACTCCCTCGGCCCTTCTCAGGGCCTGGCTTCCTCGCCCACCGCAAACACCTGGGACGAGTCTGCTCGATCTTTCTGCAAAGCAGGCCGTCCACGCCTCGGAGGTGGACCATACGACGTCCCTCGAGCGATGAGAACTCGGCAGTCGACCTGCTGCGCATTTCTGCGCAGCAGGTCCTTCCAAGGTCTCCTCCCCCCCTGCTCTGGTGCGCTGGTGCGCGGGAAACAGGGTAAAAGGCATTCGCAAAGAATAAAGGAAAAATTGAACACTAGTACAGGAAAATCGATGGACTAACTGTACCAACGTTCTATTTTTGTGAATGCCGTGCGGGGATGAAAACGACGCGCACCGGCGCACCGGATCAAGGCCTGATCAGCCGTTTCGTGGGCTCCACGCTCCGACGGGGAGCAGGCGTCTCCTGGACCGGCTCCGGCTCCAGGATGGGGATGTTCGTCGAGGTCAACGCCCTCCCCTCGGACAGGCGAAGTGTTGCGAGCCTGGCTGGCAACTGGTCGAGCGGAACCTTCAGCAGTTGATTGCACAGGTCAGCCCCGTCCAGGGCGATCCGGTCCTGGACCTCGGTCGGCTGCATCGCCCACCAGGTCAGAATCGAGTTGACCAGAGCGGTGATCGAGAAGACCTCGCCCCCGACGCGTGGCTCGTGGACGCGCTTGATTCGCGTCACGCCGTCCTCGACGGCTTGCTTGATCTCGGTCAGCGACCGGCTCGGGAGCCGCGCCGACTCGACGAATTTCCGGGAAAAGTTGTCGCTCATAAGCCAAATTTTCCCAACGCGTTAGGTGTGCGTCAACGCGAATCTGCAAACTCGCACGTTGACACAGTGGCCAATGTGCGTCTATGCTTAGGCTCAGACGCACATGAGCACCAACGCTCCTGTGCCAACGAAAGGAGGATCAGATGCCCGAGACGAAGCCGAAGCCCGAGACGACCCGTTCGCGGATGAACCTGGTCGTCGACGACGACATCGCGGAGACGATCCGCATCGAGGCCGTGAAGACCAAGAAGCGCCCCGGCGAGGTCGCGAGCGAGAGGCTCCGCGACTCCTACCGCCAGGCCCCCATGCGGACCGGTCACGCATCCTGACGCCCGCCGTCGTCGTCGGTATCAAGACATTCCTTTCCGACAACCTTAGTCCACGAAGCTGGGGGGCATGACATGGCGATGCGGGGCGTGAACGTGTTCCAGATCGGCGACCTGCGGGTGACGCCGGACGACGCGGACCTGCGGGGCGGGTGGCGGGTCGAGGAGGACGGCGCGGTGGTGGCGCGGGGGATGACGCACGGCGAGGCGACGTTCTGGGCGGTCCGCACCCACAACGTGACGCTCGCGGCCCGGATCCAGGAGCGGATCGCGGGCTCGACGCTGGACTCGACGACGACGACGCGGCGCCTGGAGGCCGCGCTCGCGGCCCTCGAGGAGCGACGGTCGAAGGCGGGCTGACGACGGGCGGAGAGAGATGGGTTTCCCAGGATCGGGAGGACGGCGAGATGGGATCGGACGGACGAGGGTCGGATCGGGAGCCGACGAGGCGCCGACGGCCGCGGAGCGAGCAGGAGACGGGTGGTGCGTTGTCGACGCTCTCGCCGCTGCTCACGGGAAAGTACCTGACGCCCGCGGAGGAGGCCGAGCTGGGCCGGGCGCTCGTGGCCGGCCGGGGCGACGACGCGTGCGACGAGCAGATCGCTGCGGCGAAGGCGGCGCGGGACGAGCTGGTCGTTCGGAACACGGCCTTCGCCATCCGGAAGGCGGTCGACTTCCGGCGGTTCTACCCCGAGCTGAACCTGGACGACCTGGTCGGCCAGGCCATCCTCGGGCTGATCGACGCGACGGGGCGGTGGAACCCGGAGCGGGCCCGATACACGACGTGCGCCGGGTTCAGCGTCAGGCGCCGGCTTGGCGAGGCGTTGACGCTCGAGGCCATGGTCCACATCCCGCAGTACCTCAAAAGCCGGGACAAGCGGGCGAGGCCCGAGTTCCTCGCGGCTGCGGCCAGGATCTGCCGGGCCGAGACCGGCGACCTCGTCGCGGTGGTCGACGAGCGTTCCGACGCCCCGGACGTCGAGCCGGAGCTGGCCGACGACCTGGAGCGGCTCCCGGCCGCGCTGGCGCTCCTCGACGAACGGCCGCGGGCGATCGTCACGCGTTATTTCAACCTCGACGGAAGGTCGCCCGAGCGGCTGGGCGGCCTGCGGAGGCGGCTGCGGCTTTCGGACGAGGGCGTCCACCGCAAGGTCGACCGGATCCTCGACGAGGTCCGGGCGGCGTTCTGAATCGAGTCGATCATCCCCCGCGTCGCGGGGGGAAAGGGGGGAGGTATGTGCGGGAAATCGTGTCCGGCCGTGAATCCGATCCGGGAGGACCTCTGGTGCGGATCCTGCCGCGCCGAGGACCAGGTCATGTGGGACGAGCTGGGCGAGCTTCACCAGCTCGAGGTCGACGCGGCGGCGGCGATGGCCGTGACGCCGGCGACGGACGAGGAGCGGCGGCGGTACCTCGACGAGGTCGCGCCGCTGGTGCGGGCGGTCCTCGGGGCGGCGTGAACGGTCGGGGATCCATCAACCACGAACGAGAGGGGGACTCATCATGGGATTGGTCGCAAGGAGCGCGGACGTCGGGGGGGCCGTGGAGGAGCGGCCGCCGTTCCGGCCGTCGCCGCAGCAGGCGGACTTCCTCGACGACCTGGTCGAGGGCGACAGGCACATCCTGCTCGCGGCCCGGGCCGGGTCGGGCAAGTCGACGACGTGCCGCCAGGGGTCGCACGCGCTGGGGCCGCGGCGGCGGTCGGTCTACTGCTGCTTCAACTCGCACGTCGCCCGCGAGTTCCAGGCGGGCCTGCCGCCGAACTGCCGGGCGGCCACGATGCACAGCCTCGGCCTGCAGATGCTGCGGGACGCGGCCGGCGGCAAGACGGTCTCGGTCGACCTGGAGAAGGTGGACCGGCTCGTCGAGAAGCGGTTCCCCCGCCAGTGGGACCGCCAGCCGCAGTGGGCGACGCGGAAGCTGGCGAGCCTCTGCAAGAACCTCCTGCTGGACGGCGAGGACCCGGGCGAGCTGGAGGACCTGGCGGCGGCCTACGAGGTCGACCTGCCGACGGGCCGGCTCGACGAGGTCCTGGAGGCTGTCCCGGCCGTCCTGAAGGAGTGTCTGGAGACGCCGGCGCTCGTCGACTTCGACGACATGATCTGGCTGCCGGTGAAGCTGGGCCTCCGATCGGCCGCGCGGACCGACGTGCTGTTCATCGACGAGGCCCAAGACCTCAACGCGGCCCAGCACGCCATGATGCCGGGCCTCTGCCCCTCGGGGCGGATCGTCGTGGTCGGCGACCAGTACCAGGCGATCTACGCGTTCCGCGGGGCCGACGCGCACTCGCTGATGAAGCTGCAGGCGAGCCTGGGCGGCTCGGAGCGGGGCCTGTCCGTCCGGCCCCTGACCTACACGCGGCGGTGCCCGAAGCGGGTCGTCGCCCTGGCCCGGCGGCTGGTGCCTGACCTGGAGGCGCTCGACGACGCCCCCGACGGCGAGGTCGTCGAGGAGCGGCCCGAGAAGTGGTTCGAGGCCGTCGGCGTCGGCGACATGGTCCTTTGCCGCACGAACGCCCCGTTGGTCTCGGCGTGCTACCAGCTCCTGAAGTCGGGCGTCCCGGCGGTCATCCGCGGGCGGGACATCGGCAAGGGCCTGACGGTCTTAGTACGCCGCCTGAAGCCGCTGACGGTCGGCGACCTCTTCCGGGCCGTCGGCGACTACCGGGCGAAGGAGCTGGACAAGCTCTCGCGGCTGCGGAACCCGGCCTCGGCCGTCCAGGCCCTGGAGGACAAGTGCGACTGCCTGCTCGCCATATGCGACGGGGCGTCGACGGTCCAGGAGGTCCTGGGCCGTATCGAGCGGATGTTCTCGGACGTCTCGGACGGCAACGTCGTGACGCTCTCGTCGATCCACCGCGCGAAGGGCCTGGAGCGCGACCGCGTCGTGGTCCTCCGGCCCGACCTGCTCCCCGGCCCCTGGGCGAAGACGCTCGAGGACCAGGCCCAGGAGCGCAACATCCTCTACGTCGGCGTGACCCGGGCGCGGTCGCGGCTGACGTTCTGCGGGCCGACGCCGGCCCTGATCGCCTGAGGGCGGACCCGTTGCGCCCGATCCATCCAGGTTTCCCGTCGTTTTCAGACCTTCAATTCCGGAGTTCACGCATGGGCATCGTCGCGCAGCAGGGTGAGACGCGGACCCCGATCCCGGCCGGGAAGTACCTCGGCGTCGTCGTCGGGGTGTACGACATCGGCACGCAGACCGGCGGCAAGTTCGGCGACAAGCGGCAGGTCGTCGTGACGTTCGAGCTGCACAAGAAGAAGGGGGTGTGCCGCAACGAGGAGGGCCAGCCGCTGCTGACCTCCAAGTTCTACAACCTATCGTTCGGCAAGAAGAGCGGCCTGCGGGCCGACGTGGAGTCGATCCTGGGCCGGTCGTTCACCGAGACCGAGGCCAAGGCGGGCTACGACGTGACCGATCTGGCCGACAAGGTCTGCTGGCTGGTCGTGAAGCACGAGACGAAGGACGACGGCTCGATCCGCGACTTCATCGACAGCTTCAGCCTGGTCGACGAGGACGACCCCGAGCCGACCAGCGAGACCGACACGGTGGTCTTCGATCGGCTGGACCCGTCGCGGCCCTTCCCCAAGGAGGTCCCCGAGTGGATCCAGACGATGGTCAAGAAGAGCAAGGAGTACGCGTCCCCCGGGTCCTCGGGCGGCGGCAAGCCGGCGGCGGCCCCGGCCAAGAAGCGGCAGACGGTGCCGGCGGACGACGACGACGACGACGATCCGCCGTACTGACCGGCCGGTCCGTCTTCGTGGAACCTCCGGGGAGGCGTCGCCGCCTCCCGGGGGGTCTTCCCCTCCCCCGCCCCGCCTTGAGTTTCATGGACTTCCGAAGTCATGGCGATCATCGCGAACGCGAGCCCGGCCGACGACTCGCCCGATCCGCTGCGGTGCGACGCGGCCGACAAGATCCAGGGCGTGCTGCGGATGCTGGCCCTCGGGCCGGTCGTCGAGCTGCGGGCCCCCCGGGTGAGCCGGGCCGGGACCGACGTGACCCACGTCGAGACCGCGATCTACCCGACCGACGGCGAGGGCCTCCGCAAGCTGGCGAGGGACGCCCGGGCGCTCTCGCCGCGGGCCGAGGCGGTGTTCGTCACGCTCAACGACCTGCGGCCCGACCTGAAGGGGGCGGCGACCGACGCCGACGTCACGCGACGGGTTTGGCTCCTGGTCGACGTCGACCCGGTGCGGCCGGCCGGCGTCAGCTCCACCGACGCCGAGAAGCAGGCGGCGTGGCAGGTAGCCCTGTCGATCCGCGACGGCCTCGAGGGGCGGGGCTGGCCGCGGCCGATCCTGGCCGACAGCGGCAACGGCTTCCACCTGCTCTACCGGGTCGACCTGCCGGCCGACGACGGCGGCCTGGTCGCGCGGGTCTTGGCCGCGCTGGGCGCCGAGTTCGACACCGACCTGGCGAAGGTCGACCGGACGATCGGCAACTCATCCCGGATCTGCAAGCTCTACGGCACCCTGGCCCGCAAGGGGCGGTCGACGGCCGAGCGGCCCCACCGCGCGGCATTCGTGCTGGAGGCCTTCCACCCCATGGAGGTCGTGCCGACGGCGTTGCTGGAAGGCCTGGCCGGCCCGGCCGAGGGGACGGCGGCGACGAAGGCCCCCCGCCCCGCCCCGTCGGCCGGCGGCATCGTGGCACGCGACCTGGGCGAGGACCCGGTCGAGGCCTACGCGACGAAGGCGCTGGAGGAGGAGGTCCGGCTGGTCTCGACGACCCCCAACGGCCACCGCAACCACCAGCTCTTCAAGTCGTCGGCCGCGCTCCGCGAGCTGGTGAATGCGGGGACGCTCGACGGGCCGACGGTCGAGTGGCGGCTGCGGGACGCGGCCCGGATCGCCGGCCTGGCCGACGCCGAGATCGAGACGACGCTGGGTTCGGCCCGGCGGAAGACGCAGGGGAAGTCGCGGAGCCTCGAGCACGTGGGCCGGCCGGCGACGCGGACGGTGGTCGACCCGGCCGACGACCAGGTCCGGAAGGGGGAGGAGGACTGGGAGCTGCTGGCCGAGGGCTACATGCGCGAGCGCCGCCGGCACGGCGAGAACTCGACGATCCTGTTCTGGAACGACGAGTGGCACACCTGGGACGCCGGGGCCTGGTCGCGGACCTCGCCGCGGGTGGTGAGCGCCGGCGTGACGAAGCACTGCCTGGCCCACTTCCGCCGCCGGGCGAAGGCGACGGGCGCGACGATGCGGAACGTCGGGACGCGGACCGTCGGCAACGTGATGACGATCCTGGGCGCGAAGGCGCTGGTCGACCCGCGGGACGTCCTGGAGCAGCCGGCCTGGCTGGGGGTCGCCGGCCCGCCGCCCGCCGAGTGCCTGAACTGCCGCAACGGGATCCTGCACCTGCCGACGGCGATCGAGAAGGGCCCCGAGGCGGCGCTTACCCCGCCGACGCCGCGGTTCTTCGCGGCCAACGTGCTGGACTACGACTTCGACCCCGAGGCGCCGAGGCCCGAGCGGTGGCTGTCATTCCTGAAGGAGGTCTGGCCCGACGATCCCGAGTCGATCCTCTGCCTGCAGCAGTGGTTCGGGTACCTGCTGACGCCCGACACCAGCCAGCAGAAGATCCTGCTCATGCTGGGCCCGAGCCGGGCCGGCAAGGGCACGATCGTGCACGTGCTGCGGCGGCTGCTGGGCCGCGAGAACACGACCGCGCCGACGCTGTCGAAGCTGGGCGGCCAGTTCGGCTGCCAGGCCCTGATCGGCAAGCTGGCGGCCTTCTGCGGCGAGTCGCGGATGAGCGGGCGGTCGGACTCGCAGGCGATCGTCGAGCGGCTGCTGTCGATCAGCGGCGAGGACCCGCAGTCGATCGAGCGCAAGAACCTCGTCGACTGGGAGGGGCGGATCACGGCCCGGTTCGTGATGAGCGCCAACGAGCTGCCCCGGCTGGGCGACTACTCGAACGCGATGCCGAACCGGCTGATCGTGCTGCGGTTCCTGCGGAGCTTCGTGGGCCGCGAGGACACGGAGCTGCGGTCGAAGCTGGACGCCGAGACCTCGGGGATCCTGCTCTGGGCCGTCCGGGGCTGGGAGCGGCTCCGCGAGGCCGGCCGGTTCGTCCAGCCGGCGAGCGGGCTGGAGAAGATCGCCCAGTTCAAGGAGGCGAACAACCCGATCGGGGCGTTCCTCGCCGAGTGCTGCGAGACGGGCGTCGACCACCTCGTCAGCAAGTCGAAGCTGTACGAGGCCTGGACGACCTGGTGCAAGGCCAACGGCCGCGACCACCCCGGCAGCAAGCAGGGCCTGTCGATCGGGATCTCGACGGTCCTGGAGGGCCTGGGCGTCGAGTTTGGGGAAGTCGTCCCTCGCGACGGCGAGCGGCGGGTGCGGGCGTGGAAGGGCCTCAAGCTGCGGGACGACCTGGCGGCCTACTGAAACGAATCGATCGGAGTCCGACCCATGGCGGGCTGGATGTCGGGGTGGCTTCTGGAGGAGAGCGATGTCGCGGACGCAGGGATACTGGCGGCGGATCGCGCGGGACGCGGTGGCGGCGGCCATGGCCGAGGCCATGGCGGCGGGGCTGTCGGGCCGGGACCTGGAGCGGGCCGTCCGCAGGCGGTGCCCGTTCTCTCGGTCGAACCACCCCTACCGGGTGTGGCTGGAGGAGGTCCGGTTCCAGCTCGAGGGCCGCTGCCGGAGTTTCCCGAGCCTGGTCCGGACGAGGCCGACGGCCGGGCGGATTTCTTTGCAGCTCATCCCCGCGGATTCCTCGTCGCCGCCGCACTCGGTCGCGCGTGGACCGACCCGGGGCTAGCCCGCGAGGGGGTCGACGTCGAGGGCCTGCTCCACGGCAGGGGCTGGGACCATCCGGGGGTCGAGTCGGGCGAGCGGCTGGAGGACGGCGATGGGCGCGTGGAAATCCTGGGCCGCGAGCGAATCGCGGCCCGTCGGGACGCCCGCAAGGGAGTCGAGGCTCGCGCGGCGGGACTACGCGACGGCCTGGTCGCGGATCAGGACGCGGCCTGAGGGGGCGGTCGACCATGGCGCGTTACAGGGCTTTCGACGTGGACGGGATGGAGTTTCCAGGCCTCTGGGAGGTGCTGCGGAGGTTCGGGAGGGAGGCGGCGGATCAGCCCCGGCGTCGGGCGTCCCGGCCGCTGTACGGCCTGGTCGCCGAGGGCCCGCACGCGGGCCGCCGCGAGCACCTGGGGACGGTGGAGACGGCGCGGGGTCGCGTGGGCCTGGTGGGGGTGGAGCCGGCGGAATGAGCGAGGGGAGGTGATCGGTGGGCGAGCGGTCCTGGGAGCTGGCGGTCATGGCGTGCTTCTTCGCGGCGCTCCTGGTCTGGGCGTTGGCGACGTCCGGTGAGCCCGAGTGGGACGACGAGGAGTGGGAGGGCGGCGAATGACGACCTTCGGAAGTCTTTTCGCCGGGATCGGCGGGCTCGACCTGGGTCTGGAGCGAGCCGGCCTGCAGTGTCGTTGGCAGGTCGAGCGCGATCCTTACGCCCGCCGCGTGCTCGCCAAGCATTGGCCTGACGTCCGTCGCCACGACGACGTCCGGACCTTCCCGCCCACTGATCCCGAGGAATGGAGGGTCGACCTTGTCTGCGGAGGCTTCCCCTGTCAGGACCTCTCCTATGCCGGGCGAGGGGCGGGACTCGCCGGCGAGCGGTCCGGACTCTGGTCCGAGTTCGCGCGAATCGTTCGCGTGCTACGACCCCGTCTCGTCCTCGTGGAGAACGTCTCAGCGCTCATTACTCGGGGGCTGGATTCCATTCTCGGGACGCTGGCCTCGTTCGGGTACGACGCGGAGTGGGACTGCATTCCGGCGGCCGCCGTTGGTGCCCGTCACCTTCGCGAACGCGTTTTTATCCTTGCGACCGCCGTGGAGGTTTTCGACCCCCGTGGCGTCTCGTCGAGGTCAGTACAAAACGGCTCGCGTCAAGAATTCCAAAGGCGGTTGCGCGACGTTCGAGGCCGAGATTGCATCTCTGGGGGACCGTGGGCCGTTGAACCCGGAATACCGCGAGTGGCTCATGGGATTCCCTCCCGGGTGGACCGACTGCGAGGGCTCGGAAACGCCGTCGTCCCCCAGGTCGCCGAGTTCATCGGAAGACGATTGATCGAGTTGCACGGTGCTTTGACTGACTGAAGCCTCGCCAGCTTTCTTATGCAAGGGAGCGGATTCGATGACCACGGAAACGATGACGGACGAGACGAAGAAGCCCAGGAAGCCCCGCAAGCCGATGGGCGCGGCGAAGGTGCCGACGGCGACGGTGGAGGCCCCCGACGAAGCCGATCGGGTGGGATGCGGAAAGCCCGCATCAGACGCGTTCGATGCGGGCTTTCCGCACGATTGGGAGTCGACGCCGACCAAGGCCGTTTTCACCAGCGCGACGATCATTCCAACGCGGTTCGAAGAGGTCGGGTTGAAGACGCTCGGCGACCTGGCTCGCGTCCTGAAAGAGGGGGGCGGGCTTGCGACGGCGTTCAAGGATTGGGCCCGCTGGAACGTCCCGTTGTCGTGGCATAAGTCGATCAAGAGCGACGTTCGGGCCTGGTCTGCCGATCATCCCGGCTTCCCTCTCGAGCTGCTCGACGACCAGGTCGTCGCCGAGGAGCCCGCGCCCCTCGGGCCGCCGCCGACCATCGAGCCCATGGCGCCGGCGACCGAGGTCCCGGCGGGCTTCCCTAGCATCACGCCGGAAGAGCGGCGGCGTGAGGAGCAGGATTCGCTCATCCGCCAGATCGCCGAGTTCCGCCGCCTGAAGCTGGAGGCCTACCGGGAGTGGACGGACGCCAAGGCCGAGGCCAAACAGATGGTGGCCGAGAAGAAGGAGGCGTTCGACGACGCCTGCTCCACCCTGGAGGAGCTGACGGGCGAGCTGGTCGGCATGAGCGTCCGGCCGCTGTTCGCGAAGCGGGACGAGCCGGCCGAGACGCACGCCCCGACGGTCCGGGAGGCCGCCGTCCCCGAGCCGACGGCTGAGGAGGTCGAGGACGACGAGCCGGAGGAGGCTGTCGACGCCGAGGTTGTGAAGCCGTCCGACTGGCGGGAGGAGCTGCTCTTCGACGTCCTCGGCGGCCGGGACGAATACTCGGAGGACATCGCCTCGTCGATCGCGGAGGCTCTCGCCCTGGGCGAGATCGACGTGACGATGGACCTGGTCGACGGGGCATTCCAGGCCGGCCTCAAGATCGGCGATATGGAGATCGACGAGGATGCCAAGCTGCGGTTCCGGGCCGCGCTGGAAGCGTGGCACAAGTCGAAGGGCTGGCACGCCGGCGTCGAGCATCCCGAGGGGATGTCGCTGGAGTTCGTCACGTACAAGCACCACGGCCTGACGCCCGAGCCGCCCAAGAAGAAGCGGGCGAGGCGGAAGGAAGCGGTCTGATGGGGCGTCCCCGGTCCAAGACCTTGAAGCCCGGCATGCCCGAGTCGCGGGTCCTGATGGGGTCGCTGCAGGCCTGCCGATTCTGGTGCATCGACGTGAAGCGGCAGAACACCGGCGGCATGATGAACGACAAGGGCCGCTACGTGGCCTTCGGGGTCAAGGGCGACTCGGACATCGCCGGGACGACCGAGGCCGTCTGGGGGCCGCTGCGGGGCCGCACGGTGCACATCGAATGCAAGCGGGAGGGGTGGAAGCCTCCCCGGCCGCCGAAGTCGGGCAAGGTCGCCGGCCCGGCCCGCCTGCGATGGGAGGCCCAGGTCGCCCGCCTGCGGAAGACGAACGCGAACGGGGGGTACGGATTCTGGAGCGACGACCCCGAGTACACGTTCCGGGTCCTGGAGTTGCTGCGTCGCGGGTGCACGATCGAGATCGGCGACGACGACCACTGCGTCGTGGTCATGCCAAATGGAGCATCGACATGAAGGCGAAACCGAAGGCCGCGAAGAAGCCCGCCGCCGCCCCGCGCCCCTCCCCTCCCCCGGGCGTGACGACGCTGCTGACGTCGGCCGAGGTGGCGGCGGCCCTGGCGGTGTCGATCCGCAAGTTCCGGCAGATGACGGCGACGGGCCTCTTCCCGCGGGGGGCCGGGCCCCCGGGGATGGATCCGCGGTGGTCGACGAAGACCGTGAACGAGTGGATCGCCAGGAACTACGGCGGCTGACGGGACGGGGGGCGACGGTGGGTCATCTCTTCCGGAGGAAGACCAGGGACGGCAAGTTGGCGGCGCGGTGGTCGTTCGTGTACCTCGACGCGAACGGCCGGCGGCGGACGGGGACGGGGTCGAGCGACAAGGCCGCGACGCGGCGGATCCTCGACGAGCTGGAGACGAAGGCCAAGCTGGTGCTCGCGGGGGTGATCGCCCCTGAGGACGACAAGGCCGAGAAGGCGGCGCGGCGGCCGATCGCCGAGCACGTCGAGGACTTCGGGCTGGCGATCGTCGCCAAGGGGGGCACCGAGAAGCACGCGCGGGAGGCCCGCGGGGCCGTCCTCCGCCTGCTGGAGGGCGCCGGGGTCGAGCGGCTGTCGGGGCTGGACCAGGAGACGCTGCAGGCGGCCCTGGCCCGGCTGCGGGCGCGACGGTCGGCCCGGACGGCGAACTACGCGCTCAAGGCCGTGCGGTCGTTCCTGCGGTGGTGCGACGACGCCGGCCGCATCAAGGCGGCGCCCAAGTGGCTGCGGAGCGTGAAGACCTACAACGAGAAGGTCGACGTCCGCCGCTGCCGCCGCTCGCTGACGGCGGCCGAGCTGGCCCGGCTCCTCGAGGTCGCCGCGGCCTCGCCGCCTGTCGCGCGGGGCGGACGCCGGGGGGTGCCGGCCTACCGGATCAGCGGCGTCGAGCGGGCGGCGCTGTACCGGCTGGCGGCGTGCACCGGCCTTCGCGCCAACGAGCTGCGGACGCTCGACGCCTCGGCGTTCAAGTTGGACGGCCCCGACCCACACGTCGTGGTCCGGGCGGGCTACTCCAAGCACCGCCGCGAGGACCGCCAGCCGCTGCGGGCGGAGGACGCGGCGTTCCTCCGCGAGTGGCTGGCGAGTCGCGAAGGGGCGGCGGTCGTGGTCGTGCCGGCGGACACGGCGGCGATGCTGAGGGGCGACCTGGAGGCGGCGGGGATCGCGGCGGAGACGGCCGACGGCGTGGTCGACTTCCACGCGTTGCGCGCGACGTATATTACACTCCTCCTGGAGTCGGGGGCCGACCCCAAGGAGGCGCAGCGCCTCGCGCGGCACAGCACGATCACCCTGACGATGGACAAGTACGTCAAGAAGACCGAGCAATCCCTCCGGGACGCCCTGGAGGGCCGCAAGGGGCCGAAGGAAGGGGACTGAATGCTGGTGCTCAGCCGCAAGCCGAAGGAATCGGTCTGGCTCGACCTGGGGGACGGCCGGTTCGTGAAGGTCGAGTTCTGCCTGCTCAGGGAGGGCCGCGTCCGGCTGGGGTTCCACGCCCCGGCGACGGTCCAGATCCTCCGCGAGGAGCTGCTCGCGCCGGACGAGCGGAAGCGGCGGGAGGAGCTCGTCTCGTGACGTGATCCGCCGCGATGCCGCGCAATGGAAAACGCCCCGCCTTCGCCCCACGGAACGGGGACGAGGGCGGGGCGTTCTTCGTTCCGGGACCTAGGGTTTCGATGTCGGGGGGAAACGGACGGGGTGGAAAGGACGGCTGCCATGAACCGGTCGAGCTGCGAGGTCCGATGCGACGTCAGCTGCGACGTCTGCGCCGTCGAGCCCGCGTCCTTCCCCGCTCACGGGGAGTTCGGGGGCGTTTCGCCGGGGATCCTCGGGACCATCCTGAAGTACCAGGGTTGGCTGGTCGGCTCCAACGGCCTGCATCTCTGCCCGAGATGCCACGCCGCGAGCCGGCGGGACTTGAAGGCGCTGGCCTCCGTCGGCGTCGCGTGGGCCGACGACGTCCGGGACGCGGGGCCGGTCCCGGCGAGGGCTAGGGCGATCGTGACGCGACCGAGAGAATGGGACGGCAGGAGGTTCAGGTGAGAGATTTCGTGAGCGGTAGGAGTTTCTTCGTCGACGAGGACGGGGTCCTCGACGAATTCGACCGGAACGGGCTGGTCGACGCCCTGCGTGAGCACCTCGGGGAGGACTTTTGGTACCCTCGTCGCGTCGCCGGCCAGGCCCGTCGACGGAAAATGCCCCACCTGGTCGAGGACGGTCCCCGCGTCGAGAAGCTGTTCTTCGACTGCGCGGTGGTCGAGCGTCGCCGCGATCGCACGATCTCCCGGGTGCAGGTCGTCTTCAGGCATTTCCGGCGGATGGTCGCGATCCGCGCCGAGTTCGAGGGGGCCCGCGAGTGGCGGGTCGAGAGGACCCGCGACGTCGCCCTGGCCTAGCCTCCGGTCGACCCGGCCTCAGATCGGGAGCCACCAGTCGACCAGCTCCCAGGGGATCGCCCCGCCGTCGTCGCCCCGCGGGTCGTCGGGGTCGATCTCGACGGCCTGGACGGTCAGGCCCTCGCCCGAGGGGAGCCAGATGTAGGCGCGGCCGCCGATCTCCAGGGCCTCCAGGACCTCGCGGTCGGCCGACTGGTAGCCGCCCGGCCGGCGGCCGACGCTGAAGTCGGCGACGAACGTGGCGGGGACGGCGGCCAGGGCGGTGACGGGACGGGGGGCGGTCGCGTCGCTCAAGGGGTCTCTCCGATCGTCGAGAGGTCGGGCCCGGGGCAGCCGATGCAGTCGTCCAGCGTGACGTCGCGGCCCAGCTTGGAGCAGCTGCGGGCCCCGGTGCAGCCGCACGCCGCGGGCCCGGCCGCGGGGCACTCTCGGGCCCGCTCCGTCGCCCGGAGCGCGTCCGCGAGCGGGATCCGGGCGGGCGTCGAGGCCGGCGGCCGCGGGGCGGGGCCGGCCCGGAAGCCGGCCGCCATCTCAGCGACGGTCGCCCACGCCCCGGCCCGCTTCGCGGCGTCGGGGTTGGCGTCGGAGACCAGCCAGCGGAATCGCTCGTGGCCCGTCCGCTCCATCACCAGGTCGAGGTCGTCCTCCGTCATTCGCTCACCGTGATCGTGAACGGCGTGGCGACCGGATGGTGCCCCAGGACGTAGATCGACCTCGTGAAGGCGGGCGTCGTACAGTTCCCGAACCCGTTGTAGGCCAGCGTCGTGTTGATGTTGCCGGCGATCGAGAAGCCGGCTCCGGATATGATCGACCCGCCGCTCGACTGGACGTTCCCCTGGCCGAGGGCGGGCGGCGGCCCCGTGGGGCAGTTCGGGGAACTCACCCCGGCCGACCACTTCCATTCGAACTGGAAGGACACGGATCCGGCGGCGTACGGGCTGGACCAGTTGCAGTTCCACGCGAGCTGAAGGTTGACGGTGACCGGCGTGCAGCTCGCGGAGCCGTCCGGCGGCGAGTACCCGTAGCTCGTCATCGTCGCTGTGCCGAGCCATCCTTGCAGGCCGGTTATGTTCGTGTAATTGAGCACGCCGGACGCGCCGGTCAGGGAGTCGGACCAGTACAGGACGTCGGCCCACGGATTGTTGCCGACGCCGCAATGGTAGCCCGACGCGGGGATCATCGTGGACGTGGTCGTGGTGGCCGAGGAGTTGAACGTCCTGGTGCCCGCGAAGCTCGCGTAGCGGGGGTGCGAGACCTCCAGCCAGTACGAGCCGCCGGCCCCGACGTTCACGATCACCTCGCCCGACGTGGGAGTCCCGAAGGCGTCGGTCGTCCCGGTCGCCAACAGCGTCGTCTTCGCGGAGGACGTCCAGACGTTGACGGTCGCCCCCGGGATGCGGGAGTTGCCGCAGCCGGCGGGGATCACCTTCACGAGGTAGGTCGGGGCCGTGCACATGCACTTCCCGGGGGCCTGGGTGACGGCGCTGGGCATGGGTCAGACCACCGTGCACGAGTCGAGGAGGGCGTCGTAGGTCCCGTCGTCGTTGGCGATGCACGCCACCAGCTTGTTGGCCAGGGCCGAGTCCTTGTACCACCAGTAGATCGTGGCGGAGGACGCGACCAGGGCGAGGGCCCCGGCCGAATTCTCGTACACGTCGGCGACGAACGTCTTCGGCGTCAGCGCCGGCCAGGTGCCGGTCGCCGCGAGCACCCCGCCCGAGGGGATCCGGCACCAGGAGGCCCGGGTCCGCCGGATCGGCAGCGCGGTCACCTGGAGGCCGCCGGGCCCGACCCGGCCCGCCAGCCCGGCGCCGAAGCGCACCCGCTGCAAGTCGCGGACCGCCTCCTGCATCCGGTTCCACATGGCCGCGGTGATCGGGTCGCCGGCCCTGGCGTCGCGGGGGTTGAACTTGGCGGCCACGTCAGCTCCGATCCAGCGCGGTGAAGATGTCCCGGAAGTCGGCCGAGGCGAAGATCGGGGCCCCCGAGCCGGCCCGCTTCACCGCGACCGGGACGCCGTCCCTCGGCAGCATGTTCCAGGTGACGCCCGGCGTCCCCGCCACCGCGAACGACAGCACGAGGTTCTGGCTGAACCCCTGGGTGGTCGCCTCGACGCGGGTGGTCATCCCCTCCAGGAGCAGCTCGCCGATCCCGCAGTTCAGGACCGCGACGGAGTTGACTTTGTTGATATATGGGCGGACCGCCTGCCAGGGCAGGTAGGGGATCGCCGGGAACTCCAGGTCGAGCACCGACTCGCAGGAGGGGATCGCGTGCTCGCCCGGGACCGTCTTGGAGTCGCTCGTGTACTGGAAGGAGCCGGCCTTCGACGTGTCCATCTTCCCGGAGGAGCGGACCGTCTGGCGGCAGACGGTGATCGGGTTGGAGGGGTCGAGCTGCTGGAGCGTCCCCTCGCCGGGCGCCTGGCCCTGGCCGGGGGTCTGGTAGGTGACGGTGACCTTCGCGTAGCTGAAATATTCGCCCGGGAATAGGCCCAGGTTCGGCATGCTGGCGTCGTCGACCGCGTCGCCGTCGATCCCGCACGGCGTCAGGTCGAAGTCGTGGGCGTAGAGGGCGGCCGTCGTGAAGGGGAGCCGGTGCGGGGCGTGGTAGGTGATCGCGCCGTAGACCGTCGCCGCCGTGGACAAGCCCATCACCTCGTCGACGAAGACGAAGGCGTCGGCCCAGAGGACCAGGTACTCGACGAACGCCCGGTAGCCGCTCTCGACGTCGCCGGTGATGTGGTAGGTGGAGGGGACGACCCGGTGCGGGGTCGTCAGGCCCGACAGCAGGGTCAGGCCCGTTCCGCCGGGGGGGATCTCGGCCATGCGTCAGGCTCCTCGGGGTCAGGTGAACCGGGCGACCGACGCGCGGCCGACCGCCTCCGCCGTCCGCCGGGTGTTGGCTTCGGTCTTCTCCGCCGCCGCGAGCTGCTTCTTCGGGACGTCGTCGCCGCCCATGATCGAGAGCGTCAGCCGGCGGGCGAAGTCGGCCGAGTCGTAGCTCTGGCCCCCCTTCTCGGAGGCCTCCGCGGCCTTCGCCGCCGCCGCCCCCTTCGCCGGGGCGGCCTTCAGCTTGTTCGCGATCCGCTCCGCGCGGGCCCCCTCGCGGTCCTCCATCTCCTTCCCCTTGGCGGCGATCTCGTCGGAGAGGTCGACCAGGGCCGGGCGGAGCATCTCGGGGAGCTTCTCCGTCGTCGCCTCGAAGCCGTCGAGCAGCGGCGTCCACTCGAACTCGAAGCCCGAGAGGGGGTCGGTGAAGAACGAGTAGACGGCGGCGGCCAGGCTCGCGAGGTTGCCGGTGAAGTTGGTGAAGACCGCCTTCAGGGCGAAGAAGCCGTCGGCGATGAGGTTGTACCAGTTGCGGCCGATCCAGCCGGCGATCCTCCCCACGTTGTCGGGGAGCACGCCCAGGATCGCGATGAGGTTCTGGCCCATCTCCGAGGCCTTGATCGTCGTCATCTCCCAGACGGTCCCGAGGTTCCGCCACAGGACGCCGACGGTCGCGACGACCTCCGAGACGCCGGCCGCGAACGACTCGAAAACTCCCCCCAGCCACTCGATCCCGGGGCCCACCGAGCCCACCAGCGAGTTGCCCGCGACCAGCACGGCGTTGAGCGCCGGCTCCAGCTTGCCGGCGAGCTGGACGGCGGCGTTCGTGAGGTCGCCGGTCAGCTTCCGCCACTGGTTGGCCGTGCCGCCCGCCGTCCGCTCCAGGTCGCCCTGCTGGTCGATCGACTTCGCCATGATGAGGTCGAGCGTCGCCTGCTTCTTCGCCAGCTCCGAGACCTCGTTCTTGTTCGCCGCCAGCCCCATCGCGACGGCGTGCAGCGCCACGGCGTCGGCGTTGAGCATCACGTTGAACCGCTCCAGCGGGTCGAACTCGCCGCGAAGCGCGGCCCCCAGGGCGGTGAAGACCTCCTCGTTCGTGCCGTTGCCGAAGCTGGCCATGTCCATGCCCAGCTTCGCGAGCTGGTTGCCGACGTCGGCGGCGGCGTCGCCGGTCAGGCCGGCCGCCTTGAACGACGAGCCGAACCCGGCGGCGGCGTCCATGAACGACTGCTTCACCACCCCGTATTTGGCGGCCATCTCGTCGGCCTGGGCGGTGATCTTCCCCGCGCTGGATCCGAAGATCGCGTCGACCTTGCTCATCGTCTCCTTCAGGTCGACGGCCCCCTTGATGCCAGAGGCGAAGAACCCGGCGATGGACGAGCCGGCGGCGGCGATCGCCTGGCCGGCGAGCGTGCCGACGGCGGAGCCGGCGGCGACGCCCCAGGCGGAGAGGCTCGTCTTCGTCTCGGCGAGCGTCCCCTTCAGGGCGTCGTCCTTCGCCTTGATGTCGACGAATAAGGATGCGAGCTTGAACACGTCAACGGCCTCCGATCAGGCGGTCCAGGTCTGCCCACGACTCGACGGGGATGTTTCCGGCGTGGGGGTCGGCGTCGCGCTCGCGGAGCGCGTGGACCAGGCCCGTCAGCGTGTAGCGGGCCCACTCCCACTTCCGCATCCCGAGGCGTCTCTCGGCCTCCGCGACCAGGTCGACGAGGTCCATCGCGGGCCCCGTCGGAGCCGGCCGCCTCAGCCTTTTGGGCCTTCGTCCTCGGGGTCGTAGGTGCCGAACAGGGTGCCGTAGATCCGGCCGATGCGGGCGTCGCCGTCGAACTTCGGCGGCGCGGGGGGCGGCGTCGGCTTCAGGCCGGCGGCCTCTGCCGCCTCGCTCGCCGCGGCGTGGGCCGCGCACTCGGCGACGTAGGCGGCGCGGGCCTCGCGGGCGGCCCGCTTGACCTCGCGCGTCAGGCCCGAGTAAAGGGCCTCGGCGTCGGCGTCGGTCGCCGCCGGCTCCTGGGCCCGGAGCCCTTCCAGCAGCACGAGGAGCTGGCCCTCCTGGGTGCCCAGGAGCAGCTCCGACGCGGCGTTCGTGCCGATCCGCGGCGGCCAGCTCCGGCCCGCCTCCACGGCGTCGGCGATCAGCTCCCGCCGCTCCGCCGCCGTCAGGCCCTCCAGGTGGGGCTTCAGGGCGTCGAGCGGGTGCGGGCAGGTCGCCTTGATCCAGGCCTGGAGACGGCCCAGGGCGGCGAGCGTCAGCTCCGAGAAGCGGTAGGTCCGGCCGCCGACCTCGACGACGAGGGCGGGGGCGTCGATCAGCGAATCGAGCGTGGGCGGGTTCAAGGGCGGGCCTCGGGCGGGTGGAGGGGATGGGGCTGCGCGCGAGCGATGGTCGGACGGCGACCATCCGACCATCGGCGGGATCAGGCGTCGCCGGGGAGGACCCAGGCGCCCTTCGACTCGAACGAGACGGTCAGGATCGTCCCGCCCTTCACCTGGCTCTTGATGCTGATCTTGGTCAGCAGGGCCGCGCCGCTCAGCTCGACGCCGTCGGTCTCGTTGATGTTCAGGTGGAGGACGGCGACCGTCTTGCCCTGGCGGACGCCGACGCCCGGGGGCGTGGCGGAGGTCGGCTCCAGCGCCGGCTTGTCCGACGAGTAGAGCATGTCGAACGAGCCCTTCACGTTCGACGTCGAGGCCGAGACGTCGTCCCAGCCCGCGTCGCCGGTGGTCGTCGAGTCCCAGGTGTTGTTGCCGACGTCGGCGGACCAGCCCATGACGTCGCAGTCGACGGCCCCGATCAGGACCTTGCCGTCGACGCCCGAATAACCCTTGGACATTTGAACCCTCGCTGATTAGTAATCGACCTCGTGGGGGATCTCGACTTCGAGCGTGGCGACCCAGGAGTCGCGGCCCCCGGGGGCGAACCCTTCGCCGACCTGGAGCGACTGGCCGGAGGGGAGGACGTGCCGGACGGTCAGGCCGTCGACGGCGAGCGGGGCCCCCTTGACGGCGGCCCGGAACGCCTTGCGGACGGCGGCGGCGGCGTCCGGCGTGTGGGCGTGGAAGTTGAACTGGAGGACCGTCGTCAGGCAGGCCCAGGCGGTCGTCCGCTGCTCCTCCGCCTCGGCCGCGGTGAAGACCACGACGTAGGGGAGGTCCTGGCCCTCGGGGGCCTCGACGTGCCAGAGGGCGGCGTAGGGCTCGGCGTCGCCGCCCGGGTCGTAGGCCGCGACCAGGCCGTGCAGCGCGTCCTGGTCGGCCCACCAGAGTTGCAGGGCGTCGACCAGGGAGCCGGCGTCGTAGGTCGACGGGCCGGGCGGGGAGGGGCCGTAGGCGTCCAGCCAGCCCAGGGGGCGGAGCCGGCCCAGGGGGCGGAGCGCGCCGAGGATCATGGGTCAGGCCCCCTTGGTCTCGTAGGGGCTCGGGACGGCGACCCAGCCCGCGAAGGCCGGCTCGGCGGCGGCCAGGGCGTCCGCCAGCGCCCGGATCTTCTCGAACAGGTCCGGGTTCTCGGCGATGATCTGCTTCACCCCGGGGCGGGCGGGGGCGATGACGGGGGCCGGCCCGTAGGTCGGCTCCACCGCCGGCGTCACGATCCGCTCCGAGGCCTCGCCGAAGTCGTCGGGGCCGTTGGTCCCGGGCTCGCGGATCACGACCCGCTCGACGACCGCGGGGACGAAGGGCGTCAGCTCGGGCCGTTGGCCCAGGACGGCCGGCGTCGGCCCCTGCTGGAGCGGGATCTCGACCCAGCCGATCCGGCCGCCGGTCGGCGACTCGAACGCCTCCTTCGACGAGAAGACGTCGTAGGTCAGGAGGATCTGGCCGCCGGTCCGGAACAGGATTCGGAGGTCGTTCAGCGGGGCGTAGGCGGCCGGGAACGTCGTCACGGTCTCGGCGTGGTAGTGCGGTCCGACGAGCGCCATGGGCGGGGCTCCGGTGGGCTGGGGTTAGAGGGCGAGATGGCCGAAGGCGGCGGCGGGTGCGGCGCCGCCGGCGTAGTGGGGCAGGAAGCGGTCCAGGAAGATGCCGGAGGTCGCCACGCCGTAGCTCAACGAATTGACCATGCCGACGCGGAACTTCACCGACCCCCAGACCCGGAAGACGTACCAGACGCCCGGCACCACGACGGTCGAATCGGCCCCGGTCGCCAGCAAGGTGGCCCCGTCGTAGACCTCGACCTTCTGGATCCGGGCGCCGCCGGACAACTCATAGCAATAGACCGAGGCGTAGATCCACTCCGAGCCCGGGGCGGTGAGGTCGTAGTCGATCACGCCGTTCGCGCCCAACGTATACATCAGCCAGGTGGACTGGCCGGTGGTCGGCGTCTGGAGCGACGCCGTCGTCGGCGTCCCGGAGTCGTAATAGGCCACCGTCGTCGGCGAGGAGACGGCGACCGAAAAGCCCGCGGGCATCGAGTTGAAGAACGTGGCGTTGCCGGAGCAGAAGCGGTATCCGTAGCCGCCGCGGCGGGCGAACCCGGTGCCGTCCTTCCAGGACCCCTTGGCGGCCTTGTCGAGGCCGAGATACGCGGCGCCCGGCATCAGCGGTTCCTCCGCGTGTGCTTGATGAACAGCCGCCCGTACTGCACCGCGGAGCCGACGCTGGTGACGTTGACGTTGTAGACGTCCCCGCTGGCGATCGCCGTATCGCTGATCGTCGTCGTCCTGACCAGGGTCGTCGTCGAGGTCGAGACGGTCAGGGTCGCGATCGTGGTGCCGTTCTTGGTGACGACGACGGTGGCCCCGCCCGAGCCGCCGTTGACGCGGAAGACGACCGAGATGGACGTGACCTTGCCGGTGCAGTCGGCCACCAGGCCGTTGGGATACAGGCCGGTGCCGGTCGTCAGGTCGACGCCCTGGGCGAGCAGGAAGACCAGCTCGTCGTCGCCGCCGAAGCCGTCGGCGTCGAAGGCGCTCGCGAGCGTCCCCACCTGGTTCAGGATCTTCAGGGAGTCGCCGGTCGAGCTGGCCTGGACCGACTTGTCTTTGAGGGTCTGGGCGGTCAAGAGCAAGGCGTAGGAGCCCAGCGTCGTCGTCAGGCTGGTGGACGTGACGTAGGAGCCCAGGGCCGTCGTCAGGGCGGACGACGTGACGTAGCCCGAGAGGGTGGAGGACATCGCCGCGACCACGTCGGTCGCGAACGTCCCCAGGCTCAGGTCGCCCTTCAGGTACTGCGACGTCGAGCCGGTGGTGATCGTCCCCTGCTTCGTCCCCAGGCCCGCCGTCAGGGCCGTCGTGGTGGCGTAGCCGGACAGGGTGGAGGAGAGCGTCGTCGCGGTAACGTAGGAGCCCAGGACGGCGCCCACGGCGGCCGTCGTGGCGTAGGGGGAGAGGGCGGAGGCCAGCCCCGCGGGCGAGACGTAGTCGGTCCCCGCGGCCCCGGCCGCGAACCCGGAGCCGGTGCCCACGATCACGCCGGAGAGGGTCGTCGCGATCGCGAACGTCCCCGCGCCGGTGACGGGCCCGCCGGTGACGCTCAGGCCGGCGGGGACCGTGAGGTTCACGCTCGTCACCGTGCCGGAGCCGCCGGAGCCGCCCGTCGCGGCGATCGTGTAGGGGGAGGCGGCCGTCCCGGCCCCGGTGATGGTGACGCCGCCGCCGGCGGCCAGCTTGCCGACGACGGCGTTCGCGATCGTGGCGTACAGCTCGTCGGCGTCGGCCGCGACCCAGCCGGCGGAGACCTGGTCGCCGACGTCGACCGGCTGGTCCGTCTTGCCGGCGGCGACCGCGACCGTCAGGTCGTCGCCGCTCCGGCCGGTGCACAGGAAGTAGCCGACGGCCGGGGCGTCGGCCGGGCCCGTCTGGATGCGGAGCGGCCGGGTGGGGGACGGGGGGCCCAGCGTCGGGTGCACGAACTTCGCCCCGTCGCCGGCGGCCACCTTGATGGTCGAGCCGCCGAGGGCCCGGCCCGGGTCGGCGGCCGTCGAGACGGCTTCGTCGATGTAGAGCGGCGTCGACATGGTTTCGCCTTGTGGGGGTGGGGAGGGGCGGGGGCGGCGGCGGGCGGGCGGTCAGGGCTCGCCCAGGCCGTCCAGGAGCTGCTCGACGCGGGCGGCGACCTCGGCCAGGGCCCGGCGGAGCCAGGGCCGCGGGGCCAGCCCCCGCTTCGTCCCCAGCTCCAGGTGCCTGCCGTATTCCAGGTTGGTGCCGACCCGCGCGGTCAGGGTCGCCTCGTCGACCTCGTGGGCGACCTTGGATCGGAGCAGGCCCGTCTGCTTCCGGGGCGGCTCGCCCGGCTTCGAGCGCGTGACCGTCGCCTTGAAATGGCCCTTCGCGTTGCGGGCCGTCTTGCCGTCGACGCGGCCGGTGCCGGCCACGGAGAGCAGCTCCTTCGCCCGGTTCTTCACGGCGATCGCCGCGCGGTGGAGGCAGCGCACGACGCGGGCCCGGATCATCGCCAGGGCCTCGTCGCCGTGCCATTCCAGCTCGGCGTCAGGCATCGGCGACGGCCTCGCAGTCCACGTGCAGGAGCCGGCCCATGTTGTTCACGTCGACGACGCCCAGGACGGCGAACGTCTCGCCGGCGGCGGCGATGCGGTGCCCGGTGGAGAGGCGGAGCGGCGGGTCCAGGGCGGCGAGCGGGTCGCCGGCGAAGTAGATCCGGGCGTCGACCTTCTGGCGTCGCGCGTCGTCGCGCGGCGACTTGCCGTAGGCCAGGGCGGCGGCGGTCCGCCGCACCTTGCACGCGACGCCCTCGGCCAGCAGGACCGGGGCGGAGCGGGACGCGGCCCCCGAGGGGGTGCGGGCGACGGGCAGCGACGAGATCGTCGCCAGGTCGTCGAGCATGTCGGTCAGCATGGGTCAGACCCCGACGCGACGGTAGGGGAGGAGCAGGCCGGCGGCGTCCCGGAGGAACGGCTTGGAGTCGGCCTGGGTGTAGGACCAGTCGCCCAGCGACTCGCTCTTGTAGGGCCCGGCCGACTCCGCCATCGCGTGCAGCGCCCGGGCGGCCAGGATCGTCGCCCGCCGCACGGCCCCGGGGACGGCGTCGTATCCGGCGGTGTAGCGGACGGAGACGTTGCGGAAGCCCGCCGGCCACTTGGGCCCGAAGCGGACGGCGGAGAGGCGGCGGCCCCGCACCAGGCAGCCGGAGTCGGGGTCGAAGTCCCAGCCCTCGCCGGGGCCGCCGTCGATCGGCGAGCCCCAGAGCGAGACGGCGTCGACCGAGAGGACCGGCTTCACGGAGAGCCAGAGGCGGGCGGTCCCGCGGCCGGAGAGGACCTCGGTCCGCTCGGCCATGAGCAGGTCGCGGTCGACGAAGTCCCGGACGGCGGCGTTGGCGTCGTCGACGATCGCCTGCTGCTCGATCGGGTCGCGGCCGGTCGCGAGGCCCGGCCAGGCCAGCAGGACCGTCGCCAGGTCGGCGTAGGTTTCGGGCATGGTCGGGCCTCGGGTGGATCAGGCGTTGAGCAGGACGGGGGGGACGGCGGGCGTGGTGGCGGCCTGGTTCGCGCCGGCGGCGGCGGGCTGGTACCCGGCCCGGCCCAGGATCGCGACCCCGCCGGCGACGACGGCGTTCGCGGTGGCCCGGGTGACCACGACGCGGACGTACCGCTTCGAGGGCCGGTGGACCTCGGCCGACCAGGCGACCTTGTTGGACTGCGTGTCGGCGATCGCCACGGCGGAGCCGGCGACGTCGGCCATGTCCGACCCGTTGGCGAGCGCGCCGCTCTGGATCTTCAGGCCGGTGACGGCGGTGCTCGTGATGGTGCCGATGTTGATCGCGAACGCGATCGACTCGTACCCCAGGGTGTCGATCACCTTGCCGTTCGCGTCCGTCGCGCCGGCGGCGACCGGGTCGATCGCGACGTCGATGCCGACCACTCGGGTGATGTTGTGGCGGAACATGCGTGATCCTCGATGTGATGGAAGGGGGGAGGGACGGCGGCGGCGGCGGCGGGCGGAGGCTACGGGGCGAGCCCGGCCGCGAACGCCCGGAACGCCCGGGCGAGGGCCCGTCGCTTGTCGGGCGTCACCGCGGCGGGCGGCGAGTCGGAGGGGACGACCTGGTCGAAGACGGGCTGGACGTCGCGGTCGAAGAACGGCACGCGGTAGGCGGTCCAGGCGGGGCCGACGGCGGCCAGGGCGTCGGGGATCGCGGCCCCGGCCTCCAGCTTGTCGGCGGCCGTCCGCCAGCCGGCGGAGTAGCCCCGGACCAGGGCGGCGGCGTAGGAGCGGCCCGCCGCCGCCGGCCCGGCGTCCGGGTCCACCGCCGGCCTGGGCGTCGGCGTCGGGATCCAGTCGGGCGAGGGCGGGGCCGGCGGCGGCGTGTAGGGGGTCGGGGCCGGCGTCGGCGCGTACGGCGAGGGGGCCGGGGCGGGGACGTCGGGGCGCTGGACGCGGTTCACGATCGTCGCCGTCAGGCCCGCCAGGACCATCGAGACCAGGGCGATCGCGAGCTGCTCGCGCGTCGGGAGCGAGATGGTGACTTGCAAGGCCCGGATCCTCGACGAGGGGAGGGCCCGCCGCCGGCCCGGGGGCGCGGCGGCGGGGCGTGGGTCAGGAGTTGTCGCTCTTGCCGATCTTCAGCCGGAACGGCTCGACCGGCTTGCCGCCGAAGCGGACGCGGCCGACCAGCTCGATCTGGTTGGCGCGGGCCCGGGTCTGGTCCAGGACCTGGATCGAGAAGCCGATCCGCTGGGCCAGGTAGTACCCGCGGAGGTCGCCGTAGACCACCGGGAAGGCCCCGGCCCCGACGTTGGGGGCGAAGGCGGAGACCACGATCGGGTCGCCCAGCAGGACGCGGCCCCGGGCCCCGGTGATGCCGTAGTCGGCCGCGCCGGTGGTGAACAGCGGCCGGTTGTTCGAGTCCTTCAGCTTCCGGATCGCCCGGAGGGTGCTCTTCTTGTTCATCACCCAGCGGGTGTTCTCGTTCTCGTACTGGGCCGCCAGGGCGGTCTGGAGGTCGTCCAGGCCGTCGTAGCTCAGGGCCCCGGCCGAGCCCGAGAGCACGACCTCGGGCAGGTCGGGCCGGACGGTCGTGCCGTTGTTGGCCGACGCCGCGCCCAGGAGGATGCCGGTCGGCTGGAAGACGCCGTTGCCGTTGAGGATCATGTCCTCGTAGAGCAGGTCGATGACCTGGCCCAGCTCGTTCTCCAGCCAGCTCTGGACCGGGAAGGCGGAGTCCTCGATCAGGTTCTTCGACAGCGGGGCGGAGAGCATCGCCGTGTGGACGGGGATCTGGATGGAGCCCAGCAGGTTCTTGTCGTCGACCAGGTGGAGCGCCCCGGTGCCGTCCGAGGGGATCTCGCCCGTCCAGGTGGGGCGGAACGCGGTCGTGTACTTGTCGTCGGCCGAGTACTGCTTCCGCGGCATCTCGACCACGTCGCGGCCGGTCGTGATGCTCTGCACCAGGCCCCGGAGCTGGGTGGGGGCGGGCTCGCGGCCGATGATCCGCTGGATCATCTCGGCCGGGGCGAAGACGCCGCCCTGGTCGTCGATGCCCTCGACGAGCGTCTTGAACCGGACGTCGTCGATCGCCCGGTTGCCCTTGCGGAGGTACTGCGTGAAGTCCTTCTTGTACTCGAAGGACTGGAACAGCTCCCACTTCTTCACGCCGAACTGGCCGGGGCCGACCTCCTCCAGGCAGAGCACGTCGCCGCCCTTGTCGCGGCGGTAGCGGCCGTGCCCGGCCTCCTCGAAGCCCTTGACCTCGACGCGGCCGGCCTCGCCGGCGGCCGGCTGGCGGCCCGAGAACGGGGCGTCGCCGGCGGGGGCGGCGAGCCACTCCTGGGCGTCCTTCGCGGAGAGTCTCAGGGCGGCGTGGCGGCGGGCGTCCTCGGTCGCGCCCTTGACGTCGAGGCGGGCCTTGGCGATCTCCTCGTGGAGCTTCTCGGCCTTGGTCAGGTCCGCGCCGGTGGGGGCGTCGGCGTTGACGAGGCGGGACAGCTCGGTCGACTTGCTGGCGATCTGGTCGCGGAGGGCCTGGATCTGGTCCGGGGTCATGTGTGGGTCTCGCGGGGAGGGGGGGACGTGCGGCGATCGGGCCGCCCGCCGACGTCGGCGGGGGTCGCTGAGGGGTGCGGCGGGGGAGGTGGTCAGGCGGCGGCGGCGTCCTCGTCGTCGGCCAGGCCGTCGACGAACCGCCGGAGCTTCAGGACGCGAGCCCGGTGGCCGGCGTCGTCGAAGGCCTTCTTCGCCGGCGGGGCGTCGTCGCCGTCCGGCTCGTCGCCGCCGTCGTCGGGGTCGGGCTTGGCGTTGGGGTCGAACGTCTCCAGGTGCTTGTGCATCGCGGCGGCCAGGGCCTTCGTCCCGTTGCCGTGCTCCTCCAGGCCCTTCGCGGCGGCCCGGAGGCTCTTGGCGTGCATCAGGCCCTTGTCGCCGTGCTCGTCGAGCTGGTCGGCGTAGGAGCGCAGGGCGGCGTGGTTGGCCTTCGACATCGCGCGGCCCGACTTGGTCGCGAAGCCCAGCCATTGCTTGACGCTGTCCAGCATCCCGGGGCGGTCGTCGTCGTGTTCCATCGGCTCCTCTTGACGGGTCGCGCTCTTGACGTCGACGACGCCGGCGAGCGGGTTGGCGGGGAGGTTCACGAAGCTGAACTCGTAGACCCGGAGGGCCCGGATCGACTGGACCTCGCGGCCGCCGACCTGGACCTTCGCGGCCCTCGCGACCTTGTAGCCCAGGCTGCACTTCACCGACTTGCCGGCGGCGGTCCGCTCCTTCACCACGGTCCGGACCTTCTGGGCCTCGGGCGTCGAGTGGAACCGGCCCTCGATCCTCAGTCCCTTGGAGTCCTGGACGGCCGATACGACGTAGGCGATCGGCACGGCGGAGAGGTCGTGCTCGTAGAGGCCGACGCCGTCGGCGCTGAACTCGTCGAGGTTCAGGAACGAGCCGGGCTCGATGACGTCGCCGACGCGGTCGACGTTGCCGAAGATCGCGGCGTACAGGGTGAAGCCGCCGGAGCCGTCCTCGTCGAAGCCCAGGCCCTTGCCGGCCAGGTCGACGTCGAAGGATTTGTGCAGCAGCGCGTCAGGCGTCGCCGCCTTCGTCGGGGTGGCCATCGTCGATGTCCTCGGGCTGGGGCTCGGGGCGGTCCAGGGTCGGCGACCATTCCAGGCCGTGGGCGTCGACGTCGAGGATCTCCTCGACGGTGCAGTTGCAGTGCGGATGCAGGGGCGGGTACTTCACGACGCCGTAGTGCGGGTCGTCGGACAGGATCGCGAAGGGCCGGCCCAGCCGGACGATCGGGGCGCGGCGGGCGATCGTCTTGCAGAGCGGGCAGGCGTCGGCCGAGAGCAGCCACCGCCAGCCGGCGACGACGCCCGAGCCGATCGCGGTCCGCTCCTGGGCGGCGTGGACGGTGCGGGACGTCTCGGTCTGGGCGATCCGCCGGGCCCGCCAGGTCTCGGCCCCGTCGAAGATCGCGTTGATCCGCTTCGTGAGGGCGGCGACCGACTCGCCGCGGGCGACGACCCCCTCCTGCAGCTCGGCACGGACGGCCCGGACCGCGGCGTCGATCGACAGGCTGGTGGTGTCGAGCGTCGCCTGGCAGAACGCCAGGGCCTGCTCCTGGAGGACGGCCTCGGCGTTGGCGTCGACGACGCTCCAGGCGTCGGCGTCGAGGCCGACCCGGGGGGCGAACGCCGCCGCCGCCGACTCCCAGAAGTAGGAGAGGACCGGGGTCATCCGCTCGGACATATTCAGCGCGCCGAGCCGGAAGGCGTCCCAGCCCGGGAAGCCGGAGAAGTCCAGCGGCCCCTGGGGCTCGACCTTCGTCTCCAGCGGCGGCCCGCCCTTCGTCCCGCCGGCCCGTGCCCACGCCAGGACGGCCCGGCGTTGCACGCGGGCGGCCTTGACCAGCTCCTTCCGGAGCGGCTCGCCGGTCGGCAGGCGGAACGTGTTGGCCTCCGCCTTGCGGCGTGGAATATCCCTTGGAATATCCCGGGCCTTTCTCAGTAGCGCCATCGCCACCCCTTCTTCGCCGGGGCCGCGGGCTCGTCGTCGCCCGGCTTTTCGCCGCCGCCCTCTTCGGGGGCGGCCGGATCTTCCTCGTCGTCCGGCTCCTCGGGCGCCGCCGCGGCGGCCAGGTCGGAGGCGAAGACGTCGCCGTCGTCGACCGGGTCCTGGCCGACCATCTCGCGGCCTTCGTTGCGGGTCAGCAGGCCCTTCTCGAAGCCCAGGCAGGCCCGGGTCATGACGGCGTCCTGGCTCTCCTGCAACTCGGCCACCTGGCTGTAGTCGTAGATCACGACCAGGGCGAGCGGGCCCGAGGCCGGGGTGATCCTTCCCTTGATCTGGATGACCTCGGTGATCAGGTCGTCGCGGAGGGCCTCGGCGATCAGCTCCTGGGTGGCGACGATCGTGCCCCAGCTCGTGCGGTTGGCCTCGCCCAGGTTGGCGTAGGTCTTGTTCGGGTCCGGCATGCCCAGCGACATGAGGACCACGCCCGTCGCGGTCGCCAGCCGGGCGATCGCCTGCTGGGGGAGCTTGTCGACCATCAACTCCTCGGGGGAGTAGCCGACCTTCTCGATCTTCCAGGGCCCTTGGAGGACCGCGACGCCGCCGGCCCCGTCGCGCGAGAACTCGTCCTGCCACTCGCCGACGATCTGGTTGGCCTGGGCGTCGCTCGGGCCCCGGCCCGCCTGGAAGGCTGGGCCCGCGGGCACGTCCGGGACGAGGGCGTAGGCCGGGACGCCCTGGTTCATCATCAGGCCGGCGGTGTGCGACGCGGCCCCGTTGTCGGTCGCCGCCTCGCGGAGCTGGGCCTTCAGGGCCGACAGGCCGAACCGCTCGTTCAGCGGGTCGACGCCGTCCCGGATGTGGATGATCTCGGTCTTGGGGACGTCCCAGAGCCGGCCGTCGCCGCTGATCCGATAGCCCGAGATGTACTCCAGGCCGTCGGCCGGCCAGAGCGGGCGGCAGCGGAAGTGCGGGATATACCACAGCTCCATGACGCGGCCGGCGTTGTCGCGGCGCTTCCAGAGGTAGGCGTTGCCGTCGACCTTCAGGCTCAAGACGATCGCCTTTTCGAGGGTCCGCCGCCCGTAGTGCTCGTTCGGCCGCGTCCACAGCTCGACCAGGCCGTGCCCGGGGATCTCCACCGGCACGCCGTTGCGGCCGATCCGGCAGACCTTCAGCTTGGGCCTCGCGACCCGGTCGCCGATCCACGCCAGGCAGAGGGCGACGATCGAGTTCTGCCAGAGGTTGCCGGCCTCCTGCTCCCAGTCGTGGGTGGCCCCGGGGGCCAGCGTGCGGATCGGCCGGCCGCCCCAGCCCGAGCCGCCCCAGCGCGACCAGGGCCCGGCTCCGCCGATCGCGATCACCTGCTCGGCGATCGCGCGCGCGGCCTTCGCGGCCAGGCCGCGGATCGATGGGAATGCCATGATGGGGGGCGTCCGGTGGGAGGGGTGGAGGGGGCGGGCGTCAGGCGGGGTCGGCGTCGTCGACGGCCAGGATCGCGAACGGCCGCCCGTCCGGGCCCGGCCAACGGGCGGCGACGTGCAACACGTCGTCGGCGTCGTGGTAGGCGGCCCGGGTCGACGGCTCGGCCAGCAGGGCGGTCATCACCAGGGCGTCCGCCGCGGAGGCGGCGGCCCTGGCGGCGTCGTAGGCGGCCTTGGCCGCGACCTTAGCGGCCAGGGCGTCGTCGGAGTCGGCGATGAGCTGGGCGAGGGTGACGGACATAGGCGGGGCTCGGGGCGGAGGAGGTTGCTTGACGGTCGTCAAGCGGGACGGGTCAGTCGGCGACGAAGGCCTTCGCCAGGCGATAGGCGTAGCGGTTGGGGCCGTTCATCCAGGAGCAGTTGAGCACCACGAACAGCTCGCGGTCGACCGGCACGATGGGGCGGCCGAAGGCGGGCTCCTTCTCACAGTCCAGGATCCCGGCCAGCACCAGCACGGCCTTGGCCGCGTCCTGCTCGGCCTGCCGGGCGGCCTGGGCGGTCCGCCTGGCCTGCTCGGCCAGCTCGTCGGCGACCTTCGCGTGGTCGGCCTTCGTCTTGTGGGCGGCGATCGCCTGGGTCAGGGTCGGCTTCGGGGCGGCGGCGTCGGGCGGCATGCAGGCCTCTTTCGTGGTGATCCTGAAAACGGAGACGTCGGGTCCGGTCCCGAGGTCCACGCCGATGCAGCGTCCGCGCGGACGCCCGTTGACGGTGACGGTGAAGCGGTGCGGCTTCGCGTCGCAGGCGACGGCGCGGCAGTTCTCGCAGCCGGTTACGCAGGGCTCGGGCTTCAGCATGAACGGCTCCATGAGCTTCCCCAGGTCGACGACCCGCTCGGCGAAGGCCTTATCGGCCCCGGCCCGGACCGCGTCCATCGCCGCCTTCAGGAACGGCTTCCCGACCAGGGGCCGGCCGTAGTCAACGAAGGCGGAGTACCTGGTCGGCGGGTCGACCTTCAGGCATCCCGGACAGCCCCGAGCGCATCCCTTGCAGTCGCTTCGATAGCCGAAGGGGATCAATGTCGGCTCCGGTTCGAGGGCGGCGGATTCTTGATGGCGGTGCAGAGGATCAGGACGTACCAGCCGAAGCCCAGGCAGACGTGGACGCCGAGCCAGGAGGCCCAGGTGACGGCGAGTGGGCGGCGGAGGGCCAGGCCGGCCAGCAGGAGCACGAGCTTCGGGGCCAGGGCGAGGTAGACGCCCGAGAGCGAGACGAGCAAGGCCAGGGCGATGTGGACGGCTCGCTGCGTGGTCATGAGCGGGGGCGGCTCCGGTGCGATGTTCGAGCCGGTACCCGTCTTCGGCTCGGGAATGCTGAGGACGCCGCCCAGGACGTTGGCGGCGAAGCGACGGGCGAATCGGGCCTTCTCGGCTTCGGTCACGCGGCCCTCCCGACTCGATGCTTGAGGACCAGGCGGGCGACCAGCTCGACGGAGCCGGGGACGGTGATCGGCCGGCAGAGGCCGGCCAGGTGGATCGCGACCTCGCGGCCCGCGTGGCGCTCGGTGACGGCGACCACGGCGGCGGGGTCGATCCAGACGTCGGGTACGATCTCCAGCAGGCTCAACGCGCCCTCCGGGCGTTCGCCTTGTCGGCCCGGCGCATCTTCCGGTTGGTCGCCGGCGGGGCGTCGGGGCGGTAGAGGGCGGCCTCCTCGGCCTTGCGAGGCCCGCGGCGGCCTCGGAACGGGCCGGCGCCCATGATGCTCGGGACGGGTGCCCCGGGCCCGAGGTCGGGCGGGTCGACCTCGTCCTGCTCCGCCTGGCTCAGGACGTAGACCTCGCCTTCCACGCCGACGTGGCAGTAGACGGGCTCGCCGGCGTCGAGCAGGCGGTTCACCTTCTCGCGCTGGTCGGGCGTCATGTGCTCGCGGACGTAGGCGGTCGGCGGCGGCGTGCGTAGCTCGGCGGTCGGATTCAAGGCGGCCCCCCCCTGCTCTGTCGGATCGGATCTGGTCCTCTGGTAACTATGGCCCCGCCGGGGCGGTGCGAGAGCGTCAGCGGGCCCGGCCCGACGTGCGGATGCCCCAGCTCGGCCGGACGGCCTGGCAGCCGTGGTACGCGAGCGCCAGGGCGATCACGCAGTCGTCGTGCATTCCCTCGGGGGCGTTGGCGGTCCAGTTGCGGCTCTTGGTCATCTGGTACTCGTAGGCGACCAGCTCGGCCTCCTGCTCCGCGACGTCCATCAAGCGGATCTTGCCGGCGTCCAGGCCCATCGCCAGCTCGTCGATCAGCGGCTTCTTCGACGCCGAGGTCAGCACGTAGGGCTCGACGGCCAGGCCGAGGTCGGCGAGCTGCTGGTAGATCGGGTCGCCCAGGCCGGAGGCGTCGAGGACGACGGTCGCCCGGTATCGCTCGGCGACGGCCTTGATGCTCGCGACCTGCCGCGTCCAGTCGATCTGGTTGAAGCGTTCGAAGTAGACCTGCCGGCCCGACTGGTCGAGCACGCAGAGGACGGTGAAGTCCTCCAGGCGGGCGAGGTCGACGCCCAGGGCGTAGGCCCCGACGCGGCGGGGCTCCTCGGGCAGAAGCCTGCCCCGATCGACGGCGTCGGCGACGTGTCTGAACACTCCTCCGGCGTCCTCCAGGAACTCGGCCAGGTACTCCTGGCGGAACACGCGGTCGGGGAGCTGGCGGCGGGCGTCCTCGATCTCGGCGGGGTCGATGTACGGGTTGGCGAGGGTCGGGAACCGGAACGATCGGTACTCCGGCTCGAGCTCGTCCTCGCCGCGGACGTAGAGCTTCCAGAAATAGTCCCGGCCCCGGGGCGTGCTCCAGAAATCGGCCGTCCCCTTCAGGTCGGTCAGGGTCGGCCGGATCGCCTTGGTCCAGGCGGCCTCCAGGTACCGGGCCTTGGCCGCCTCGTCGACGACGACGTGCTTGTACTTCCGGGACCGGCCGGAGTCGGGGTCGTCCAGGCTCCAGAAGTCGATGCACCCGCCGCCCAGGAGGCGGATGCGTCGCTCCTGCTTGCTGGAGCCGACGACGACCGGTCGAAGGATGCTCGAGAGCGAGTCCCAGGGCTCGGCCAGGAATTTGTACTCGGGGGCGAACCAGGCCGTCGGATGGCCGGCGAGCGCCGGCTTGACGATCCGGATCTGGGCGGCGACGGTCTTGCCGAACCGCCGCCCGCAGTCGACGACGTTAAACCGGGCCGTCGAGCGGAGGATCGTCGCCTGGCCGGGGTGCGGCCGGGGGAGCGTAAGCCGGATCTCCGTCGGCATATTCGACGACCACCTTGATCTCCCCCGAGTGCTCGGCCGAGAACTTCTCGCGGAACTTCTCGGGCCGGTGCGCCTTCAGCAGGACGATCATCAACGTGTCGGAGTACTTCTTCACCACGCCGCACTGGTAGCCCTGGTAGAAGACGGGCTCCTTCGTCCCCTCGTAGGCCCGGCGTCGGGCCTCCAGCTCCAGGACGTCGCACGCCTCCTCCAGGGCGGACGCCCAGGCCTTGGCGAACGCGGAGTCGGTCTCGCGGCGGCCGTAGGGCGTGTCGCGGTTGACGCCGGCCATCCGGGCGGCGGCCGTGACGTTGCCGGTCTCGGCGAGCACGGAGAGGAACGTCTCCGTCCAGTCCGCGTCGCCCCCTTTTTCATGCGCCGGACGCGCCGGGACGATGTCGTTCATCGTGGCTCCGGGACGACCAGGTCGGCGGGGAGAGGCGCCCGCGGGTCGACGGCGTGGAGCCTGGCCAGCTTCAGCTCCAGGAGCGCGGCCTCCCACTGGTCGTGCCGGGCCGATTCGCGGACGGCGGCCTGCTCCTCGCGGCGGATCCGCTCGCGCTCGATCCGGGCCTGGACGACCTGGGTGCGGAGGGCGATCGCGGCCGTGATCGCGGTGAACAGGCCGGCGGCGAGCAGCTTCAGGAAGTCCACGCCGTTCGGCGTCGCGCACCAGCGGAGGAACGAGTCCAGCGTGATCGCGCCGGAGGCCGTGGTGGTCGCGTAAAGGATCGGCGCGGGGTGGTCCACGGCGGGGCCTCGGCGGTTCGGGGGGATGAATAAACCCGGGGCCGGAGGGGGAGAGCCTCCGGCCCCGCTTCCCGGCGGCCTCGTCGTCGCCGGGGGGAGTGGGCCCGGACCCCGCCGGAGAGATCGGGGGCCGAACCGAGGTGGAGATGGATCGCGGGCGGGATCGGTCGAGTCAGACGGCGCGCGGCCGGGTCGGCTTGCCGGCGCGGCCGAGAAGCCGGGCGAGGAAGCCGCGCACGTTGGGGCGGCCGAGCGTGTGCGAGACGGCGATCGTGCCCAGGACGGCCCCGGTCGAGGCGTCGGGCGTGCCGTCGTGGAAGACGGCGAGGATGGCGAGGATGATCGGCCAGGCCGCTTTGACGATCGGGACGAGCTGCTTCACAAGCGGGAGGAGCTTGGCGAGGGATGCGATCGACATCGAGCGGCGTCTCCGGGTCGAGGAGTGGACGGGGGCGTCGCGTCGGAGCCCCCGTCTTCACCATGTCGCCGGAAACCGGATCAGGAAATTGGCCGGACTTCGTTGATATGACGAACGTCGTTTAAGCGTAAACACTGAAAATTCTTACGTTTAGGACGTCCTCAAAAAATTGTTTGCAGCCGCGAAACTTGCACCGCGAGGACGTCAGCCGGAGCCCATCGACCTGGTCGGCCCCAGGCGGACGGCCACCCAGAAGCCTAGGGCCTCGTGCCACCGCGCGTCCATGCCCGGCCGGGGCGTCGGCGGCTCGGCGTGGAGGTAGAGCTCGACCGGATAGATCAGCGGCGAGAGGTCGAGCCGGAACCGCTCGATCCACCGTTCCCACTGGGGATCGGGCGCCGGCCCGGGGCCGGGGACGATCAGGCCCGTCCCCCCGGGCCCGGACCGAGGGTGGAACGCGGAGGACCGGCGGCGGCGGTCGTTCCGCTCGCGCCAGAGGGCGGCGAGGGGATCGAACAGGATCGTGGGCGGGCCTTCCTGCGGGCCGGCGTATGACATGGGTTGTTCCTTCGTCGGAGACCGTCGGATCGTCGTGATCGTGCCATCGGAAGCGCGAACCGGGTCGTCGTCCGCAGGGCCTCTCCGCGTCGAGAAACCTCGAAACCGCTTTATCTTACATCGACGCCCGCGAGGATTCCAGGAGTCCCGCGAGAGGCCGCCGAGGGCTCCCGACAGCGCCACGACAGCGCACGGTTTCGGACCCGGCCGCTAACCCGATCCGAGGGACGGATTTAGAAGTCGCCATAGAACGGACTCTGGATCAGTTAGTCTAGGTTCGAATCCTAGATCCCCAGCTCCCGACGAAGAACATCGAAGCCGTCGCAAGCCTCCTCCGGGACGCACCCTGCGACGGCTTCACCGCTTTCGAAGCGACCCGCCGCAGCGTCCTTCGCGCCCTTATAAAAGAATTCATTGATATCAACGGTCATTCGCGCGGCGGACGCTCCTGAGCGAGCCCGGCGAGGTCTCTGGGTCCCGGAGCGGGGCATGAGAACCCGAATCGACGGGAAAACCACTCGAAGGGGCGAGTGGCAGGGGAGGGAGTGGGCAGAGGCGGGATCGAACCGCCGACACACGGATTTTCAGTCCGTTGCTCTACCAGCTGAGCTATCTGCCCGCACGCGTTGGCGAGAGGCCCAGGATAGGATTTCGACCCCCGGGCTGTCAACATCACGGCGGGTGAATCGCGGAAAAGCGGAGCGAGCCCTCGGCCCGGATCCCGCCGGGCGAACGCCTCGATTCGTCGAGATCACTTCGAGCCTATCGCCGCGCCGTCGACCTTCGACGGCTCGCCGGTCGTTTCGGCCGCAGCCCGGATCTCGACGAGGTTGTCGAAGAAGGTGGCGCCGCCGCCCATGTCGGTGAGGGCGGACGAGGTGGTGCTGTTGACGTTGGAGAGGCCGGGGGAGAGCTTGTTCCAGTAGATCCCGGTCGCGACGGCGACGCCGGGGCGGACCGCGCCGGAGAGCGATGCGCGGGCGCGGAACGAACCGCGGGCGTTGAAGACCTCGACCCGGTCGCCGTCGGCGACGTGTCGCGACCGGGCGTCGTCGGCGTCCATCTCCACGGTCGGCTCGCCGGCGCGACTGCGGTGGCGGGGCGAGTTCGCGAACGTGGAGTTGAGGAACTGGGGACGGGGCGGGCTCAGGAGCTGGATCGGGAACCGCGCGGCCAGGTCGGGGCGCGACTGGGGGTCTTCCAGGGGGGGGATGTAGGTGGGGAGGGGGTCGAGGCCGTCGCGGGCCATCCGCTCGGAGTAGAACTCGCACTTGCCCGAGGGTGTGGGGAAGACGCCGGCGGCGAACGGGGCGTACGAATCGGGGAGGTTCAGGCGGACCGAGCCGGCTTCCTTCAGCCGTTCCAGGGTCACGCCGCGGAGCGTCGGGCCGCCGTCGAGGGCCTCGCGGATGAGCGTCTCGTCGTCGGGGAACAAGTCGGCCTCGAAGCCGAGTCGCGCGGCCAGGGCGCGGAAGACGTCGTTGTTCGAGCGACACTCGCCGCGAGGCTCGATGGATCGCGGGTTGTACATCACTTCATGATGGCCGTACGAGCCGTGGACGTCCACGTGTTCGAGCTGGGACGTCGCGGGCAGGACGACGTCGGCGTAGTCGACCGTGTCGGTGGCGAACAGCTCGTGGACCACGGTGAAGAGGTCCTCCCGGCGCAGCCCTTCCAGGACCTTCGCCTGGTTGGGCGCGACGGCCGCGGGGTTGCAGTTGTAGACGTACAGGGCGCGGATCGGCGGGCCCGGCAGCTCGCCCGCGAGGGCCTCGCCGAGCTGGTTCATGTTGACGGTGCGGGTCCCGGCGGGAGCGAGGTCGGGGCGGGTGAGCCGGGCCAAGTCGAAGTCGTAGGCGCCGCTGGTGGAGAGCATCGCCCCGCCGCCGGGATGTCGCCACGAGCCGATCAGGGCCGGCAGGCAGGCGATGGTCCGGACGGCCATGCCGCCGCCGTGATGACGCTGCATGCCGTAGTTCAGGCGGATGAACGAGGGCTGTTCGGTCGCCAGGCGGCGGGCGAATTTCGTGATGGTCTCGACGACCACGCCCGTGATGGCGGCCGTGCGTTCGGGCGGGTAGTCGTCGAGGACGCGTTTCCGGAGTCGGTCGGCTCCGATGGTCGCGCGGGCCAGGTAATCCTCATCGGCGAGGCCGTCGCGCCAGACGACGTGCATCAGGCCGAGCGCCAACGCCGCGTCGGTCCCGGGGCGGGGCTGGATGTGCCAGTCGGAGCGTTCGGCGGTCGGGCTGCGGTAGGGATCGACGGTGACGATCGTCGCACCGTTCCGCTTGCGGGCCTCGATCATCAGGCTCCACAGGTGGGCGTTGGTGTTGACCGTATTCGAGCCCCAGTTGACCACGAACTTGCAGCCCGGAACGGCCAGCGGGTCCGCCCCCAGGCGGCCCCGGCCCATCGTGTACTCATAGCCGACGGTCCCCGCCGAGGCGCAGATGGTGCGGTCGAGCAGCGAGGCGCCCAGGCGATGGAAGAACCGGCGGTCGAGGCTGCTGGCCTGGAGCTTGCCCATCGTGCCGTAGTAGCTGTAAGGCAGGATCGCCTGCGGGCCGTCGGGCGAGTCGGCGACGGCGCGGAATCGCTCGGCGATCGTCGCGAGCGCCTCGTCCCACGAGATCGTCTCGAACCGTCCCTCGCCCTTGCGACCGATGCGCTTCCGGGGCTGCATCAGCCGATCGTCGCTGTAGACCCGGTCGAGGTAGCGGGCCATTTTCCCGCAGAGGGCCCCTCGCGTGAAAGGGTGGTCGGGGTCCCCCTTCAGCTCGACGGCCACCCCCTGACGGATCGTCACGAGCATGCTGCACGTGTCGGGACAGTCGAGCGGGCAGACGTTCTTCCGGAGGATCGACTCGTGCGACACGCCAGGCCTCCCTTCGAGCGGTTGGAAACGACCGTCCGACCCGATTCCATCCCGACTCCGCCGATCGCGTTCGCGTTCGGCGATCTTGATGTACTGTCCATTCAAGGGCCGGCACATCCTGCTCGTTTGGCGGAAACGACCTGGTGCGACGGACGTTGGACTTCGGGGGGCGGTCGATTGCTTACGGAAACCTCGAATCGAGCCTGGGACGGCATGAAATGCACGAGGGTTCCGGGAAATCCCATGGCGCCAATCCCTGCGCGTCGCCCCAATTCTTCAACGAACACGCAAGCCCAGGGCGAGGCTCAACACCAGGCCGGGCTGGCCCGCCCTGGGCTCCGGGGCGCTCGGCCGAACTCTCGTGCGTCGAAAAAATGATTTTGCAGAGTGCTCCAAATCGCCCGAGTTTTCACCTTAAATTTTTATGCTGAAGATAGTTACGTCGCATGGCTTCCTTGGTCTCGGCGACGAGTGAAGCCGATTCGAAGCCGATCGATATGGCATCACGGTTCGTCGATGAGCGACGTCTCGTCCTTGACCCCCTGCCCCATGTCCTGACGCTTGCCCGTCATGGCGACCACCAGCAACGAGACGGTCAGGACCCCGAACGCTCCCAGGGCGGGGAGCAGGTACTCGGCCTCGCCGCCCGGCTTGACGCTGGAGAAGTCGACCGCCTTGCCGAGGTTCTCGAAGACGACCAACAGGGCGATCAGGATGCCGGCCAGGGAACCGCCCGCGATCAGGCCGGTGGACATCATGGTGCCGGGGCTGGTCTCGGAATCCTCGGCCGAGAACTTCCGGGCCCGGTCGACCAGCAGGCGCACCAGGCCGCCGATGAAGATCGGCAGGGTCGTCGAGAGCGGGAGGTAGACCCCGACGGCGAAGGCCAGCGCCGAGACCCCGGCGAGCTGCACCACGATCGCCAGCACGGCCCCCAGGATCACGAGCCCCCAGGGGAGGTCGCCCGACATGATCCCGTCGATGATCGTGGCGAACAGCCGGGGCTGGGGCGGGTTGAACTTGCGGATCGGGGCACCGCTCGTGGTGTGGTCGAGCCGGCCGCCGATCCCGGCGTCCTTGATCCATTCGGCCTTGCCGGCGTCGTTGACGAAATAGGTGCCGGGGAGGGCCCCCTCGATCGGGGCCGTCAGGCGCACGACCTTGAACTCCCGGCCTTCGTACGAGTCGGTCTCCGAGACCTTCGACACGTCGAAGCTCGCGGTCGGCAGGTCCTCGGGACGGTTCGAGTAGGTGGTGTAGGCGTCGTTCAACCAGAGCAGCGTCCCGCCCATGACGACGGCCGAGAGCAAAGCCCCGACGAGGATCGCCACCTGCTGCCGCCAGGGCGTGGCCCCGACGAGGTAGCCGGTTTTGAGGTCCTGCGAGATCGTGCCGCCATTGGACGAGGCGATGCAGACCACGGCCGCGATCGACAGGGCGATCAGGCGGTACTCGCCTCCCACCCAGCCGAGAGCGACGAAGATCAGGCAGGTCAGGAGCAGCGTGGCGATGGTCATCCCCGAGATCGGGTTGGACGACGAGCCGATGACGCCCGTGATCCGCGAGCTGACCGTCACGAAGAGGAAGCCGAACAGCACGACCAAGCAGGCCCCGGCGATCCTCCCCGTCGCGTCGGCGGGGATCAGGCTGGAGGTCGCGATGAGGGCGACCAGGCCGAGCGTCCCCAGCAGGACGAGGGGCAGCGGGATGTCGCGATCCGTCCTGGGCGTGTCCCCCGCCTCGATCTCGCCCGTCGCGCCGGCCGGCCGCAGGGCCTTCAGGCTGCCTGCGATCGAGGAGAAGATCAGCGGCAGGGCGTTGAGCATGCTCAGGATGCCGCCGGTCGCCACGGCGCCGGCGCCGATGTAGCGGACGTACTGGCCCGAGATCTGCCCCGGGGCCATCTCGGCGATCTTCGCCTGGCCCGGCGGCAGCACGGTCGGCAGGCCCTCGCCGAAGTACGCGATCATGGGGACGAGCATCAGGGACGTGAGCAGGCCGCCGCCGACCATGACCGCGGCGATCCGCGGGCCGATGATGTAGCCGACGCCCAGCAGCGTCGGGTCGGGCTCGAGCGCCACGACCGCCTTGTTATAGCCCTTGATGCCGACGACCGCCTTGTCCCACTCGGCCGGCCAGAGCTTCAGGCCCTGCATCAGGATCTTGTACATGGCGCCCAGGCCGAAGCCCAGGAAGACGGTCCGGGCGTTCGACCCGCCGTGCTCGCCGACGATCAGCACCTTGGCGCAGGCGGTCCCCTCGGGATACGGCAGGACCCCGTGCTGCTTGACGATGAACGCCTTGCGCAGGGGGATCATCATCAGGATGCCCAGCAGGCCGCCGAGAACCGAGACGAGCATGACCCGGGACCATTCGAGGTTGTACCCGAGCAGCATCAGGGCCGGCATCGTCGCACCCACGCCGAAGGCGATCGACTCGCCCGCCGATCCCGCGGTCTGGACGACGTTGTTCTCGAGGATCGTCGCCCGTCGCAGGCCGAACGCGTAGGAGAGCCCGCGGAAGATCGTGATCGCCAGCACCGCCACGGGGATCGACGCCGAGACGGTCATCCCGACCTTCAAGAAGAGGTAGAGCGACGAGGCCCCGAACACCACGCCCAGGATCGACCCGAGGGCGACCGCCCGGAAGGTCAATTCGGCGGGCTCCTGATCGGCTGGCACGTAAGGACGGAACGCGGCGGCGGGATCGGCGGCGGTCGGCGAGACGGGGGCGTGCGCCATGGGGCGGCTCTCCTGCGGGGGGCGTCGGGCGTAGGTTGGGGGGACGAGGGACGCGTCGAGGCCGACGGGGAGAGGGATGGGCCGCCGGCCGGGCCCCTTCGGGTCAGGATCGGGCGTCGGCGACCGCCTCGGGGACCGAGGCGACGGGGACGGCGACGCGCTTGATCTCAGACAGGCGGTTCACGATGTCCTTCAGCACGTCGATCATGTCCTGGCCGGCGTCGACGTCGAAGACCAGCTCGGGAGGGTAAAAGCTGAGGGTCTGGATCGTTTCCTCGTAATAGGTGTTCAATCGCCGATTGATGACGTCCTCGCTCATGTCGTCGAGGCGGTTCTCCAGCAGGGCCCGGGCCCGGAGCCGCTTGCGGGCCAGCTTCTTGTCCATGATCTTCAGGTGGAAGATCTGGACCACGTCGAGGAGGAAGTCGAGCCGCTCGGCCTGGGCGTAGCTGCGGGGCAGGCCGTCGAGGATCAGGGTGTGGTGCTCGGGGAGGAAGAACTCCTGAAGCTCCAGGATCTTGATGTGGCGCTCGAAGATCCGCACCGTCAGGTCGTCGGGGACCATCTTGCCGTCGGAGGTGTAGGTCTCGATCTCCGCGCCGATCTTGCCGAGCCGGGGGATCTTGCGGAAGACGTCCCCCATCGAGATGTGGAGCAGGTCGGGGAGCATCCCCAGCACGGCCCCCTGCGTCCCCTTGCCGCTGCCGGGCATGCCGAACAGGAGGATCGTGCGATACTTGGCGTTCTGGCCGGTGAGGTCCGTGCTTTTCCCGTCGGCGGTCATTGCGTTACCCTGTTTGGAGTCGTGACGCCCGGCCTGAAGGGTCGACCGGCGTCGAATCGGAACCGCGGCCTCGGCGCCGGCGTCCGGGATGCCCCGCATCCGGCCGCGGCCACGGGCTCGCGGATTCCGCCCCTATTGTTTCTGTCTGTCGCGCCCGGGAGCAAGATGGTGCAGGAAACCGCCATGTCCCTCATTCGGCACGCGGAGACCTCCGCGCCGAACATCTTCCACGGCGCCGAGTCGGACGTCGGCCTGAGCGAGTGGGGGCACAAGCAGGCCGGATTGCTGGCGGATCACCTGGCCTCGCGAGGGGCCGAGGCCGTCTACTGCTCGGCGCTCCGTCGGGCGGTCGCCTCCGCGACGCCGATCGCCCACGCCCTCGGCCAGTCGCCCGTCGTCATCCCCGAGCTTCACGAGCGCAAGATCGGCCCCCTGAGCGGCCGGACTCGCGACGAGGGCTGGGGCGTCTACGAAGAATCGAAGCGTCGCTGGATCGCCGGCGAGGTCGAGTTCTCGCATCCCGGCGGCGAGTCGTTCGCCGACATCGACCGCCGCGTGCGGCCGATCCTCGACGACCTCTCGAAGCGTCATAAGGGGGGCAGGTTCCTGGTCGTCGTCCACGGGATCGTCATCCGCGTCGCCCTGACGAGCCTGCTGGCCGACCGCACCCCCGCGGACTTCGACGCCATCGCCATCGATTTCGCGTCGATCAACGACCTGGTCCACGACGGCTCCCGCTGGCGGGCCGAAGCCCTCAACCTCGTGGTGGCCCCCTCCCCCGCGCGGCCCGTCGCCTGACAAGCCGTGCTCATCCCGCCTCGCCGGCGGACGCTTCCGCCTTCAATAACCGTTCGAGCATCGCCGGATTGATCGACCCGCGAAACCGCACGCGGCCGCCGACCTCCACGACCGGGACATCGCCGCCGTATCGGGCCCGGACATCCGGGGACGCGTCGACGTCGACCTCCTCGACGACGAACCGATGCCGCGACTGGAACTCGCCCAGGACGGCCAACGCCTTCCGGCAGCAGCCGCAACCCTCGCGCGAGTAGACCACGAACCGCAGCGGCTCCGTCGCGGGCCGATTCGAGAACAAACGAGCGATCAACGACTTGACCATCGAATCCCTCCGCCATGGGCCCGGCCGGGAACTCGACGAATGCGAGATCGCGGCTTCGGGTCGCCCAACGCTTGACAATCCACGATCTCGCCCACAGAATGATACCTCACCTAACAAGTGAAACACCGCGACGCCGGAGTGGTGGAATTGGCAGACACGCTAGCTTGAGGGGCTAGTGGGCTAACCATGCCCGTGCAGGTTCAAGTCCTGTCTCCGGCACTCAGCCACGACGAGCCGCCGAACTCGACCTCGCGAGTTCACCGAAAAGCGGCCTGGTTCCCCCGACGCCCCGGACGGTTCGCCGTCACGGGGCGTCTCGCATTTCCGGTTCCTCGACTCAGCGACCGCGGTTCCCGATCGGACGCCGCCCCGCCGGGTCGACAGTAGCTTGCGTCGCCTCGCCGGCTGGGCGATGCTCTGACGTGGCCCCTGCGGACCGGACGGACGACGCCCGGCCGGGGCCTTGCCGCGCCGAAGCCCGGGAGGCCTGCATGACCAGCGATTCGACCAAAGCCCAGCCGACGCCGGATGGGGCCGCATCGAGGCGTCAGTTCCACAGGACGGCGACCGCGGCGGCGCTGGGCGCGTTCGCGGCCCCGGCCGTGGTTCGGGGGCGGAACCTCAACGAGAAGTTGAGCATCGCCTGCATTGGCGTGGGCGGCCGCGGCGGATCGAACCTGGCCGACGTGAGTTCCGAGGACGTCGTCGCCCTCTGCGACGTCTACGAGGGAGCCGTCGCCCGCGCCGCGCAGGCCCACCCCCGGGCCAAGAAATACCAGGACTTCCGCAAGCTGTTCGACGACCTCAAGAGCTACGACGCCGTCGTCGTGAGTACGACCGAGCACACCCACGCCTTCGCCACCCTGCCGGCCCTGCTGCTGGGCAAGCACGTCTACTGCGAGAAGCCGCTGACCCACGACGTCTGGGAGGCGAGGCTGATCCGCGAGGCCGCCGCCAAGGCCAGGGTCGCCACCCAGATGGGGACGCAGATCCACGCCGGCGACAATTACCGCCGGGTCGTCGAATTGATCCAGGCCGGGGCCGTCGGCGCGGTCAAGGACGTCCACGTGTGGGTCGGCCGCGCCTGGGGGCGTCAGTCCCCCGAGGATGCGAAGGCCAACGGCGACATCGTCTCGGTCACCGAGCGGCCGACGGGTTCGACGCCGATCCCGACCGGCCTCGACTGGGACCTCTGGCTCGGGCCGGTCGCGTCGCGGCCCTTCCACGAGGTCTATTTCCCTGGCCCGAAATGGTATCGCTGGTGGGATTTCGGCAACGGCACCATGAGCGACCTGGGGAGCCACTGGATCGACCTCCCCTTCTGGGCCCTGAAGCTCAAAACCCCCAGCACCATCGAGGCCTTCGGCCCGCCCCCGCACGCCGAGATCGCGCCGGCCAGCATGAAGGCAGTGTACGAGTACGAGGCCCGGGGAGAGCAGCCCGCCCTGACCCTGACCTGGTACCAGGGCGCCATGAAGCCCGAGCCCTGGACCACGGGGGCGATCCCGAAGTGGGACAGCGGCGTGCTCTTCGTCGGCGAGAAGGGGATGCTCCTCTCCGACTACGGCCGCAACCTCCTGCTGCCTGAGGAGCGGTTCCGCGACTACAAACGTCCCGAGCCGACGATCCCGAAGTCGCTCGGCCACCACGCCGAGTGGATCCACGCCTGCAAGACCGGCGCGCCGACCACGTGTAACTTCGAGTACGCGGGATGGCTGACCGAGGCCAACCACCTCGGCAACGTGGCCTACCGCGTCGGCCGGAAGCTCGAATGGGACGCCGCCGCGCTGAAGGCGACCAACGCTTCCGAGGCCGACCCGATGATCCGTCGCGACTATCGTCCGGGCTGGTCCCTGGGCTGAGGGGCGACTCCTGCGGCTCCTGGCGGTCGTTAGAGCCGCAGGGATTCCCATCCCTGGTGCTGGACGACCAGACGCTCCATCACGGCCTGGCTCGACAGGGCGTCCAGTTCGTCGACCGCCTCATACCGCGACGGCCAGCAATCGAAGACGTTGTACTGGATCCCCGGGGTGCCGTCGGGCAGCAGGAGGACGATCGCCATGGAGCGGCGAAAATCGCGTCCTCCCGCGGTCCGGGTGGCCACGAGATCGGCCCACCTCTCGAAGGTGTCGTCGTTAGTGCGGGGTCGTTCCAGGATGATCGGGGCGATTCGGGTCAGCCCCGGCGACGAGCGGCCGGCCCCGGGGTCGCCCCCCTCGCGCACGACGATCACGCTCGTCCTGCGGCGGAGCCCCCTGATCCGGGACACCCTCACATTCGCGAAGCCGTCGATCTCGACCGAGAAATTGGCGGCCTGATACGAATCTTCTGCGCTGGACGTGGCGGGCACGATGCGCCCCCCGATGGAACAAGGATCGCTTGTCTGACTCACATCTCGACGCGTCAGTGTACCAGGGCCGTATCGTACGAGTCGCGGATAGAGTCAGGGCGCGGCAGGGAAACGTCCCCTTCGTCCGAGTCCCGACGCCGTCCCCAGGACGCCGCTAGCATGAGGCCGCACGCGGCCCCGTCTCGGCACGCCGATTGCGATCGTGGTCGAGTCATTGCAAGGGATTCGACTCACACCGGGAAGCGGCTCACATGGACTCGATCAACCAGAATCAGCCGGAACAGAATCACGAAGACCTCCACGGCCCGAAGGCCGTCGCCGAGATCCAGACGATCGTCCGCAAGGCGGAAAACGGCTTCTTCTGCACCGTGCCGATGGCCGGCTCGCGGGGAACCCGGCCGATGAACGTCCGGCAGGTCGACGACCAGGGCCATCTCTGGTTCCTGGCCGCGAATGACAGTCATCAGGTGCAAGAGCTCCAACGCGACCCGTCGGTGAAGCTCTATTTCCACGGCTCCCAGCACTCCGACTTCCTCTATCTCGAAGGCCGCGCCACCCTTTCCGCGCACAAGGCGAAGATCGCGGAGTTGTGGGAGCCCGTCCTCAAAACCTGGTTCACCGGGGGGCAGGACGACCCGCGCATCACCGTGATCGAGGTCGCGCCGACCGAGGGCTATTACTGGGACACGAAGCACGGCGGGATGGTCGCCGGGATCAAGATGCTGGTCGGCGCCGCGATCGGCGTGACCCTCGACGATTCGATCGAGGGGACCCTGGACGTCTGAGGCGGACCGGGCCCGCGGTCCTTCCTCAACTCGGACAAAGACGGCCCGGCTACCGCTTCCTCGGCGCGGGCCACGAACCGGTCAGTCCGATCGTCAGCATGACGAAGCCGACGAAGAGGCACACCCCGGCCGTGAAGGTCGGGGCTTCGACGGGTGCGAACACGACGATCCCGCCCAGCGCGAGGCAGACGCCCGCCATGCCGAGGGCGAGCTTGCGGAACAAGGGACGCGCCTGGGCTTGCTCTGGGGAGGCCATCCGCTTCTCCGATTCGATCCGGTCGATCCCGATGGACTCGGCGAGGTCGACGGTATTTGGGGATTTCTCCAGGAAGCCTTCGCCGACCCGACGCGTTTCTTGACCGTGGAAGCGTGCAATTCGCAGTCCGACCGGGAGAATCGAGACGGAGGGCGGTGAGTGCGGCGTGATCTGTATCTCGCCGGCCGGGGCTGTTAGTCTCTGCGGGAGACGCTGCGCCCGAGTACGGCATCTCCGGCGCCGACATCCTCTCCCTCAGGAGTCCTGAACGTGCAGCATCGTTCCGCATCCCTCGCGATCGCCGCGGCCGTCGTCCTCGGGCTCGCGTCGACGGGGGCCGCCGCCGACAAGTCTCAGCCCGTTCGCATGGGCTGCGGCCTCATGACGTTCGACACGGTGCCGGGCTGGGGCCTGGGGACCGACGGGAAGTCCCTCATCGGGCCGACCCACGGCGGGGTGGCCGTCGACAAGGACGGCAACGTCTACACGAGCGCCCACGCCGGAGTCTTCGTCTTCTCGCCCGAGGGCAAGTTGATCGGCAAGTACCTGGGCGACCAGTACTCCGACATGCACGACATCGAGATCCGTGACGAGGCGGGCGGCGAGTTCCTCTACGGGGCGCGTAACAACAACGCCGAAGGGGTCAAGCTCAACGCCCGGACCGGCGAGATCGTCCTGCGCCTGCCCTTCCCGAAGGAGTCGGGGCTGGACCTCAAGAAGTTCAATCCCACGGCGATCACCGTCGCGCCCAACGGCGACATCTTCCTCTCGGACGGCTACGCCAGCGACCACATCTTCAAGTTCGACAAGGCGGGCAAATACCTGAAGCACTTCGGCGTGAAGGGGAACGGCCTGAAGGAGTTCAACACCGCGCATGGAATGACGCTCGACACGCGTTACGAGCCTCCCCGCCTGATCATCTGCGACCGCAACCACCAGCCCAAGGGTCGGTTGCTCCACTACGACCTCGACGGCAATTTCATCGAGGAGATCGTGACCGGGCTGGGCATGCCGACGTCGGCCTCGGTGCAGGGCGATTTCGTCTCGGTGCCGGACCTCCACGGCCGGGTGGTGATCCTCGACAAGACGAATACGATCGTCTCGGTCCTCGGCAACAACCCCGACCCGGCGAAGGGGGGCAACTATAACATCCCCCAGGAGCAGTGGGTCGAGGGGATCTTCAGCGGCACTCATGGTTCGTCATGGGACAAGGACGGCAACCTGTACGTCCAGGACTGGAACGTCTCGGGCCGCATCATGAAGCTTGTGCGGGTGAAATAGGTGAGAGTCCTGGCGATCGTCCCCTTGACCTCTCGATTCGACCGCTGGAGCTTGCCATGTCCGAGAATTTCGTCCTGACCGTGACCGGCCCCGACCGCATCGGGATCGTCGAGGAAGTGACCCGCCTAGTGCTCGTCCGCGGGGGCAACGTCGAGACCAGCCGCATGGCGCGTCTCGGCGGCCAGTTCGCGGTCCTGATGCTCGTCTCGACGCCCGAAGGCAAGGGCGACGGGATCGACGCCGATTTCGAGGGGCTGGCGGGCCGGGGTTATAAGGTCGCGGTCGGCCACGCCGATTCGGACGCGGAATCCCACGTCGGCTGGGCCCCCTTCCACATCCAGGTGGACGGAGCCGACCACGAAGGAATCATCCATGAGATCGCGAGCCTGCTGGCGCGACACGGGATCAGCATCGAGGAGATGGACTCCGAATCGGCGCCGGCGCCCACCAGCGCCGCGCCACTGTTCGCCATGCGGGCGTTGGTGCTGGTCCCGCCCGACGCCGACGACGCCTGGACGGCCGGGATCGAGGAGATCGGCTATCGCATGAACCTGGAGATCGACGTCGAGCCCGTCGCCGACGATGAGCCTTCGGAGGACTGACTAGGCCGCGCCGGCGCCTTCGCGGGGGGCGGGGTCGAGTGATGCGTAAACGCCGGGCCGGTCGAGCCCGGGGCGGCCTCGCCGTGGTCGCCCGGGTCTTGTATACTGGGCTTTTACCACGACCGGGTCCAGGCTCACCCACCAAGGTTAGGCGATGGCCAAGCACATCTTCGTGACGGGCGGCGTTGTCAGCTCGCTCGGCAAGGGGCTCACCTGCGCCTCGATCGGCATGATCCTGGAACAGCGCGGGCTGCGGGTGCGACTCCAGAAGTTCGACCCCTACATCAACGTCGACCCGGGCACGATGAGCCCGTACCAGCACGGCGAGGTCTACGTCCTGGACGACGGTTCCGAGACCGACCTCGACCTCGGCCACTACGAGCGGTTCACGCACGCTACGCTCACCAAGGACTGCAACTACACGACGGGCAAGATCTACCTCTCCGTCATCCAGAAGGAGCGCGAGGGGCGGTATTACGAGGGCAAGACCGTGCAGGTCATCCCCCACGTCACCGACGAGATCAAGGCGGCGGTCCACCAGCTCGCGACCGACGACGTCGACGTGGTGATCACCGAGATCGGCGGGACCGTCGGCGACATCGAGAGCCTCCCCTTCCTGGAGGCGATCCGCCAGTTCGCCATCGACGTGGGCCGCGAGAACTGCGTCTACATCCACCTGACGCTGGTCCCCTACCTCAAGGCCGCGGCCGAGCTGAAGACCAAGCCGACGCAGCACTCCGTCGGCGCGCTCCGCCAGATCGGCATCCAGCCCGACATCCTCATCTGCCGCAGCGAGCAGCCGATCCCGACCGACGACAAGGACAAGATCGCCCTCTTCTGCAACGTCGACAAGAAGGCGGTCATCGAGGAACGCGACCGGCAGTACAGCATCTACGAGGTGCCGCTGAGCCTGGTCCAGAACGGGCTCGACAACCTCCTCGTCAAGCGGCTGGGCCTCAAGGCCAGCCCGCTCGACCTGACGGAATGGACCGAGATGGTCGAGCGGATCGTGCACCCGAAGCACGAGGTGCGGATCGCCGTCGTCGGCAAGTACATGAAGCACCGCGACGCCTACAAGTCGGTCTACGAGTCGCTCGACCACGCCGGGATCGCCAACCGGGCCCGGGTCTCGGTCGTGCGCATCGAGGCCGAAGAAGTGAGCGCGCGGGGGGCGGACGCCCTGCTGGGGGGCGTCGACGGCGTCCTCGTCCCCGGCGGATTCGGCATGCGGGGGATCGAGGGCAAGATCGAGGCCATCCGCTACGCCCGCACCCGCGGCCTCCCCTTCTTCGGCATCTGCCTGGGGATGCAGTGCGCGGTGATCGAGTTCGCCCGCACCGTCCTCGGCCTCGAAGACGCGAACAGCACCGAGTTCGAGAAGGACTGCGACCATCCCGTCATCGCCCTGATGGAAGAGCAGATGGCCGTCACCCATCGAGGCGGAACGATGCGGCTGGGGGCGTGGCCCTGCGAGCTGACCCCCGACCGGCTCGCTCGCAAGGCGTACGGGGTCGAACGCATCTCCGAACGCCATCGCCACCGTTACGAGTTCAACAACACGTACCGCGAATCCCTGGAAAAGGCCGGCCTCGTGGCCTCGGGCAAGAGCCCGGACGGCCAGATCGTCGAGATCGTCGAGCTGTCCGACCACCCCTGGTTCGTGGCCGTGCAGTTCCATCCCGAGTTCCAGTCCAAGCCGACTCACCCCCACCCGCTCTTCCGCGAGTTCATCACCGCCGCCCTGCAGCGCCGGAAGGCCACGACGTCGTGATCGTCCGGGGACGAGATTGGGACGGCCCACGTCGGGTCCAAATCGAGACCCGGGCCGGCATGATCGAGCGAATCGACCCCCTCGACGGCCTCGCCGAGGACGGTGAAAACGAGCGCTTCATCGCCCCGGCGTTCTGGGACGTCCAGACGAACGGTCGCTGGGGCCACTCCTTCTCCAGCCCGGGCCTGACCGTCGAGCAGGTCGTCGCCATCGTCCGCGCCCAGCGCGGCCTGGGCGTCGCACGCCTCTGCCCCACGCTCATCACGGCCCCGGTCGAGCATACTCTGCATGGGCTCAAGACCATCGCCCGGGCCTGCGAGGCCGAGCCCGATGTCGACCGGATGGTCGTCGGCGTCCACCTGGAAGGACCGTTCCTGTCCGAGCTTCCCGGGTACCGGGGCACGCATCCCGTCGAGGCGATGCGGGATCCCGACTGGAGCCTGTTCGAACGCTTTCAAGAGGCTTCCGGAGGGCGTGTCGTACTGACCACGCTCGCCCCCGAGCGTCCGGGTGCGGCGGAGTTCATCCGCCAGGCGACGGCGGCGGGCGTCGTCGTCGCCATCGGTCATACGGCGACGGATCGCCAGACCTTGCGGGCGGCGGTGGAAGCCGGGGCGACTTTGAGCACACACCTGGGGAACGGGATCGCCTCGGAGCTTCCCCGCCACCCCAACCCGATCTGGTTCCAGGCCGCCGAAGACCGGCTAAATGCATCGTTGATCGCCGACGGCCATCACCTCGACCCGGACGTGCTCCGCGTCCTGGTGCGGGCGAAGGGCTGGCGGAGGCTGATCCTGGTCAGCGACGCCGGCTGGCTCGCCGGGCTCCCCCCCGGAAATTACGGCGCCTGGGACGTCGATCCGGGGGGGAAGATCGTCCTCGCCGGTACGCCCTACCTGGCAGGATCGACGCAGGGCCTGGAGGCCGGGCTGCGGTTCCTCAACTCGGTCGAACCGGCGTTTCCGCGCCCTCTGCTCGACCTCGTGACGCTCAACCCGGCCCGGCTGCTGCAGCGACCGGAGCCCCGTATCGCGGTCGGCCAGCCCGCGGACCTCGTCCTGATGCGTCGCGACCCCGCGGGGGGGCTCACCCTCGAACGAACCTGCGTCGGCGGCGAGTGGTTCCCCCGCTCGGATTAATTCTACTGTAACTGTTTTTCCAGGCTCCTCACCTCGGCCCAAGGAGATCGTTCCGGCGGCCGGTCTTCCCGTCCTTCGACGTCAGGCGGGATCGTTGTGCCAGGGGCATCGCCGCCACACTACATCGAATTCCTCGGCGGATAGCACCGCATCGGCCGAGCGATCCATCTCGGATTCATGGCCGTAACCGAGGCCGCCGAATCGGTCCTCACGATGCTCGTGGCTGTAGCGGAGGCGGACCCCGCCGTCGTACTCCTCAACTTGGCGGGAGGGAGACCCGTCGTCGCCGATCTCGAAATACCACCAAGAGCCACCCCAGCCGGCGTATTCGTCGCCTCGATCCTCGTCCCAGCGATATTTCAGGTAGTGCATGCGTGGCGCCGCCTAACCGGTATTCGGCCTCGGCCGTCGCGGGGGGAACGTCCCGGCGGCCTCGTGCCAGCGGTAGATCCTCGACTCCTCGTTACGCCGCAGCACCCGCGACACCACGCGGGCGATCTCCTCCGGGCTCGGCGGCGGGTCGCGGAGCAGCCGGGCCAGGATGTGCCGCGTCTGCGGCACGGTGATCGCCGGGGTTTCCCCCCCCGACCCGCCGTCGCTCCAGGCACAAGAACCATAACGCCACCAGCGACAGCGTCATGTGGTGGCGCCAGCCGACCCAGCTCCGCACCTCGTAGTGGTCCAGCCCGGCCTCGCCGTTGCCGGCCTCGAACATCTCCTCGATCCGGTGCCGTCGCCGCTGGGCTCGCACGACCTCCGCGAGCGGGACCTCGGGGCCGGCGTCGGTCAGGGCGTAGTCGATCCGCGACTCGCCGACCACGCGGATCACCACCAGGCGCTCTTCGGGACCGACCCGGCCTTCCTGCCTGGTTCTCACCCGGGCCGTCATCGCGTCCACGACCAGCGGGCCCTTCTCGCCGTCGCGCACCTCGATCCGCTCCCAACGCGACTCCGACCGGCTCGCCGCCCAGGCGTCGGCGCGGACGAACGGCGTCTCGCGCTTGCGGCCGACGCCGGCCCGCTTGCGCGGCGGTCGCCGACGTTCCAGGTCGCGCACCGTGGTGTTGCACGGCACGTCCAGGGCGTAGCGTTCCTTCCGCCGACGCAACGCCGCGCGGAACTCGGAGGCCCGGCCGAATTCGTCATCGCCGGCGATCCAGCCGTGGGCCAGGCCGGGCAAGCTCCGATCCAGCATCTCCAGGGCGATCTGCCACCTCTCGCGGAATGCGACCTCCGGCGGGACGTGGCGCTTCTCGCGGCGGGCCGCGTCGCCGGACCAATCCTCCGGCAGGTAGAGCCGACGGTCCAGCGGGGCATAGCCGTCGCCGGCCGCGTAGGCGAGGAAGACGCCGACCTGGCAGTTGTCCACCTTGCCGAGCCGGCCGCACCACTGCCGGGCGACCCCGCACGACTCGGTCCCCTTCTTGGGGAAGGAGCTGCCGTCGACCACCACGACGCCGTCGGAGTCGGCCATCTCGTCGCCGACGTGCGCCCGCAACTCGGACATGACAGACTCGTCGTCCCACTTGCCCGAGCCGACGAAGAACTGGATCGGCTTGCGGGGCAGCCCGGCCTCGATGGCGATCGGCTCGGAGGTCTTGCGCTCCAGGCCGCCGAGCCGGCCGCGGATGACCAGGGCCGCCGTCGCCCGTTGCTCGACCCGATAGAAGCGAGGCAGGTAGCGTTGGAGAAAATCCGTCAGGCGGTCGTCCCGACCCCGAACGGCGTCGGTGGAGACCACAGCGTCGGCCAGCAGGGCCTGGGCCTCGTGATGATCCAGGAGTGACATCGGGGCAGTTCCCTGGGGTGTGCGTATCCTCCACACCCGTCAGAATATAAGGCCCGACCCGGGGTGTCACGAGAAATCGGTTACAGTAGAATTAGGTTCAGCGCATGTTCCGGGTTCTCGCCGTCCTGGCTCCGGTGCGAGGATAGATAAGCGCCCCTGCGTCTCAGGGGGCCCTGCGCGTATGGACCAGCTCGACGGCCTTCTCTTCCTTCCCCGTTGAATCGGTCGTGTACCACGACAGGGTGAAGTGATCGGCGTCGGTGAGGGTGTAGACGGTACGCAGGGGACGGGATCGGCCGTCCTCACGATCGAGTCGTTCTCCCACGCAAGTGATCGTCCGGCCGTCGTCGGAGAGGGAGCCTTCGTTGTGCATCACCGCGGTATCCATGCTGTCCATCTTCAGCTCGACGAACCTCTTCTTGCTGCGGTCGAACCCGAGGTACTGCACGACCTCGAAGGGTCGTTTCTGGATTTCGCTGCGGTAATCCTGCCGTAGGAACCGGCCGTCGAGCACCCACTTCGCATCGCATTGGGCGGTCCCCTTCATCTCGCGATCGGGGCCCAGCCTGTAGGTCACGACCACGTCCCAGCGGCCCGCCATGGCGTTGAGCCGCTTGTGCTCCTCGCCGGGGGCGCGTAGGTCTTCCTGCTCTGTTCGTTTCTCCTGCTGGGCCCTCCCCTGCTCCGGCGACCCGAGGATCAGGAGGGCTCCCAGGATCAGTCCGATGGTCGCGTTCAAGTCACGTCGATTCATGCTGGACTCCCGTCGACCGAAGTGTCGGAAACCGTGCGCGGGCCGATGTCGCATCGGAGTTTAGCCGACGAGGCGGCGGACGTCGCGGGCGAACCGCCCTCGCCCGGCAGCCGTCCTCGCGGTCGGGTACGTCTCGCGCATGACGACGCCCCGCGTAACGGCCAGAGGCGCGTCCCGCGGGGCGTTGATGGGAACGGCGTCGATCCGCGCCGGAAATCCGGCGCGGATCGACGCCTGTCGGCTCAGGCGCCGGCGGGGTCCTTGCCGTCGACCCAGGTGCCGCCGAGCTTCTGGTACTCGGGAGCTTCGAGGAGCGAGCCGGTCTCGCCGGCGTTCCAGCCGATGACCTGGTTTGGCTTGCCGCGGAGCTTGCTGCGCTCTTCCCAGCGGGCGGCCCAGGCGGAGTCGGCGTCGACGACCTCGCCGTTCTCCTTGTTGATGTAGTACGCCTTGCCTTCGCGGTAAGACTTGACGCCGAGGTTGACCGTGGCGATCGCGGCGTAGCCGAGCTCGACCGGGCAGAGGGTCTCGGGGTTGCGCGACCGGGTGCACTCGAGGAAGTGCTCCCAGAGGGCGCGGGTGTCTTCGCGAGGCTGCTCGGGGGTGAACTTGTCGCCGCCCTCGCCCTGGTTGGCTCCCGGAGGGGCCGGCCGGCCTTCGAGCTTCTGCTGGACGACCGAGTAGCCCCCCTTGGGCGTGGGGTCGAACCGGACGGTCGCGGTGTGGCCGCGGATGACTTCGGGGAGCTGGACGTCGTTGCACATGGTGGCCGAGATGAGGACCTGACAGCCCTCGTCGTAGTCGGCCACCACCGTGGCGACGTCGGGCACGTCGCGGCCGTCGTACTCCATGTAGAGGCCGCCGGCGCCGACGACCCGCCGCGGCAGGCGGACGCCCATCGCCAGGATCAGGTGGGTGAGCTGGTGGACGAACAGGTCGGTGTACATGCCGCCGCCGAAGTCCCAGTAGCAGCGCCACTGGGCGTAGCGGGCGCGGTCGAAGGGCTGGTCGGGGGCCAGGCCGAAGTCGGTGCCGAGGAACATCTTCCAGTCGACCGTCTTGGGCGTCATGTCCTTGGTGAGCTTGTAGTACCGCCACTGGCCGACGTTGCTGTTGCGGTAGTACGACGTCTGGCCCTGCATCACCTTGCCGATCTTGCCGTCGGTGATGAGCTTGTTGGCCTCACGCCAGCGGGGGTCGGCGGTGGACTGGACGCCCACGGTGAAGACCTGCTTGGTCCGATTGACCGTCTCGACGAGCTTGCGGGCCTCCTCGATGGTGTGGGTCATCGGCTTTTCGCAGTAGACGTCCTTGCCCGCCTCCATCGCGTCCTGGCACATCTTGGCGTGCCAGTGGTCGGGGGTGGCGACCAGGACGACGTCGACGTCCTTGCACTCCAGGATCTTGCGGTAATCCTTGGTGATCCGGTCCTTGTCCTTCCCCTCGGCGTCCAGGCCCACCTTCTTGGCGGAGTAGTAGAGCCCGCGCTTGGCGTCGTCGTTGCCGTCCCAGACGTCGCAGAGGCCGATGATGTCGACCAGCTTCGTCTCTTCCTTCAGGTGGCCCAGGATGCGGATGTGCTCCTGGGCGCGTCCGCCGGGGCCGAGGATGGCGACGTTGATCCGCTCGTTGGCACCCTTCACGGCGCCGACCGCGGGGTGGGCGAAGGTGCCGGCGGCCACGGCCGCTCCGGTCGCGGCGCCGGCCGTCTCCAGGAAGGTGCGACGATTCACGAGGGGTTTGTTCTGCATGCTGTAGGTCTCCGGACCACGTGTAAAAGATCGGAGCGGGAGACGGACGCGAGCGGGCGGTGCAGCGGGGCGACGGGAGGCAGGAGCCCGCTCTCGCGTCCGGGCTGTGCAGGGCGGAACGCTCGGCCGATGGTTCGCCTTCAAGGCTAACTCTGGTCGGACCGGCCAGTCAAGGACTCGCCGACGCATGCGTCGCGGCGGCCGGCCTCGGCGCAACTATAGCCCGCTGCGGCCCTCCGCCGCGTCGCTGACGCTCCTGCGACGCCCGAAATCGCCGGGAGGACCGGTAAGCGTCGGCCAGGTCTTCGATATTTACAGATCGTCAAACTTTCCATAGTCTATCCCGATGATCAGTCCAGGCTTTCGGTCCCCCCGCGCGTAAAGGCGGCCAGGTTCATGCGTCGGTTCATCAAAGAATCACGGATCGACGCGTCGCCGGCCGACGTCTTCGCGTTCTTCGAACGCCCCGACGCCTTCGACCGACTGATCCCGCCCGGCGAGCCGGTCGAGGTCGTCCAGGCCCCGAATTCCCTCGAAGTGGGGACGCAGGTCGTGATCCGGACGCGACTCGGTCCGCTGCCGATCGAGTGGGCCGTCGAGCATATCGAGTACGAACCCGGCCGGCTCTTCGTCGACCGCCAGATCCGGGGTCCGTTCGCGTCCTGGACCCATCGCCACGAGTTCGCCGACGACGGCCGGTGCGGCACCCTGCTCAGGGACGTCATCGACTACGCGCCGCCGCTCGGCCTGCTGGGCGCCATGATCGGCGGCCGGTTCCTTGAACACAAGCTCCAGAAACTCTTCGACCATCGTCACGAGGTCATCCGCGCGGTGTTCCAATCGGCCGGTGGGACCGTCGTCGGATCCGCCTGAACTCCGAAGGGCCCCTGGGCGTCATGAACTTGGTGATCTCCTTCCGGACGAGCCGCCGGCGCTTCTCCGGCACCGGTTCCTAAGTTCCTTCTCGGCCGGACGTCAGTAGGATAGAATCGCGTGGGTGGGTCGATCGGACGGCGTGGCCCGATGCGGCCCCGCCGGACGACGGGGCGGCCTCGGGCGGAACAGGCGGACCGAAGGGATAGGCGACGGGATCATGCCGCGCACCATCAGTTGCGAACAGTGCAAGACGGTCCTCAACCTCCCCGACCAGGTTCCGGCGGGGAAGCGGTTGAAGTGCCCGAAGTGCGCCCATCGCTTCACCGTGACGCCGAATGACGCGAATTCCGCCTCGACCCGTCCCGGCGAAATCGACGCGGCCAACACGTCCACCTACGAGATACCCAAGGGTGGATTCCCCATCCTCGACGACTTGCCGTCGCCGCGGGCGGAAGGCGACCTGCGCGAGACGTTCGACCTGCCGATGCTCGCCGGCGACGCCGAGAAGAGCATCGGGAACGCTTCGGCCGCGATCAGCGACGCCGCAGCCCTGTTCAAGGAAGAAACCCGCCGCAAGAAGAAGGCCGTCGGCGCCGAGGCCCGCGCCCACGCCCGACGCTGCTCGCGCTGCGGCGGCCTCGTCCCCAAGGGGATGTCGCTCTGCCCGACCTGCGGCACCGATCAAGACACGGGGATGCACATCGGCCTGGAGGACGACCTGTATCCTCCGCCGCCGCCCCCGCCTTCCGGCATCCCGCTCCACATCGCCATCCCCGGGATCTTCTGCGCGTTGGCCGGCGGCCTGTTGACGCTCCTCGCGATCATCCAGTCGGTCCGCGTCCCCGCGGGCATGTACCAGTACGGCTGGCTCATGCTGGGCGTGGTCGCCGGGTACGGGGTCTACGGCTCGGTGCAGTTCTTGAGGGGGAAGTCGCTCAAGGTCCTGCTCCTCGCCCTGACGCTCGGCGCCATCGTCGACGTGATCGCCCTGATCGGGGTGCCGATCTTCGAGGCCAACTTCGCCGACCAGAGCGACGTCGTGACCCGCTCCACCGCGACGGCCGACGACCCCTACGCGAACGAGCTGTCCGACTACGAGTACAAGCCGCTCGTCGACCGCCTGGATCAGCAGCGGATCACGCTGGGCGTGACGTTCATCATCGTCTACGCCTTGTTCTCGGTTTATCTGAACTCGCCCCCGGTGAAACGCTTCTTCGCCAAACGGCAGGCGGCGTTTTAGCCGATGCTCTCGGCGACCGGGCCCGTCGACCCGACAGTGCCGGCCGAGCATCGACGGGCAAGGCGCTGGTGTGCGTGCTGGGCTCTTGCGACGTCGAGCGTCGTGCTCGGTTCCTTAGCCCTGAACCCGATCATCGGCGTACCGCTGATGTTGATCTCAGCCGCGGTGTCCTTCTGGACCGTCCGGGAAGTGGACCGCCCCTACGGCTACGGCGCCTATCACTGGTCGAAGACTTACGGTCGCCGACGCTCATCCTGATCTTCATCGGGCTTCCGGCGGCACTCGCGACCGGGCTATGTTTCTGCTCACGGCGAATTTCGCCCCCCTGGGCTCGCCACAGGACGTCGTCTCCAGCCACGGCTTCCGACTGATCTTGGAGACCCCCGTGGGCGTCGAGACCTACCAAGCCGACCTCTCGGTCATGAAGTGGGCCGAGGAGGTCGATCGACGGGCCATGGCGATCCTGCGATCGCCATTCGTGCGAGCCGCGATCGACGGGATGCCACCCTTCGAAGCGCCTTTCGCATGCGAGGGCACACCTGCCAAAGCCGGCGCCGATCTCGCCGCGCTGATAAACTCCTTCGAGACCGAGGCTGCCACGAGGGAGGACGCCGAAGTGCTGGCAGCCCTGAAGATCCTGGATTCGGCCCTGCGAAGGGCGCAGGAGGCCGGGATCGCTTTCGACTCGTGGCGACGCCGAGCTATCCCGGCAGCCAATACCTAGCCCTCAGCGGGTCGAGGCGAGGCTATGACTGAGCCCGAAGTTCGCTCGTCCCGCGCTCAGGCCGTGGCCGAGTCGAGCGGGCTGCGCCAGATCGGCTGGATGGGGAACAGGATGCGGGCGGCGTCGAGGGCGGTGGCTGTGGAGGCCACGAATCCGTCCTCACCGGCCGCTTCTTCGACGCCGACATGTCCCATGGCGAGGCGGACGAACGTCGCCGAGCGGAGCGTCAGGTGACGACGGCTGAGCTTGTCGGGCTCGACCCTCGAGTTCTTGCCGTCGGCGTGAATCAGCCAACGATGGTCGTCGACGGTCAGGCCGAGTTCGAGCGGAGCGGTCGAGCCGGCCTCCTGAACCCGTCGGCTCAGTTCCGGCAGGATCGCCTTGAGGAACCGGCCGACGTCGGGCACGTGGTACATCGAGACCGAGCCGTCGACGGCGTCCTGATCGAAGATCCGACCGCCGGCCGCCCGACAGGCCTCGAGCGCCGGATGGTCGACGGGGCCGTTGATCGTCACCTCGGGATAGGCGCGTTCCAGGGCCTCGGCGCGTACCCGGCCGAGGAGGGCCTTGAGCGCCTGCGGCTGCGCCGGGTCGGTGGCCATCTCCAGGATGCGATGGTCTTTAACGAAGGCATAGCCCCTCACGGCCTCGCCCTGGCAGGCGACCCAGATGACGTGGGCGTAGCGGCGGCCGATCAGCCAGCGCCAATATTCTTCGGATCGGGCGGCCGTCCCCGTGGTCGTGCGGAACTGCATGTCGTAGAGGGCCATGAGGTCGCCCAGTTCGACCTGCCGCCAGGGGCGGACGTGCCAGCCGCCTCCCTTCCCTTCGACGACGCCGTCGGTCGCCTGGGGCAGGTTTCGGCTCAGCGTCTGCCCGAAGGTCCGGCGTCCGCAAACGCCCCAGCCGAGCGGCTTGTAGAAGCGCGGCATTCGCGTGGTGAGGGCCTGGACGACGGCCCCCGTCGCGCGCGAGCGTTCGTCGGCGAGTCGCATCAGGTTCTGGGCGAAGCCGAGGCCCCGGAATTCCGGGAGGGTGCCGATCCACATGATGCCGTTCATGGGGATGGTGACGCCGCCGTAGCGGATCTCCCGCTCGGTGAGGTGGACGTGGCTGACGATCCGGCCGTCGACCTTGACGAGCAAACGCTCGTCGGGACGGTACGCGGGATCGCTCAGCGTGCCCAGGTAGGACTCGCGATCCGGGCCGTGAAACACGTGGAGCAGCGTCTGATAGACCGCCTCGTGGTCGGCCTCGGTCCCCAGGCAGTACTCGACCGAACCTCGACGAAACGGGAGCCGCGTCTCCTGGGTGGAGGCTTTCATCAGGTCGACCATCTTTCGGACGCGCCGCGAGGGGCGGGGGCTGTCAACCGTGGAACCGGCGAGGGCGTCGCTGCTCACGACGAGACGCCGTGCACACCCCATTGTACGGCCTGGGGGGCGCTTCCGCCCGAAAAAGTGGTCGCGGGAGGCGCTTTTTCCCCACCTCGGACCGCCTTATGCGATTGTCACGATTCGACCGCCTCGGCGGCCGGCTGGAGCAGCGGATTTGCGATGCCCAGCATCACCTGTCGCAAGCGAGCATGCGAGTGTAAGACCAGGGAGTATTCGCGACTGCGAGCCGTCCGATTCTCGTCCAGTTCGTGAACCATCCGCACGCGCTCTTCTCGCAAGAGCTGGATGCGATCCGCGACGAGAGGATGGAGCCTCTCGTTGATCGAACGGATCTTCCGAAATCGATCCCGGCGTTCGCGAGGGTCGACCGGGTTTTCGGCGATGATGCGACGCTTTTCGGCGACGAGGTCCTGCTCCTCGACGGTCGCCGATTGGGGCAGGTGGCGGTCGGGATTGTATTCCAGGCCCCGGATCTCGCGTTCAAGCGCGAAGAGCCCTTCCACCGAGGCCGGAGACTCGGGCAAGCCGAGCCACGAGGTCAGCGAAAGGGTCAGGAAGCTCGGCGGGGACGCCCCGAAGAACCGGCTCGCGACCACGTCGCCCAGCTCGTCGTACTTCGCGCCTCCGATCCCGTGGATGAACAGGTCGCTCAGCAGGAATCGGCTGAACATCGTCGTGGTCAGGGCCCGAGTGCGCAGGCGGACGTCGGTCGCCGACAGTTCCATGAGACGCTCGACCGCGCAACAGGCCTCGCGACCGGGAGCGAGCGGGAGTTCCAGGAAGGGTTCGAGTTCCTCGGCGATCTTGAGGAGCATCGTGGGTCCGTCCTGGCGGACCATCAGCGGCCGACGCCGGGGACGCCCTGCACGCCAGACCCAGAATGGGGCTTCAAGCCAATCGCCCTCCGCCTTCAAGGCCGATACGGGGTGGTTCTTGCTGCGGATCCCATAGAGCCGGCGGTATTCCCATAGGGCCTGGTTGTGGATGACCTGGAACCGGGGCAACTCGGCGAGCAGATGGGAAGTGAACCAGTGGAATCCCTCGGTCTGGCAGAGGCGGCTGAACGGCACTTCCAGGTTCGAGACGCCCCAGGACGCTTCGATGCGTCGACGCGCCGCCGCCATCCTCAGGCCGAGCGTCAGGCCGCTCTCGGAGTACCGAGCCAACTCCGGCCAGAAGTGGTCGATCAGAGGGTCGGCGATCAGGCCGCCGAGCCCATCGCGCACCCGATCGCCGAAGGAAGCGAAGACCGCCTCGTCGCGGACGGGCAGGTCCTCATAGGGCGCTTCGCCCTCCCAGCGGTCGAACTCGATCCGTCGCAGGGCCAGGCGACCATCCTCCCGGTGCGGGACGCGGATGGAGGCCGACTTCGGGATGTCGTCGTCGATGATCAGGTTGAGGGCCGAGGTGCCCGCTCGGGCGGCGATCCCTGCCGCGGCGAAGTTCTTGACCCACACCCCGGGGTGGAACAGCTCGGGTTGATGTCCGGTGACGACCAGGCCGTCGAGATTCCCGTCCTCGGCGTCGGTCGGGGCAGTCGGCTCGATGCCCAGGCTTTTGAGGAAGAGACGGGCTTCCTCGACGGCCTGGCGGCGGACGAGCCCGCGCAACCAGGAGGCCGGGCGACCCTGGAAGTCATGATCCCACGACGAGGCGCGGGCGACGTTCGCGTCGACGAGCGAGGCCGCTTGATCGAGGGGAGGCGTCGCCAGCAGGCCGCCGTCGCTGGAGGGAGCCCGCAGGCGGGTGCCTTTCATCCGCGACAACCTCCGGCCACTTCCAGGCCTGCGGCCTTGAGAGCGTCGGAGAAGACCTGGCGATAGTGATTCAGACGGTACGTCGAGTCGTCGAGCGAGCCGCCGAAGGCGCGCGATTCGTCCAGGTAGATCAAAGGCACCGGCGTCTCCACGATCCTCAGGCCATGCTGGACCGCCTGCACCCAGATCGGCAGGGGCATGGCGTAGCCGAGGTCGGTGACCTCGAAGCATTCCAGGGCGCGGCGGTTGTAAGCCTTGAACCCGCAGAACGCGTCGGTGAGGTTGAGCCCGAGGCACTCGTTCAGCCAGCGGGTGACCTCGACGTTGATCCGCCGACGTTCTTCCGGCGGGCGTTGGGAGGGGTCGAAGACCTGGAGATAGCGACTGCCGGAGACCATGTCGGCCTCGGCGAGCTTGGCCGCGACCTCGGGGATCAGGGCGGGCTCGTGCTGGCCGTCGCAGTCGAGCGTGACGAGGGCGTCGTACCCGCCGTCGAGGGCCGCGCCGAAGGCCGTCCGCAGCCCCGCTCCGTAACCGAGGTTGGTCGGATGGCGGATGACGCGGACCTCGGGGAAGCCCTTGAGCAGTTCCGGCGTGCGGTCTTTCGAGCCGTCGTCGACCACGAGCACGTCGTCCGCGTGGCGGAGGACCTGGCGAAGCACCTCTTCCAGGTACTTCTCCTCGTTGTGGACGGGGATCGCGGTGAGAAGCTTCATCGCCGGGGTTTCCCAGAAATCGAGTCGTCTGGCGAGGCCTGGGGCAAGAGAACCCACGCCGGCCGCCCTTCGGAACTTACGCATTCTAGGTCGGGCCCGGTCGAAGTCAACGAGCCTCGCCGGCCACCCCCCTTGACCGCCCTTGGCGATGCCTTCTAGCATGAATTCTCCCCCTATCGACCGAGGAGCGCGTCGCCGTCCTTCCGCCTCGGCCCGATTTCGCGATCATTCGGATTCTCTTGCCGGCTGAGTCTCATGACACGACCCGACGCCTCCTCGCCCGTCCCCGACAAGAAACGCGACCGCGACGACGCCGACCTCCGCCACGGCGGCCCCGTCCCCGAGGGGTCCGAACCGCTCGACGCCGACGCCGAGCCCGAGCCGCAACCCGAGCCCTGGACCCCCGAGCGCGTCACCGAGTGGAACGCCTACTACGACCTGTACGTGCTAGGCGCCGCGCTCTTGCTGACGTTCGTCGCCTCGTTCCTGAAGACGAATCACGCGCCCTTGTGGTCCAACCTCAAGGTGGGCCGGGAGATCATCGCCAGGGGGACGCCGCTGGTGGCCGACGCGTTCTCCTACACCGAGGAGGGGAAGACCTGGGTCAACGTCCCCTGGCTGTTCCAGGCGGCCTCGGCGGGGCTGTACAACGCGGCCTACAGCCTGGTGCCGGAGGCCCCCGACGATCCGACGGCGAACCGCGCCTCGGCCGAGCAGATCGCGACCGGCGCCCTGGTGGCCTTGACGGCGTTCCTCAGGCTCGCGACGGCCTTCGTCCTGATCAAGATCCGCCACAAGGGACCAGGGCTCTGGTGGGCTGCCCTCTGCACGGCCCTCGCGCTGGGCGCGGTCTTCGGTCCGGCCGGGCTCATGCTCGGGGGGATCGCCCAGCCGGCGGTCGTCGGGCCCTCGACCTGGGGTGACTTGTTCCTCGCCCTGGAATTGTTCCTGCTCTTCCGGGCGTTCGGCCAGTCGCGGGCCGGAGCGCTCTACGCGCTCGTGCCGCTCTTCCTGGTCTGGGCCAACGTCGACGAGTCGTTCCTCTTCGGGCTGCTCATCCTGGCGTCGGCCGTGCTCGGCAAGTTCCTGGACGGTCGAGGGGCGGATGTCGAGGCGGGCGCCCCGATCAAAGCCGGTGAGGAGACGCCCCGGCCGCCGGTCTCGGCCGGCTTCGCGACCGCGATCCTGCTGGCCAGCGCGCTGATCGTCCTGCTCAACCCCTCGCACATCAGGATTTACCCGGCGGCGCTGGAGCCGGTGACCAGCTTCTTCTCGAGCGACGCTCCGCCTCCCACCCTGGATCAGCTCTCGTACTTCGGCAGGACGATCCGGTCGCTGTATCCGGGCGCGTGGCACTGGCTGGCGCTCTTCTACGTCGTGTTCGTCGGCCTGGGCGCGGCCTCGTTCGTGGTCAACGTCGCGCGATTCTCATGGGCACGGTTCCTACCGTTCGTATTCGCCGCGTTCGCCTGGGCCGTCTACACGCGCTACAGCGCCGGGTTCGCCATGGTTTTGGCTGCGGTCGCCGCGCTCAACGGCCAGGAATGGTATCAGCGGCGGTTCGGCGTGACGGGTCGATTGGGGAGCGGCTGGACCCTTTGGTCGACCGGCGGCCGCCTCGTCTCGCTCGCGGCCCTTTTCGGCTTCGTCGCGGTCGCCATCACCGGCTATGGCAAATCGAAGGGCGACCAGCGGTTCGGATTCGGCTTCGATCCCGACGACTTCGCCTTCAAGGCCGCCGAATACCTGGCGGCCCACGACGACATCAAGGGGAACGTCTTCAACTGGAACTCCGCCCAGGGCGACGCCGTGGTCTGGAAGGCGGGGCCGACGCGGAAGTCGTTCGTCGACAACCGCGCGAACCTGTTCCCGAACGCCCTGCTGGAGCAGCATCGGACCCTCCTCAACGCCCTGCGCGACGACGATCCGGCGATCTGGAAGCCGCTGTTCGACGAGCACAAGATCTCGACGGTGATGATCGACGCCGATTCGGCGAGGAACACCTATCGCCGCCTGTTCCAGAGCCCCAACTGGATCCCATTCTACGACGACGGGCAGGTCGTGATGTTCGGCCGATCGGACGCCGCCGAGCCCGACGTGGCGACCTTCCGCGCGAACCGCCTGGATCCTGAGCTCCGGGCCTACAAGATCGTCGCCCCGACGCCGGCCGCCGACCGGCCGCCGACGCCGGTCGACTTCATCGACGACTTCCTCCAGAGCCGCTCGCTGACGCCGCCGCGGTCGCAGACCAACGCCGCCCGCCGCTGGCTCGGAGGCGGCCTGAGCGCCGACGGCTCCCCCGCCCCGCCCGACCCCGCCAGGTGCCTGCTGGCGATCCGCGAGGCTCGCTCGGCACTGGCGCAGAATCCCGACGACTACACGGCGTATCGCTTGCTCTCCGTCGCCTACCGGGCCCTGGCCCAGCAGGAGGCCGCCGTCCTTTCGGGTATCGCCTTGACCCCGGAGAACCGCGAGCGCATCGCCGCAATCAAGCCGGGCGGCACGCTGATGAGCGAGCGGCTTAGGCAGCTCGTGACCGCGTTGAACTACGCGGTCCAGACGTCGCCGCCGCCCCACACGCAGGCCGAACGCCAGGAGCTGATGTCCGTCCAGTACGAACTCTACGACGCATTCCTGCAACTCGGGTTCGTCGACCTGGCTCGCGAGCAGCTCAGGGCGCTTCTGGCCACGGCCAAACCCGGCGACCTGGCCTCCGAGCCACGTCTCCAGTATCAGGCCCTTATGGAGCAGCTCAATCAGCAGGTCGCCCAGATCGAGCAGGCCGTCAGCAACCTCCAGATCGAGCGTCAGGCCGGTCCCATCGAACTCGGCCAGTACGCGCTCAGCCAGGGTGCGGCGGGCCTCGCCATCACCCAGTTCGAGGACGCCAACCGGAGCAACCTCAGCCCGACCGTCGTCAAGCCGCGCCTGCTCGACCTGTATTGCAGCACGGGCCAGCCCGAGCGGGCTCTTGAGGTCATCGCTCCCTCGGGGGCTGCTGACCCGAACCTCGGCGATTCCGCCCTGGCCCCGTTCCGACAGGGCCTGGTGTACAAGCTGATGGGGAATTATTCCTACGCCACGATGCTCTGGCAGACCCAGGCCGTACCCCGGCTGGCGTTCGACCGGACTTCCAAGGCCATCGGCATCGCCGGTCGATCGATGCGCGGCGACCTCGTCGGAGCCGCGAACGACGGGGGCCTGATCCCAGAGCAGGTCTCGAGGCAGGCCAACTGGGAGTTCGACCTGGCCCAGTGCCTGCTGGAGTGGGGCGAGCCCGAGCGCGCGGCCGAGCACTACACACAGGCCCTCGAACTGGTCCCCGACCTCGCTCTGCGACCGCTGATCACGTATTACCTGGAGAAGATCGGCAAGCCTGTACCCGCCAAGAAGGCGGAGGCACCGTCGCCCGAGCCCGCCAAGCCGGCGGCCGACGTCCCCATCCCCGACGCGGCCTTCAAGGCTGAAGAGCCCAAGTCGGAAGCCGCCAAGGCCGACGAGCCGAAGCCGGCCGAGCCGAAAGTGGAGACGCCCAAGGCGGAGGCCGAGAAGAAGCCGTGACCTGGCGGTCGTCCCCTGCAATCGGGCCGTTCAAGGTTCGATCCGAAGCCTAACGTTTTCCAGGACGCACACCACGTCCTGGAAATCGTCGTTGGTCGAATATTCCCAGCCGATCAGATAGCTGTTGGGGATCGTCTTCCCCGTGGCCTTGTCGCGATTCGGGTAGATCATGGCCTTGTAGGGCTGGGCGGCGAGCCGCTTATTGACGCGGGCCACCAGCGAGGGCTCGGAGAAGACCCCGCCGTCGTCCAGGGCGTCGTTCGACGCCCAGACTCCGAAAAGGGCGTCGCCCGGGTCGAACGCGAGCGAGCCCCCGGGCTCGAGCGGCGGCGGCAGGTTCGCGCCCGATTCGAGGTCCCGGGTCGTATTCTTGAAGGTGTAAGTCCAGGTCTCGACCTTGACGGGAGCGTCCGCGCCGGGGCCCGGAAGATACCAGCCGCCGCGATTGCGGGTCTCCAGGCCGAGCGCGATGACGGGACGGTACGTGACGGGGCCGGGACCGGCCTTTCTAAAGAGCCCGGGCGTCTGCGCGGCCGTCGTGCGCACGGGGTTGAGCAGGTCGCCGAACATCGAGAGCCCGTAGCGATCCCGCAGGACCACGTCCCAGTCCGGCTCGTTCGGCCCGGGGACGACCTTGGGCTGCGCGGGGGTCTGGCCCGGCGCCGCGCCGACAGTCGCCATGGCGAGGGAAAGGGCCGCAGCGGCCGAGCGAAAGTACGATCTCTTCGTCATGGCGTTAGGCTCCTCGTTTCGGGCCGGCCTCATTCCAGGGGAGCGCGACGACGGGGCGGCGAAACGCATGGAGTGCGAAGCCGAACGCCGCGAGCAGCCCCGCGATCGAGAGCATCAGGCCGAGACGGAACGACCGCGGCTCGTACTTGTAGACCAGCTTATGCGTCCCCGCCTCGACGGCCGCCCCGCGCATCATGCGGTTGACCCGGTAGACGGGGGCGGGCTTGCCATCGATCGTCAGCGTCCAGCCCGGATAGAAGACGTCGGCGAGCACCACGATCCCGGGGACGTCGAGCGAGACCGAAAGCTCCACGCGACTCGCATGGGGATAGACGACCTGCACCTTCTCGGAGGGCCGGACGGGCGTGCCCCGGGTGTAAGGCGCGAGGGCGACGGCGTCCTGGTTCTCGACCCAGGCGAGCTGATGAGGGTCGTGCGAGATCATCGTCGGATCCCGCCAGATGGGGTCCTGGTCGTCGTACATGATCTCCATCATCGGGCCGGATCGGTCCGCGCGCGACATGCCCGTGACCGGCCTCAGGGCCCTCGCGCTCCGCACCACCCAGGCGCGGGGGAATTGCCGACGATTGCGGCGGATCTGGTAATCCTTGGTTTCCACCCATTCCTTCGCCTCGGCGGCTTTCTGGGGCGTCTCGGGGCCGTCGCCGCGGGGGTGGACCACCTCGGTCTCGGCCAAAAAGGCCGCGAATCCGCGATTCTCGTCCATCCAGTCGTTGGTGAACGACGGTAGGATGAAATAGCGGGTGTTCCACATGTCGAACGATCGCCGGGGAAAATAGACGACCTTCTGGCCCGGCTTAATGCCAAGACTGCGGGCGAATTCGGGGCTCGTGGAGAAGGGGAAGCCGCCGAAGAACCACTCGTAATCGTACAACTCGGCGACGCCCACCGTGTGCGTATATTCGACGCCCAGGGTGATCCCGTACTTGGGCTGGATCGTGGCTCGCTCCCACTCCAGGAACTCGCGGACGCGGTCGGCCGACTTCCGGCTGGACCAGCCGACGGGGCTCCAGAGCGGCGAACGATGGATGCGATACGGGCCGTCCGCCGGCTTCTCCTTCTCCGCGGCGCGGATGACCTCCAGGACTTCAGGATCGACCTCGAGGAGAGCCTGGGGGGCCGTGGCGATCATGCCCCGGTTGGCCATCCCGAGGTCGGCCGTGACCAGCAAAAGGGCGACGGCGCCGGCCAGTGCCGGCCGCTTCGCGACCATGGCCACGATCCCCAGCAGGGCCGCCGCGACCACCGCCGCCTGCCCGAGGCCGAACAGCGTCACGCGATATGCCGCCTCGACGTCGAACGGGCCGAACGAGCTGGCGAGCTGGGCCGACGGGAAGGCTCGAAAGAGCCATCCCCGCCCGGCGAATAGGCCGAGGAATGCCAGCATCGTCAGTCCGAGAAGCCCGCGGGCGAGCCGGACCACGGGACGCGAGCGTCCCCGGGCCAGGTCGTCCCAACCCAGACCCGCGAGAGCGGCGATCCCGAGCACGGAAAAGGTCATCAGCTTGCTGGGGAAGCGGAACTGCTTGAAGGCCGGCAGGAAAGTCGTCATCGCCCAGTACAGGCCGCCGTCGCCGTCGCGGAGGTAGCCGTCCTTGCGTACGGGGGTCGTGTCGTCGGGATCGAACGGGCCGACCGGCCCGACGCCGAGGTGCAGAGTCCTGACCGCGTGCCGGGTGGCCCAGATCGGGCTGGTGTACTGGCCGAAACTGCCGAGCAGCGAGATCGCGACGATCCACGAGAGCCACATCCTCATCGCGGCCCCCCTCCGAAAGGCCAGGGCCGGCAGCGCCAGGAGGACGACGGCCGCGCCGAGGTAGAGCGAAGGCGTCCACACCTTGCCCTGAGACTCCGAGATCTTGATGAGGTCGATCCAGCTCGCGTTGCCGTGAAAATACGTCCCGAAGATGTTCGGCCAGAACATCTCGACGATCCGGAAGGGCTCGACGCTGAACGGGTAGATCTCGTGAGGACCTTCCTCGGACGCGCGGACGGTTTGTTGCGTGAATTCGAGCACGGGCAGGAGCTGCGCCGCCGTCATCGCTGCCGCCAGCGCCGCCGCCGTCCCCAGGCCGAACGTCAGCCGCCAGAGGATGCGTCGCGCGGGCGTCGGCCTCGTCCTGCCGAAGTAGATCAGCAAGACCATCGCCCAGACGATCGGCACGACCATCGGCGCCCACAGCATCCAGGGCAGGGAAGGCGTCGGCTTGTCCGGGAGATGCCGGGGCCGCAACATGGGAGCGAAATGGGCCACGACGAGGGTGACGGCCGTCCAGGCGGCCGCTCCCAGGAGGCAGAGGGCCGCGAGCGCGACGCGACGCGATCTCTTGGGTTCGGGCCTGGAGGTTTCCTCCCGGAACGCTCGGCCCGAAGACCAGGCGGCTGCGGCCGCATACGCCAGCGAGCAGAGGCCCAGCAGGTACGCCGCCTGCGGATCGCCGCCGAGCGTCTGCATCCCCAGCACGAAGGCCAGTCCGACCAGGGCCAGCCGCCGCCCGGTTCGGACCCAGCGGTCGACCGCCAGGAAGCCCAGCGGCAGCCAGGCCGCCCCGACCAGGAAGATGACGTTGCAGTACTGGAAAAGGATCGGGCCGCAGAACGTGTAGGACAACGCGCTCAGTCCGGCGCCCGTCCAGCTCACTCCCAGGGATCGCATCAGGGTGAGCATCGCCATGAACGCGAGCGCGACGTGCATCACAATATAGGTGCGAGCCGCCCAGGCGTAGGGCAGGACGGCGTAGACCAGCTTGCCGGGATAGAGGACGGCGGCCGTGGGATTGCCCAACAGGGGCATCCCCGCATTTTCCTCGGCTTCCCAGAGCGGCCAGCGGCCCGCCTCCCACTCGCGCTGGACGCGTTCGTAGAGGGGGTAGTAATAGTGGGCCGCGTCGCGGTAGGAAAATTGGTGGTCGTCGAAGAAGACCCGGTGGAAGCAGACCAGCAGCAAGGCGGCCAGGCAGCCGAAGACCAGAACTTTGAGCGGCGCGGCATCGCGGTTCATGAAGGCGTCTCAAGGCCCGAGATCGAGGCGGATATGAGGATGAGGGCGACGAGACGCTATCCTATCACGCTCCGGGTCGGCAGTCGCATCCCGTAAGCGGGCGGCCCGCGCGTGGAAACGCCCGACGACCTCGGTTCGAGGAGGGTGTCGGGCGGGATCCAGGCTCGCGTATCGAGTCGGGCTCAGGCCCCGGGGGCCGTCAGCGCCGCGACGGGATCGGGGGACTTGCCGTCCGGGCCCGGCGGCAGCGCCTTGGGCAGCAGTTCGGCCGTCGTCTTCACCTCGCCCGTCAGCGCCTTCATGAAAGCGATGACGTCGGCGATCTCTTCGGAGGTCAGCTTCAGGGGCTTCATGTCCTCGTCGAGCGACGGGTTCGGGTTGCCGCCCTTGTTGTAGTGGTCCATCACCTCTTCGAGCGTCTTCAGGCTGCCGTCGTGCATGTACGGGGCCGTGAGCACCGCGTTGCGGACGGTCGGGGTCTTGAAGGCGCCGAGGCTGAGATCGTCCTTCTGGCCGATCGGCTCGGGGGCCCAGCGGCCGATGTCGTCGTGCTTCTTCTTGGCCTCGTTCCAGCCGACGCCGAGGTTGTGGAATTCCTCGTCGGTGAAGTTGGCGCCGGCGTGGCAGAGGGTGCACTTGGCCTTCTGAAGCTCGACGGTCGGCTCGTACTCGTCGTCGGGGTCGGGGCGGATCCCGAAGAGGACCATCCCGCGTTTCTCGCTCTCGTTCATCGCCTTCAGGTCGCCGGTGACGTACTGGTCGTACTTCGAGTTGCCCGAGAGGGCGGCGACCCGCTCGAACGTCGCGATCGCCTTGGCCATGCCGTCAAGGGTGACGTCGGTGCCGAAGACTTTGCGGAACGTTTCGCGGTAGGCCGGGATCTGGCGGATCCGCTTGACGATGACCTCGTGTTTCTGTTCGCCCATCTCGATCGGGTTGATCATCGGCCCCTGGGCCTGGCCTTCGAGGCTGGGCGAGCGGCCGTCCCAGAACATGTTCTTGCCGTACGCCGTGTTGAAGACCGTGGGGGCGTTGCGGTTGCCGCGCTGGCCGTCGATGCCGGTCGAGACCTTGCCGCCGTCGCTCCAGCCCTTGTCGGGGTTGTGGCAGGTCGCACAGCTCACCGTCCCGTCGAGCGACACGCGGGGATCGAAGTAGAGCAGTCGGCCCAGCTCGTACTTGCCCTTGGTGATCGGGTTCCCGAGCGGGACGACGGTCTTGGGCGTCAGCGGCGGCAGCCCCTTGGGCACGGTCACCTGGAGCGGCTCATCGCGGATCAGGCTGGGGTCGGGCCGCTGCCAGAGGAACTCGGCGGGGCTGGCGGGATCCTCGTCGGGCGGCTTGTTGGGCTCGTCCTGGAAGCTGGCGGCCACGTGCGAGCCGCCCTCGGCGGCGGCCTGCATCGAATGCTGGACGAGGACCAGCCCCGAGGCGAGGAGCAATCCGGGGACCAGCAGCCAGCGCGCTTTCATCGGCATCATCAACGGGCTCCGAATGAGAGGAGACGGGTGGGTCGATCGGCGAGGGGAAGGCGGAGCCCCTCGGCGGTGTTTCGGGTCGAGCCGAGCCCGGCGTCGGCGGGGATGCACGGTGCGTCGACTCGTCGTCGGCTCATTTCCGCTTCTTCGCCAGGAAGCCCTCGACGTTCCGTTGGGCCCGGTCGACGATCGCGTCCCAGGCCTCGTCGATGTACCACGACGGCCCCCCCTTCATCGCGACGCGACGAGCCACGTCGGGGGTGTCGACCATGGCGGCGGCGTTCCAGGGACACAGTTGCGCGCACTGCTTGCAGCCGATGCAGCGGTCCAGGTCGACCTCGCAGAACGACCCGGGCCCAGGACGGCCCTCGCCTTGCACCTTGTAGATGCACGCGGCCGGGCAGATCTCGAGGCAGGCCTCGCAGCCCGTGCAGCCGTCGGCGTGGATCACGGCGAGGAGTCTGGGCACGACCTTCCGTGGTTTACCAGCAAGAGACGTCGCCATCGCCGTCCTTCCTCGAATCTGCGACCCTCGCTACCACTTTACGACCGAGGAGGTCGGTGGAGATCGCCAGGCCGCGCGACGAGGCTGGGCTCGTCAGGCGGCCGAGTCTCTTATATCGTATCGGCGAGGCCCTAATCAAGAATCATTCTCGATTCCCGCCGATCGCGACGGGGGTCGTTGCGGAGCGCGACCGTGAAACAGACGCCGAGGACCGGGCTGACGGGCGAGATGGTCATCGAGGTGGTGGAGGAGAACTGCATCAACTTCGCCGACGGCCGGATGCCCGCGGTCCTCTCGACGCCGTGGCTGGTCGCCTACCTGGAGTACGTGGCGCGAGACGCCCTGGCGGCCTGTCTGGACGAGAACGAGCGGAGCGTCGGCGCCGTAGTCCAGATCGAGCACCTGGCCCCCAGCCCGCTCGGGAGCCGGGTGACCTGCCGCGCGCGGGTGATCCACGTCGACGGGCCGACGATCACCTTCCACATCGAGGCGTTCGACGAAACCGAGCCGGTCGCCCGGGGGCTGCATAAGCGTCGCGTCATCGACGCCGATCGCTTCGCGCGGCGAGTGGAGAAGAAGCGCGCCGCGAAGACCTGAGGGTGCCACCCGCTAACGATCGGGGAGGAATGGGGGAAATTCCCCGGCTCGGTGACGGCGGGCCATCTCGCAGTAGTGCCGCCAGGATCGTTCGAGCCGCTCTCGGGCCGAATCGCCGATGAGTCGCAGGACCCGCGCGGGGGAGCCGACCACGAGCGAGCCTGGCGGAACTTCCATGTTCTCCAGCAGCAAAGCGCCGGCGCCGACCACCGTGCCCGCGCCGACCTTCACGTTGTTGAGCAGGATCGCGCCCATGCCGATGAGGCAGTCGTCCTCGACCCGGCAGCCGTGGAGGATCGCCCGGTGGCCGACGGTGACGCGATCGCCGACCACGCACGGCACGCCCGGGTCGGCGTGGATCATGGTCATGTCCTGGATGTTGGTCGAGGACCCGATGCGGATCGACTCCGTGTCGCCGCGGACCACGGCCTGATACCAAACGCTGGAATCGGCCCCGATCTCGACGTCTCCCAGGATGAACGCCCCGGGGGCGACGAAGACGGTGGCGTCGATCCTTGGTTGCTTCGGGCTCGGAGAATCGGCCATAATCATGATTGAGTCGTGAGCCGAACGATGCGATCCGTCTCGATCCCCGAGACCGCCCCGAGGAGCACCTCCCTGCATGCCTCCGTATCGATCCCTCGTGGCCGCGTTCGGCCTGGTCGGGCTCCTGGCGGCCCCCGCGCGAGGGGCCGAGGCCCCCGCGGTGGACTTCAGCCGCGACGTCCTGCCCATTCTCTCCGAGAACTGCCTGCTCTGCCACGGCCCCGACGCCGGCACCCGGAAGGCCGACCTGCGGCTCGACGTCCGCGAAGGCGCCCTGCGGCGGAAAGACCCGATCATCGAGCCGGGCAAGAGTGCGGAGAGCGAGTTCATCCTTCGCCTCACGAGCGACGACGCGGACGAGAAAATGCCGCCTGCCAAGTCGGGCAAATCGCTCACGCCCGAGCAGGTCGCCACGCTCAAAAAGTGGGTCGACGAGGGAGCCCCCTGGGGCAAGCACTGGGCCTTCGAGACGCCGCGGCGTCCCGAGCCTCCGGCCGTGCGTCACGCCGAGCGGGTCCGCACGCCCATCGACCGCTTCGTCCTGGCCCGCCTGGAGCACGAAGGGATCGAGCCCGCCGCCGAGGCCGACAAGCCGACGCTGATCCGACGGCTCTCCCTGGACCTGATCGGATTGCCGCCGACGCCCGCCGAGATCGACGCCTTCCTCGCCGACGGCTCGGCCGACGCCTACGAGAAGGTCGTCGACCGCCTCCTGGCCTCACCGCGTTACGGCGAGGCGATGGCCAGCGACTGGCTCGACGCCGCCCGCTACGCCGACACGAACGGCTATCAGAACGACTTCGCCCGGACGATGTGGCCCTGGCGCGACTGGGTCATCGAGGCCTTCAACCGCAACATGCCGTTCGACGCCTTTACGATCGAGCAGATCGCCGGCGACCGGCTCCCGGCCGCGACCCTGGCGCAGAAGGTCGCCACCGGCTTCAACCGGAACAACCGCACCGTCACCGAGGCCGGTTCGATCGAGGAGGAGTGGCGGATTGAGAACGCCATCGACCGGGTGGAGACCACCTCGACCGTCTTCCTCGGTCTCACCATGGGCTGCGCCCGCTGCCACGACCACAAGTACGATCCGGTCACCCAGAAGGAGTTCTACGAGTTCCTCGGCTTCTTCAACAACGTCAACGAGAAGGGCGTCTACACCGAGACGCGCGGCAACGTGCCGCCCCTGATCGCCGTGCCGACGCCGGCCCAGCAGGACCGCCTCAGACGGCTCGAGGCCGACATCGCCGAGGCCGCCAAGGCCGTCCAGCAGGCCGAGACCGAGCTGGGAGCGAAGCAGTTCGCCTGGGAAGAGGGGATCCGTCGCCAGCCGCCGGACCCGGAACCGGCCGCCTGGGCGTTCCGCTTTCCCCTCTCGGGCGACGTTCAGGCCCGAGCCGGGGCGAGCGAGGCGATCGCGGGAACCTTTCGCGGCAAGGGCGAGCCGACCTGGGTCGACGGCCCGTCCGCTCGCGCCATCGCCCTCGACGGCCAACCCGACTCCTTCGTCGAGGCCGCGGCCGGCCCGAAACTGGAATCGACCGAGCCATTCACGGTCGCACTATGGGTCCGCCCGCTGGGCGACGGGGCCTGCCTGAGCAAGATGGACGACGCGGCCGCCTATCGGGGGTACGACGTCTGCATCCTCGACGGCAAGGTCACCGTCCATCTCGTCCACGCCTGGCCCGGCGACGCCATCAAGGTCAAGACGAAGGATCCGCTCCCCCGCGCGCCCTGGTCGCACGTCGTGGTGAGCTACGACGGGTCGAGCAAGGCCGCCGGCCTGAAGATCCACGTCGACGGCCGGCCGGTCGCGACGGAGGTCGAGGTCGACGCCCTCAAGAACATGCTGGCGACCGACCAACCCCTGCGGATCGGCAAACGCTCCACGAGCCTGCCGTTTCGCGGCGAGCTGGCCGACGTCCGCATCGATCGCCGCAACGTCTCGCCCGACGAGGCAAGAGCCCTGTACGAACGCCCGGTCCTGGAAATCGCCCGCGTCCCCGACGCCGATAGGACGGCGACCCGTCGCGGGATCCTCGGCGCCTACTTCCGCGCCTTCGTCGACCACGACCTTCGCCCGCTCGCCGAGCATGGCGCGAAGCTCCAGAAGGAGAAGACCGATTTCGAGCAGGCGATCCCGACCGTCATGATCATGGAAGACGCCCCCGCGCCGCGGCCCCTGCACCCGCTGAAGCGGGGACAGTACGACCAGCCCGACACGTCGATGGCGCTGTCGGCCGGCGTGCCGTCCTGCCTGCCCCCCCTGCCCTCCGGACCCGCGACCGACCGCCTGGCGCTGGGGCGTTGGCTGGTGTCCCCCGACAATCCCCTGACGCCGCGCGTGACCGTCAACCGCATCTGGCAGCGGCATTTCGGCGAGGGCCTGGTGAAGTCGTCCGAGAATTTCGGCCTCCAGAGCGACCCGCCCGCCAACCCGACGCTGCTGGACTGGCTGGCCACCGAGCTGGTCCGCGACGGCTGGGACCTCAAAAGGCTCCACCGCCTGATCGTCACGAGCACGGTCTATCGACAGTCGTCCCGGGCCCCCGCCGAGTTGCTCCAGCGCGACCCGGACAACCGCCTCCTGGCCCGCGGCCCGCGTTTCCGACTGGGGGCCGAGGCCGTGCGGGACAACGTGCTGGCGATCTCGGGCCTGCTCTCGTCCCATCTGGGGGGGCCGTCGGTCAAGCCGTACCAGCCGGCGGGCCTCTGGGAAGAGATGGCCGGCGGGGCCGGCGAGGCGCCCTACGTCCAGGACAAGGGCGACGACCTCTATCGGCGCAGCCTGTACATCTATCGAAAGCGGACCGTCCCCCACCCCGTGATGTCGACCTTCGACGCGCCGAGCCGCGAGATCTGCCAGGTCAAGCGGGCGCGCACCAACACGCCCTTGCAGGCCCTCGAATTGCTCAACGACGTCGTGTACGTGGAAGCCGCGCGCAGCCTGGCCGCCCTCATGATCGCGAACGGCGGCTCGACTCCCGAGGACCGCATCGCCTTCGCCTTCCGTCGGTCGACCGGCCGCGAGCCCAACCAGAACGAGCGCCGGGTGTTGCTCGCGGGGCTGAACAAGTATCTCGAAAGCTTCCGCACCGATCCCGGGGCGGCCGGCGTATTGATCAAGCAGGGCGAGAATCCCGGCCCGCCGGGTGTCGACCCGGTCGAGCTGGCCGCCTACGCCGCGACCGCCGGGGTCATCCTGAATCTGGACGAGACGATCACGCTCGAGTGAGCCGAGCGGGCCGCACGGAGAACGCCTCGTGGACGAGCTTCAGATCGCGCAGGAGATGAACCGCCGCCTGTTCCTCAGGCGGTCGGGCCTCGGTTTGGGATCGATGGCGCTGGGGTCGCTGCTGGGACCGCCCGCCGGCGCGGGCGACGCGGCCCGGCCCGAGGTCGCCTCGACCGGGGCCCTGCCCGGCCTCCCCCACTTCCCGGCGAAGGCCAAGCGGGTCATCTACCTGTTCCAGTCGGGCGCGCCGTCGCAACTGGACCTGTTCGACTACAAGCCGGCGATCCGCGAGAAGCGCGGCGTCGAGCTGCCCGACTCGATCCGGATGGGCCAGCGGATCACCACCATGACGTCGGGCCAGAAAAATCTGCCCGTCGCCCCCTCGATCTTCAAGTTCGCCCAGCACGGCCAGAGCGGCGCGTGGCTGAGCGAGCTGCTGCCGCACACCGCGAAGGTCGTCGACGACCTATGCATCATCCGGTCGATGCAGACCGAGGCGATCAACCACGACCCGGCCGTGACGTTCGTGCAGACGGGTTCTCAGCTCGCCGGCCGGCCCAGCATGGGCTCGTGGGTCGCCTACGGCCTCGGCAGCATGAACGTCGACCTCCCGTCGTTCGTGGTGCTCCTCTCCCGCGGCCGGACCGACCAGCCGCTCTACGACAGGCTCTGGGGCAGCGGATTCCTGCCCTCGCGGTATCAGGGGGTCAAGCTCCGTGGGGGGAAGGACCCGGTCCTCTACCTGGCGAATCCTTCCGGCTGCTCGCCCCAGCTCCGCCGCCGTCAGCTCGACGACCTCGGCGAGCTGAACACCCTGCGCCACCAGGAGACCGGCGACCCCGAAATCCTCACGCGGATCGCCCAGTACGAGCTGGCCTACCGGATGCAATCGTCCGTCCCCGAGCTGACCGACCTGAGCGGCGAGCCGAAGTCGATCATCGACCTCTACGGCCCCGACGTCCAGCGCCCCGGC